>NZ_JBFAWG010000013.1:0-219963 GCF_040680215.1 Streptomyces sp. NPDC052107
CCAGCCGCTGACCACTCAGCGCGTGGAACGGATGAGTCACCGCCAGGGAACCCAAGGACTGCTTGGACGACGCGGCACTATGCCGTGACCGTCGGAATACCCAAGGGGCGCTGCTTTCCGTTGGCTTTGGGAATGTACACACGCCGGACGGGCAGGGGCTTTCCAGGCGAGCGTTCCGCTGTGATCTCAGCAGCCTGCCGCCCTCGCGCGATCGGAGTGAGCGCGCGTTCCTGGTCGATCCCGGCCGTCCGACGGCCTGTGCTCTGCTGCGTCACCCGCTTCACGCTCACGAGCGTGTTCGAGTGGGACCGCAGCATGAGCTTCTGCAAGTTCCGGACCTTCTTCAGGTCCCCTTCCTGCGCGGCTGTGAAGATGCGCTGCCTCAGTCGCCGTACCGACGCCTCCGCCGTGGCCCAGTCGATGCTGTGCCAGGTCTGGGCGTAGTCCTCCGGTCCGTTCGCCGTCGTGGGAGACAGCGTCGCCATAGCGGTCACTGCCACACCTGCCTTCGGCATCCCACTTGCCCTTCGGTTCGGGGTTCTTCGCAGTTCTTCTTCACGGGCCTACCTGATCCGCGTGGGCTCCCTTTCGGGTCGGGGCATCGCCTCGTATCCGACGAGTTATGGGACACGGCTGAGGTTTCCGCTTCCTTTTCCTCTGGGCTTTCGCCCTGTCGGCGTTCGCTTCTCGGATCATCCTGTCCCGCTGGAGGCTTGGTCCTTCGTTACCTCCGGCTTACCGGGATCGCTCCCGGACTCCAACGGGGTTTCCACGTTCCACTCCCACAAGATGCGACCGGGGTGGGCTCCCTCTTAATCCCGGGCCCGACGGTGTCCTCCCCCTTCGGCGCCAATCCTCCGGGGTCGTCGTGCGCTCTTCCGCGCCAGGGCCTACTACCGCCGACTGCTCACCATCGACGCGGCTATGGAGTTACGGGACTTCGTCAAGGGTTCATTCTCATTAGCCCGTCCGGCCTTCCCCTCACCTGTTGCGGCTCGATGGCCATGCCGCTCTTGGGCTTGCGCTTCCGGCTTCACACCCCGCCGTTGCCAGCGACGCATGCGGAAGTGGGGACGGACCTTGGACACTGGTCCGGGATGACCTGCTCATGTCCTTCTTTCCTCCTGCGGGTCACCCCCTTGGGTGGAGCGACTTCGTGTCGCACTGGCGGTCTCCTATCGGTGCGTCACCGATCCCAGCATTCCGAAGGGGACCGGTGGAGGTCCACCGGTCCCCTTCACTCGAACGAGGAACTACCTGGTCAGGCGATACGTTCCAGCACCACCGGCGACGGCGTGAAGTCAGTGCCCGGCGCCGCGATGTCGTAGGAACCCTCCACCGCCTGCAGCGCGTACTCGAAGCGCTCCGGGGTGTCGGTGTGCAGCGTCAGCAGGGGCTGGCCCTCCTGCACGGTGTCGCCTGGCTTGGCGTGCATCTCGACGCCCGCCGCCGCCTGCACCGGGTCCTCCTTGCGGGCGCGACCGGCGCCCAGGCGCCAGGCGGCGATGCCGATGCCGTAGGCGTCCAGACGGGTCAGGACACCCGAGGACGGCGCCTTGATCACGTGCTGCTCCTTCGACGTGGGCAGCACGGCGTCCGGGTCGCCGCCCTGGGCCGCGATCATGCGGCGCCAGACGTCCATCGCCGAGCCGTCGGCCAGGGCCTTCGCCGGGTCGGCGTCCTTGATGCCGGCCGCTTCGAGCATCTCGCCGGCCAGGGCGATGGTCAGCTCGACCACGTCCGCGGGGCCGCCGCCCGCCAGGACCTCCACCGACTCGCGGACCTCGAGCGCGTTGCCGGCCGTCAGGCCCAGCGGGGTCGACATGTCCGTCAGGAGCGCCACCGTCTTCACGCCGTGGTCGGTGCCGAGGCCGACCATCGTGGTCGCCAGTTCGCGGGCGTCGTCCAGCGTCTTCATGAAGGCGCCGCTGCCCACCTTCACGTCGAGGACCAGGGAGCCCGTGCCCTCGGCGATCTTCTTCGACATGATCGAGGAGGCGATGAGCGGGATCGCCTCCACCGTGCCCGTCACGTCCCGCAGCGCGTACAGCTTCTTGTCCGCCGGGGCCAGGCCGTCGCCCGCCGCGCAGATCACCGCGCCCGTGGTGTCCAGGACGTTCAGCATCTCCTCGTTGGAGAGCAGGGCCCGCCAGCCGGGGATCGACTCCAGCTTGTCCAGCGTGCCGCCGGTGTGGCCGAGGCCCCGGCCGGAGAGCTGCGGGACGGCCGCGCCGCACGCCGCCACCAGCGGGGCCAGCGGCAGGGTGATCTTGTCGCCGACGCCGCCCGTCGAGTGCTTGTCCGCCGTCGGGCGGGACAGGGCCGAGAAGTCCATGCGCTCGCCGGAGGCGATCATGGCCGCCGTCCAGCGGGCGATCTCACGGCGGTTCATGCCGTTGAGCAGGATCGCCATGGCGAGCGCGGACATCTGCTCGTCGGCGACCTCGCCGCGGGTGTACGCGTCGATGACCCAGTCGATCTGCTCGTCGGTCAGCTCGCCGCGGTCCCGCTTGGTGCGGATCACGGAGATGGCGTCCATGGCCATGGCTGGTGGCTTCCTTCCGGGAGGTGCGAAGTGTGCGGCCCCCCTGCGAGCGGGACAGGGGGGCCGTACGGGACTTACTTGGTGAGATGGTCCGGGCCGAAGGCCTGGGGCAGCATCTCGGAGAGCGTGAGGACGCCCGCGGGGGTGTCCAGGAGGAGGTCCGGGCCGCCGAACTCGTACAGCAGCTGACGGCAGCGGCCGCACGGCACGAGCAGGCCGCCCTTGCCGTCCACGCAGGTGAAGTGCGTGAGGCGGCCGCCGCCCGTGCGCTGCAGGTCGGAGACCAGGCCGCACTCGGCGCACAGGCCGATGCCGTAGGAGGCGTTCTCCACGTTGCAGCCGGTGACCGTGCGGCCGTCGTCGACCCGGGCCGCCACGCCGACGGGGAAGCCGGAGTAGGGGGCGTACGCGTGGGACATCGCCTCACGCGCCACCTCTCGCAGCGCCTCCCAGTCGAACCCGGCGGTTTCCTCGGTCACTTGCCCTGACCCTTCCGGTAGCGCATACCGTCCGCCTTCGGCATCCGCAGGCGCTGCGCCGACAGCGACAGCACCAGCAGGGTGACGACGTACGGCGTGGCACCGACGAAGTCGCTCGGGACCTCGTCGGTGACCAGGTACCAGAGCAGCACCAGCGCGGCCACGATCAGGCTGATCGCGCCCTGCCACAGCGACGTGCGGTACAGCTTCCAGCCTGCCAGGGCGACGAGCAGGATGACCAGCAGGAGCAGCAGCGCGTGCACGGTCGTGCCGCCGTTGCGCAGCTGCAGGGCGTCGGAGTAGCCGAACAGGCCCGCGCCCATCGCGAGGCCGCCCGGACGCCAGTTGCCGAAGATCATCGCCGCGAGACCGATGTAACCGCGGCCACCGGTCTGGCCCTCCAGGTAGGTGTGCGAGGTGACCAGCGCCAGGAAGGCGCCGCCCAGGCCGGCGAGGCCGCCGGAGACGGCGACGGCCGCGTACTTGTACTTGTAGACGTTGACTCCGAGGGACTCGGCAGCGGTCGGGTTCTCGCCGCAGGAGCGCAGCCGCAGACCGAACGGGGTGCGCCACAGCAGCCACCAGCTGCCGACGAACAGCACCGCGGCCAGGATCGTGATCACGGACAGGTTGGTGATCAGACCGCCGATGATGCCGGCGAGGTCGGAGACCAGGAACCAGTGGTGCTTCTCGATCGAGGAGAGGCCGTCGGAGAGGCCGGGCACGGTGACCTGCGGCAGCGAGTCGACCGGCGGGGACTGCTTGGGGTTGCCGCCCGCGTCGGCCGCGCTGCCGCCCGCGAAGAACAGCTTGGCGAGGTACTGGGTGGCACCGAGCGCGAGCAGGTTGATCGCGACACCGGAGACGATGTGGTCGACGCCGAAGGTGACGGTGGCGACGGCGTGCAGCAGGCCGCCGAGGACACCGAAGCCGATGCCGCACAGCAGGCCGAGCCAGGGGCTGGACTGCCAGCCGACCCAGCCGGCGCCGAAGGTGCCGAGGATCATCATGCCCTCGAGGCCGATGTTGACCACACCGGACCGCTCGGACCACAGGCCCGCGAGGCCGGCGAGGCCGATCGGCACGGCGAGGCCGAGCGCGGCGCTGACCTGCCCGGCGGAGTCCAGCTGGTTGGAGCCGGTGATCAGGCGGACCGCGGCCAGGAGCAGCAGCGCACCCGCGACGAACAGGAGGATCTGGCCGAAGGAGCGGCCCGAGCGCTGCGGCGCGCCCGCCGCCTTGGGCGCCGCGGGCGGCGGCGTGTCGGTCATCGTGGCAGTCATCACGCCACCTCCTGCTTCTTCGTCGGGGCGGCGGGCTGGGCGGCGAGTTCGGCGCCGACCTTCTGCTGCTGGCGCTTGAGGCCGTAGCGGCGTACGACCTCGTAGGCGATCACGACGCACAGGACGATGACGCCCTGGATGACGCCGAGGATCTCCTTGTCGTAGCCCTGGAACTCCAGGTGGTTGGTGGTGCGCTCCAGGAAGCCCCAGAGCAGCGCGCCGAGCGCGATGCCGATCGGGTGGTTGCGGCCGAGCAGCGCGATGGCGATGCCGGTGAAGCCGATGCCGACCGGGAAGTCGTTGCTGAACGCGTAGGAGTCGTTGAGCAGGGTCGGCATGCCGATCAGACCGGCCACCGCACCCGAGATGATCATGCTGGTCGCGATCATCTTCTTCACGGACACACCGCTCGCGGAGGCCGCGCTCTCGGACTGGCCGACGGTGCGCAGGTCGAAGCCGAACCGGGTGCGGCCGAGCACGAACCAGTACGCGACACCCACGGCCACGGCGATGAAGATGAAGCCCCACAGCTGCCCGGCCGGACCGGTGTTGATGCTGAAGAAGTACGAGGACGACGGCAGTGGCTTGGTGGAGACGACGGTGCCGCCCTGTTCCAGCTGGGCCAGCTTTCCGGGCTGCAGCAGGTAGGCGATGATCGCGGTGGCGATCGAGTTCAGCATGATGGTCGAGATGACCTCGCTGACGCCTCGCGTCACCTTCAGGACGCCGGCGATGGCCGCCCACAGGGCGCCGGTCGCCATGGCGCAGATGAGGATCAGCGGGATGGCGATCCAGCCGGGCACGGTCAGCGCCCCGCCGAGGACGGCGGCGAAGAACGCGGCGAGCCGGTACTGGCCGTCGACACCGATGTTGAACAGGTTCATCCGGAAGCCGATGGCGACCGAGACACCCGCGAGGTAGTACGTCGTCGCCTTGTTCAGGATGTAGACCTGGCTGTCGCTGGCGAAGCCGTAGGTCATCATGTCGCTGAACGCGTCGCCGGGGTTCTTGCCGGTCGCGAGGATCACCAGGGCGGTGACGACGAGCGCGGCGATGACCGCGAGCACCGGCGCGGCGAGGCCGAGGAGCAGCCGCTCCTTGTCGATCCGTGAGGTCAGCTTGTTCATCGCTCGTCGTCCTCTGTGTGCTCCAGGTGGCCAGTGGCCGCACCCGTCATGGCGGAGCCCAGCTCTTCGGGGGTGATGGTGGCGGGGTCGGCGTCGGCGACCAGGCGGCCGCGGTACATCACCCGCAGGGTGTCGGAGAGCCCGATCAGCTCGTCCAGGTCCGCGGAGATCAGCAGGACGGCCAGTCCCTCGCGGCGGGCCTCGCGGATGTAGTCCCAGATGGCCGCCTGCGCGCCGACGTCCACACCGCGGGTGGGGTGGGCGGCGATGAGCAGCTTGGGGTCGTGGCTCATCTCGCGGCCGACGATCAGCTTCTGCTGGTTGCCGCCGGACAGCGAGGCCGCGGTCACGTCGATACCTGGGGTGCGGACGTCGTACGCCTGCACGATCCGCTCGGTGTCGGCGCGGGCCCCCTTGATGTCGAGGAGCTGGCCGCGGGAGTTGGGCTTCTCACTGACGTGACCGAGGATGCGGTTCTCCCACAGCGGGGCTTCCAGCAGCAGGCCGTGGCGGTGGCGGTCCTCGGGGATGTAGCCGATGCCGGCCTCGCGGCGGTCGCGGGTCGGGGTGTTGGAGATGTCGGTGCCGTCGAGCGTGACGACGCCGGCGTCCGGGTGGCGCATGCCCATGATCGCCTCGACCAGTTCGGACTGGCCGTTGCCCTCCACACCGGCGATGCCGAGGACCTCGCCCTTGTGGATGGTGAAGGAGATCTGGTCCAGGATGATCCGCTCGATGCCCTCGAGGTCGGTCTGCGCGAGGTGCAGCCCCTCCACCTTCAGCATCGGGACGTCCGTGACGGTGGACTCCGCGGTCTCCGGGGTGGGCAGCTCGGCGCCGACCATCAGCTCGGCGAGCTGCTTGGGGGTGGTGCCCCGCGGCGAGACCGTGCCGACGGTGGTGCCGCGCCGGATGACGGTGATCTCGTCGGCGACCGACAGCACCTCGCCCAGCTTGTGGGAGATGAAGATGACGGTGAGGCCCTCGGACTTCAGCTCGCGCAGGTTGTCGAAGAGCGCGTCGACCTCCTGCGGCACGAGCACGGCCGTCGGCTCGTCGAGGATGAGTGTCCTGGCGCCGCGGTAGAGGACCTTGAGGATCTCCACGCGCTGGCGGTCGGCGACGCCCAGCTCCTCCACCAGCACGTCCGGACGGACGTTCAGGCCGTACGCGTCCGAGATCTCCTTGATCTTGGTGCGGGCCTTGTTGCCGATGCCGTACAGCTTCTCCGCGCCGAGGACGACGTTCTCCAGCACGGTGAGGTTGTCGGCGAGCATGAAGTGCTGGTGCACCATGCCGATGCCGCGGGCGATGGCGTCGCCGGGGTTGTGGAAGGTGACCTGTTCGCAGTCCACCGTGATGGTGCCCTCGTCCGGCTGCTGCATGCCGTAGAGGATCTTCATCAGGGTGGACTTGCCGGCGCCGTTCTCACCGCACAGGGCGTGGACGGTGCCCGTGCGGACCGTGATGTCGATGTCGCGGTTGGCGACGACGCCGGGGAAGCGCTTGGTGATGCCGCGCAGTTCGACGGCAGCGGGAGGGCTGGACGCGTTGATGGCGCACTCTCCTCGAGGAAAGGGGCTGCATGGGGGAGGTGGCGGGCGTCGGCGACGCTAGCGCGGCAACTCCGCGCTACACGCGTAGAGTTGACACATTGTTATGGCTCGGCGGGGGCCCCGGAAGGCGCCCCAGCGCCGAGCCTCAAGTCCCACGGTACGGCCGGACCGTCGGGTCGACGGTCCGGCCGTACCGATCGGGTCACGGGGTCGTCTTGACCTTGATCTGACCGTCGACGATCTTCTTCTTCGCCGCGTCCAGCTTGGGCTGGATGTCGCTGATGAAGCCACCACTGGTGGCCAGCGAGACACCGTCCTTGTCCAGCGAGTAGACGTTGTTGCCGGTCAGCGGCTTGCCGTCGTGGACGGACTTGATGAAGTCGTACACACCGACGTCGACGTTCTTGACCATGGAGGTCAGGATCGCGTTCTTGTACTTGGCCAGACCCGGGATGTTGTACTGGTCCGAGTCCACGCCGATGGCCCAGGCGCCCTTCTTGCCGCTGACGGCCTCGATCGCGCCGTTGCCGGAGGAGCCGGCCGCCGTGTAGACGACGTCGGCGCCGTTGTCCAGCATGCCCTGCGCTGCCTCCTTGCCCTTGTCGGGGCTGGAGAAGCCGGACAGGTCGGTGCCGTGGCTCAGGTACTGGACGTCGACCTTGACCTTCGGGTCGGTGTCGTGGACGCCCTGGACGTAACCCGCCTCGAACTTCTTGATCAGCGGGGTGTCGACACCGCCGACGAAGCCGACGTGCTTCGCCTTGGTCTTCAGCGCCGCGGCGACACCGGCGAGGTAGGAGCCCTGCTCCTCGGTGAAGGTGATGCTGTCGGCGTTGGGCGCGTTCACGACCGAGTCGACGATGCCGAAGCTGGCCTTCGGGTACTGCTTCGAGACCTTCTCCACGGCCGTGGCGTAGGAGAAACCGACCGCCACGATCGGGTTGTAGCCAGCCTGGGCCAGGTCCGACAGCCGCTGCTCGCGGTCGGCCTCGGTGTCGGAGGTCTTGGCGGTCAGCTCCTTGATGGAGCCGCCGAACTCCTTCTCGGCCTTGTCGGCACCGCGCGCGGCGGAGTCGTTGAAGGAACGGTCACCACGGCCGCCGACGTCGTAGGCGAGGCCGATCTTGATGCCCTTGCCGCCACCCGAGGAGGACGGCGAGGCGTTGTTGTCGGAGGACGTGCTGCCACACGCGGTGGCAGTCACGGCGAGAGCTGCGGTCGCAAAGCACGCAGCGGAAAGCTTGGCTACCCGGCGCACGGGAAGGCTCCTTCACCTGACCTGAGCGCCGTGTCGGCGCTTGATGTGAGCACCATGCCAGTGCTCGAGCCGAAACGCCCCGGCGGCGTCGGCTTCGCGGCATCGTAACGCGCGTAGATGTCGCAAAAAACCCTCTCGCGAAGCCGTTATCGATTCGAGGCAAACAGCATCTGAACTCGGTCTCCCCGTCCTCTCATGGCCGTGTTGCACAGCGTGCACGAATGGCTTACGAGTGTGTTGCGCCGGCCAGGGCGAAGGCCCCCGGGCTCCCGTCTCGGGGGCGCCCCCGGGGCCGCCCTGCTCAGCCCTGTACGTCGTTCGGCTCCAGGAAGGCCGCCGCCGTGAACATTTCCACGCCGACCGTGATCGCGTGCTCGTCGGCGTCGAAGTCGCCCTGGTGAAGATCGCGTACGGTGCGCTCGCCGGGCTTGCGGACGCCGAGCCGGGCCATGGCGCCGGGTACGTGCTCCAGGTACCAGGAGAAGTCCTCGCCGCCGAGGCTCTGCTCGGTGCTCTCGACCGAGTCCCGGCCGCGGCGCGCCGCCATCGCCCGGCGCAGCAGCTCGGTCGACTCCCGGTCGTTGACGACGGGCGGCACCCCGCGCACATAGGTGATCTCGGACTTGGCGCGGTGCATGGTGGCGACCTCGTCGATGGCCGCGTGCACGATGTCGGGGGCCTGCCGCCAGGCATCCAGGTCCAGGCAGCGCAAGGTCCCGGACAGCTCGGCGTGCTGCGGGATCACGTTCGGGGCGTGCCCCGACTCGATCCGCCCCCAGGTCAGCGCCAGCCCGGCCCGGGTGTCGACGCGGCGGGCGATCAGCGCGGGCACGTCGACGGCGACCCGGGCGGCGGCGGTGACGAGGTCGGTGGTCAGATGCGGCCGGGCGGTGTGCCCGCCGGGCCCGTCCAGGGCGATCTCCAGCCGGTCGCAGGCGCTCGTGATCGCACCGTGCCGCAGCCCGATCTTCCCTGCGTCGACGCGGGGGTCGCAGTGCACCGCGAGGATCCGCTCGACCCCCTTCAGCGCCCCGTCCTCGATGGCGTCCAGCGCGCCACCGGGCAGCACCTCCTCGGCGGGCTGGAAGAGCAGCCGCACCGGCCGGGACAGCAGGCCCTTGGCGTGCAGGTCGGCGAGCACGAGCCCGGCGCCGAGCACGACGGTCGTGTGCACGTCGTGCCCGCACGCATGCGCCCGGTCGGGCACGGTCGACCGGTACGAGCAGTCACTCTTCGTGTCCGGGATGGGCAGGGCGTCGATGTCCGCGCGCAGGGCCAGCAGTGGTACGGCCGGCCGTTCACCCTCCGTCAGACCGATGTCACAGACGAGTCCGGTTCCCTTGGCGAGCACCCGGGGCCGAAGCCCGGCCAGCTCCAGCCGCTCCTTGATCGCGGCGGTCGTACGGAACTCCTGATTGCCCAGCTCAGGGTGCATGTGCAAGTCGCGACGGAAGGCGACGAGTTCGGCGTGCAGGGCTTCGCTCAGCGCGCCGGGGAGCACATCCCCCGCGAGGCCGGCCTCGGACTCTAGGGACATCAATTGCTTCACCCTCTGAAGGGTAGGACGCCCGGCTGGTCAACTACCCCTCGATCAACAAAAGTTCAGCCCGTTTGGGGGAAGAAAATCTGACCGGCGGACGCATGGCGACGGACACGGATGGGTAAAACCTCTGTTTCTCCTTCCACGCATACCACGCCTCCCCACACTCACGCGCGTCATGTCCACGAACCGGACCCCGCCCCGCACCCCCGGCCGGTAGGGTCCGGGCCCGTGACGGACGCGACCGAGACCTTCCTGCAGACGACCCGCACCTCCTACGACGCGATCGCCAAGGATTACGCCGCCCAGTTCCCCGCCGGCGGCTGGCATCCTCTGGACCGCACCGTGATCACCGCCTTCGCCGAGCTGGTCACCAGGCACGGCACGGCCCCCGTGGCCGACCTGGGCAGCGGCCCCGGCCATGTCACCGCGCTCCTCGACGGGCTGGGCGTCCCGGCCTTCGGCGTCGACATCTCCCCCGCCATGGTGGCGCTGGCCCGCGACACCTACCCCCGACTGCGCTTCCACACCGGTTCCATGACGTCCCTGGACCTGCCGGACGCCACCCTGGGCGGCATCCTCGCCCTGTACTCGACGATCCACGTCCCGGACGCCCACCTGCCGGCGGCCTGCGCGGAATTCCACCGCACCCTCCAGCCCGGCGGCCACGCCCTCCTCGCCTTCCAGACCGCCGGCGCACCCGGCCACCTGCACCTCCCGGAGCGCTTCGGCCACGAGATCGACCTGGACTACTACTGGCGCACCCCGGAGCAGCTCACCGCGGTACTGACGGAGGCCGGCCTGGAACTGGTGGCGACGGTGCGCCGGGAACCGACCGGCGAGGAGACCCGATCCCGGGCATTCGTACTGGCCCGCAAGCCCGACCCCCGAGTGTGAGCCGACCTGGTGACCTACGTGGCTGCCGACACCACGAGCGCCCCGGTGTCCCCGAGCGGCTGACCGCCCGACCCCCGATTGGCGGATCTGTACCAGCCCCCTGCAGCAAAGCCGCAGGTCAGCCGACAGCGGCAGACAGGCGCGCGGAACGAATCCGCCAATCCCCCCGCCGGCTCACCCCCGCCGGCTCACGACCATCAACTCCACTCCCGGCAGTCCGCCCACCTCCCGCAGCCGCCGAGCCCACCCGGCGTGCATGCGAAGCGTGCCCCGCGCCCTCTGCGGCGCGGGGCGCGAACGCAGCCGACCCAAGGGCCCGACTCCGCCGAGCCGCGCACCGATGGGCCATCGCCGAAGGCGACGCGGAGTGGAGAGCAGCGGGACGCAGCGCCCTCGACTCGGCTCGCGGAAGCACGACACCGGCCGAAGAAGCGGGTGGCCCCACGGCCACATGCTCACGCCGGCCTCCGGACCTCACCGTGCGGGACCTCACCCCGCCCGCCCAGCCGGTCGCCGCCCCCTAAGCCAACCGCGTGACCGCCGTCAGACGGTGCACGTCCCGGGCCGTGCCCGTCACGCCCGACAGGAAGCTCTGCGCTCGCGGTGACGCGTTCTCCGTGAGCCAGGCGGGGTCGATGTCGCACACCGCCACCCGTACCCCCGTGCCCGCCAGGGCCAGCGGCAGGGTGTGGACGACGGTCGACGGGAAGCTGAGGATCGTACGGCCGATCGGGCCCCGGCGGGCGATCAGCTCCAGGGGGAGATCCGGGCGGACTATCTCCAGGCCGGTCTCGGCGGCCAGGCGGTGGAGCTTGTCCGTGCTCTCCCTGCGGTGCGCGAAATAGCGCGTCGCACCGTGCGTCTTGGCCAGGTGACGGACCGCCCCCAGATAGGCGTCATCGTCCACGACCCCTGTCTCCACCAGGGACGTCCCCACCATGTCGGCCCCCTTGGTGATGCGCGGGGGCCCGAAGCGGGCGCGGGTCCAGGAGAAGTCGTTGGCCGTGACCGTCACCCCGTCCGGGGTCTCCGTCACCGGCATGGAGGAGAAGACCTCGACCCTGCGGCGCGCGCTCGGCGTCAGCCGGCGCCGGGCCGAGGACGACACGGGGGCGAACAGCAGATCGCGCGCCCCCGGGCGGCCGCCCTTGCGGTGCCAGCGGACCAGCCGCTCGCCGTGGGCCAGCTGGGCGACGAACTCCATCGTCGCCGTGCCGTCGTCGACCACGACCAGGTCCTTCGCCCGCGTGATCGTCAACAGCAACTGCACATACCGTGAGAACGGGTCGCCCATCACGATCCGGTCGGCCCGGCGGAGCGCGCCCGCCAGGCCGCCGATCGTCGAGAAGGGCGCGGCCGGGCCGCCCCGCGCCTCCTCCCAGCGCACCCGGTACCCCTCGTCCCGGGCCAGGTCCGCCATGCGGCGCAGCTGGCCCCGGGTCATGGGGTCGGTCGGGGACAGGACGACCACCGTGAGGTCCGCGCCGGTCCGTGGGAGGTCGCCGGCCACCGTCCGCCGCACCTGTGCGGGCACGGACGGCAGCGGGTCCGGCTCCGCTCCGCGCAGGCCGTGCAGATGCGCCCACTCCAGCACGTTGAGCAGCTGGACCGGGCTCTCCACGAAGGCGAGCGTGCGGGGAGGGTGGCCGGCTCGACCGGCGCGGGGGCTCATCGGCGTACGACCGTCCCGTCCTAAGGGAATCAAGAGGCCAGTGCTCAGACGGTGACCGGCTCGCCGGCCGCGGCCGCGATCTCCGCCTCGGCGACGGCACCGGCGACGCGGCGCAGCTTCTTCATCGGGCCGAGCTCGGAGTCGTAGACCTTCTTGACGCCGTCGCCGAGGGAGGCCTCGATGGTGCGGATGTCACGGACGAGGCGCGTGAGGCCCTGCGGCTCGACGGAGGCGGCCTGGTCGGAGCCCCACATGGCGCGGTCGAGGGTGATGTGACGCTCGACGAACACGGCGCCCAGCGCCACCGCCGCCAGCGTCGTCTGCAGGCCGGTCTCGTGGCCGGAGTAGCCGATCGGGACGTTCGGGTACTCCTTCTCCAGCGTGTTGATCACGCGGAGGTTCAGCTCCTCGGCCTTGGCCGGGTAGGTGGAGGTGGCGTGGCACATGAGGATGTTGTCGCTGCCCAGGACCTCGACCGCGTGGCGGATCTGCTTCGGGGTCGACATGCCCGTGGAGAGGATGACCGTGCGGCCGGTGGCACGCAGCGCGCGCAGCAGCTCGTCGTCGGTCAGGGAGGCGGAGGCCACCTTGTGGGCCGGCAGGTCGAACTTCTCCAGGAAGGCGACGGCCTCGGTGTCCCACGGGGAGGCGAACCAGTCGATCCCCTTCTCCTTGCAGTACTCGTCGATCTGGCGGTACTCGTCCTCACCGAACTCCACCCGGTGGCGGTAGTCGATGTAGGTCATCCGGCCCCAGGGGGTGTCGCGCTCGATGTCCCACTGGTCGCGCGGGGTGCAGATCTCCGGGGTGCGCTTCTGGAACTTGACCGCGTCGCAGCCGGCCTCGGCGGCCACGTCGATCAGCTTGAAGGCGTTCTCCAGCTCACCGTTGTGGTTGATGCCGATCTCGCCGCAGATGTAGACGGGCTTTCCGGGGCCGACCTCGCGGGAACCGAACGTACGCAGACGGGAGTTGGTGCTCATCAGGGAGATGTCCTTACTTGGGGAGGGAATCGAGAGAGGGGCCGAGGATCCAGCTGGCGATCTCTCGGATCGCGCCGTCACCGCCAGGCACGGTGGTGACCGCGCGTGCGGCGCCGCGTACGACGTCGTGGGCGCTCGCGACCGCCACGGGCCAGCCGACGAGGGCGAAGCACGGCAGGTCGTTGACGTCGTTGCCGACGTAGAGCACGCGCTCCGGCGCGATGCCCTGCTCCTCGCACCACTGCTTGAGGGCGAGGTCCTTGCGGTCGATGCCGTGCAGCACCGGGAGCTTGAGCTTCCGGGCGCGGGCGGCGACCACAGGGTTCTGTTCCGTGGACAGGATCAGCATCTTCAGGCCGCTCCTGCGGAGGGCCGCGATGCCGAGTCCGTCGCCGCGGTGCACGGAGACGAACTCCCGTCCGTCGGAGTCGATCAGCACCCGGTCGTCGGTCTGGGTGCCGTCGAAGTCCAGTACGACCGCGTCGATGTCGTCGGCGGTCGGCAGCGAACCGGGACGGTCCGCGTCGAAGAGGGGCGCCAGGGCGCGGGCCCGGGCGAGGTCGTGCGGGTCGTCGATCTCCAGGACCCGGGCGGGGTCGGTGCGGACGAGTTCCGTACGGCCGAAGAAGCGGTGCTGGTGCTTGCGGAAACCTGCCGCGTCCATCGCGTAGGCGGCGCCGGTCTCCAGGAAGTCCTGGGGGCGGTCCTGGCGGCGCGGGCGGTAGGACTTGTCGTGGTTGACGCCCACCCCGCCCTCGGTCTCCGCGTCGGCCTCGCGCCAGATGAAGCCGTGGAACGGGGCCACGGTCACCGCCGTGTCCGCGCCGTTCTCGACGACCGCGCCGGCCACCCCGTCGATGTCCTCGCGGACGATGAAGGGGCTGGTGCACTGCACGAGCAGGACCACGTCGACCGGTGCGCCGTGCAGCGCCTCGTGGGCGTCCATGGCGTGCAGGACCGCGGCCTCGGAGGTCGCCGTGTCCCCGGCGATGGCGGCGGGCCGCAGCACGACCTCGGCGCCTGCCTCCCGGGCGGCGGCGGCGATGGCCTGGTCGTCGGTGGAGACGACAACGTCGGTCACCAGCCGGGTCGCCCGGCACTCGCGCACCGCGCGCGCCACCAGCGGGACCCCGCCGACGGGCGCGAGGTTCTTCGCGGGCACGCCCTTGGAGCCGCCGCGCGCGGGAATCACCGCGAGCACCCGGCGCACCGTCGCGCCTTGGCCCGCTTCCGGGTTGGACATGGGGTCTCCTTGGATGGTCACAGCTCCCCCATCCGGCGGATCACCGGAGCGACCCGCTGCACGCCGTGGCGGTAGGCGCCACGCGCGGCACGGCGCACGATCTGGCGGACCGGTCCGGGCTCCTTGTCGGCGGCCGGCGCGCCGGGCAGCGGGACGCCGTCGGGGCCGAGGTGGTGCCGGGCGAGGATGCCGGGCAGATAGCCGGGCGCGGTCTCGGGGGTGTAGTAGGGGTTCAGGGGCGGCAGGCCGCCGGGGCGGTCGAGCAGCCTGGCGATGCGTTCGCGGGCGGTGTCGAAGGCCGTGGCGTAGGTGCCGTCGGCGGCGACGCCCTGCCGGGCCACCCACTCCGCGTCCGGCACCGGCCGGTGCCCGGCGTCGAGCTGGTCCCAGGAGGCGAGGCACCCGGAGCCGGTGAAGTGGTGGTTGCCGAGCACCTCGCGCACGCCCAGGTCGGTCAGGATCACCGTGGGGATGCGGCGGTGCAGGGCCTCAAGGGCGGCCGTGGAGCTGACCGTGACCAGCAGGTCGGTGCGGTCCAGCACCTCGCCCATGTGGCCATACACCAGGCGGAAGTTGGCGGGCAGGTCCTTGCCCTGCGCCAGCTTCTGGTACGGCAGCTCCTCGATGTGGGTGGTGTGTTCGCCCGGCTTGGAGCGCAGCTTCAGCAGCACCTCGCGCTCGGGGTGCTTCCGGGCGTGCTCGATCAGCCGGTCGAGCAGGTACGTACGGTCCTTGCGGCTGTCCGGGACGGACGGCTGGGCCGCGAACACGACGGTGTACGGCTCGTGTTCACCGGTGTACGGCGCCCCGCCGAGGAAGGGCAGCGCGACCTCGGTGACCGAGGAGGCGTCGGCGCCCACGCCCTCGTACACGGCCCGGAACCGGTCCGCGTCGTGCCGGGAGTTGGCGAGGACGAGGTCCGCGCCGTGCCGCAGCAGCAGGCCGTCGGCGAGCTTCTCGTAGACGACACCGACGTACCCGGTGACGACGACGGGACGCTCGCCGGCGCCCGCCCAGGTGGCGCGCAGTCCGTGCAGCATGGCCTGGACGCCGCCGCCGACGAGCGCGAGGATGAGGACGTCGTACGACGACTCACCCATGGCACGCAGGAACTCGACGCCGGTGACCTCGCGGAGCGAGTCCGCCCGGACGCCGACCTCTTTCAGCTGGCGGGCTGTCGGGGTGGCGCGCCCCCGCAGGAGGTAGCCGTCGAGCCGGATCTCGGCGTCCGCGGGAGCGAGGCGTTGCGCGGTGAGCGCGCCCCACTTCCACCGGGTGTCCGAATCGGCGAGGACGGCGACCCGCAGGGACTTCGTAGCACTTGCTGGCACGCCGAAGACGCTAGGAAGCCATTTCGAGGTTCCGCCCAACCCGAATACAACAAACGGTTAACAGCACATCGCCGAATGGCGAATCAGGCCGTGAGAGCACAGGAAAAAAGCCTGGTTCACAGCTTCGCCACGTGCCGTTCACCCAGTATCAAGCAGACAGTCAAGACGAATGACGGGCTTCCGCCTAACGTCCCTGACGTGGTCAAGCTCTCCGTCATCGTGCCGTTCTACAACGTGCAGCAATACGCGCCCGACACGCTCAGGAGCCTGAAGGCGAACGCGCGTGAGGACTTCGAATTCATTCTCGTCGACGACTGTTCCCGCGACGGGACACCAGAGATTCTCGCGCGCGCGGAGCGCGAGCTGCCCGGAGCGGTCTACGTCCGGCACGAGCAGAACGGAGGGCTGGCGACCGCCCGCAACACCGGCATCGACCGGGCGCGCGGCGAGTACCTGACCTTCCTGGACGGCGACGACTGGCTCGCTCCCGGCTACTTCCCGCAGCTGGTCGCCGCCATGGAGGAGCTGGGCTGCGACTTCATCCGCACCGACCATGTGCAGTGCACCGCGCGGTCACGCACGGTGAACCGGGTGCCCGTCGGCCGGCGGAACGTGGTGATGGACCCGCGGGAGGCGATCCTGCCCGCCGACAGGTCCACGTCCGTCGACTACGCGTACGCGTGGGCGGGCGCCTACCACCGCCGACTCGTGGACAAGGGGCTGCTGCACTTCACCCACGGACTGCGCACGGCCGAGGACCGGCCGTGGATCTGGAAGCTGCACCGGGAGGCGGAATCCTTCGCCGCGGTCAGCATGCTCGGGGTGTTCTACCGGCGCGGAGTCGCTTCCTCGCTCACCCAGATCGGCGATGTCCGGCAGCTCGATTTCATTCGCGCGTTCGACCAGGTCATCACGGAAACCGCCCAGGACCGGGACGCCGACCAGCTGCTGCCGAAGGCCGTCCGCACCTATTGCGCCATCATTTCCCATCATCTGGGATCCATCGAAAGGTTCGAGCCCGCGGTGGCGAAGAAACTGAAATCCATGAGTGCCGCGGCCCTGCGCCGCATGCCGCAGGACGTACTGGACGAGGCGCTGGACTCCATGGACCTCCAGCGCGCCACCAAGCTGCGCCGGCTGCGCCGCCGTCCCGCCGCGGGGGCCGCCGCGTGACCACCCAGATCTTCCAGGCGTCGACGCTGTACGGCACGGCCACGCTCGCCGCCGCCCTGGACTCCGGCTGCTTCCGCCCGGCCGACCGGCGGATCCTGCTGGTGTGCAACAACGCGGCCACGCCCGAGACCACGCCCGCGCTGGACGAGGCGCCCGGCTTCGAGAAGCTGCGCGACCGGTTCGACGAGGTGATCTCGTACAACGAGACCATCTTCCCGTTCCACCCGGGCGGCTGGGCGCCGCGCGGCGACGACCTGCCGCTGTGGGAACGCTTCCTGCGTCACGAGTGGCGACTGGGCGACGACGACGTGGAGCTGGCCGTCGAGTCGATCCAGGTCAACCCGTCCCTGGCGCTCGCGCAGATCTTCACCGGCGCTCCGGTGACGGTCTACGCCGACGGTCTGATGAGCTACGGCCCCACCCGCAACAAGATCGACCCGCTGGTCGGCACCCGCGTGGACCGGGTGCTCCACCTGGACCTGGTGCCGGGCCTGAAGCCGCTGCTGCTGACCGAGTTCGGCGTGCCCGGCGAGGTGCTGCAGACGTCCGCCTTCACCAAGGTCCTCGCCGAACTCGCCCCGTCCGGCGCCGAGTTGCCGGACATCGAGGAGCCCGCGCTGCTGCTCGGCCAGTATCTGTCCGCGCTGGACATCCTCACCGCCGAGCAGGAGGAGCACCTGCATGTGCGGATGCTGAAGGGCGCGGCCGCGCTCGGGCACACCAAGGTGGTGTTCAAGCCGCACCCGTCCGCGCCGGCCCGCTTCACCCGGCTGCTGGAGCAGGAGGCGGAGCGGCTGAAGGTCGAGCTGACCGTGCTCGACACCCCGGTCCTCGCCGAGGTGCTGTACCAGCGGATGCGTCCCGCGCTGGTCGTCGGCTGCTTCTCCACCGCCCTGCTCACGGCGCAGGCCCTCTACGGCCTGCCGGTCGCCCGCATCGGCACCGAGCTGCTGCTGGAGCAGCTGACGCCGTACGAGAACAGCAACCGCGTCCCGGTGACGATCGTCGACGCGCTGCTGCCCGACCTCGGCAATCGTGCCGCGGTGACCGAGCAGCGCGCCGGCATGGACGTGGAGGCGCTCGGCGCGCTGATCCGCGCGGTGGGCTTCGCGATGCAGCCGAAGATCTACCCGAGGCTGCGCGCGCAGGCCGAGACCTGGCTGGCGCGGAACCTCAACCAGCAGACGATGCGCTACTTCAAGCGCCGGCGCCTGTCCTCGCTGGCTCTGCCCGGCGGGGTGCCCGCCCAGCTGGCGTTCATCCCGCGCAGCGCGACGGTCCGCCGCGTGGCCAAGAAGGCACGCAGCCTGCGCAACTCCGTACGACGCTGAGGCGAGGCGGGCCCAGCGATGGGCCCGCCCTCCTCGTTTACCTGAACGTCAACCCAACTATGCGCTCATTTTAGGTACTTTCACACAAAGTACCGAGATGATCGGCGTTTGTTCGGGTAGGCGCCGAGCACCATGGCTGTTTCAACCCCCACCCTCGCCGCCGTTCCCGCTCCGCCCACCGCCGGAACGGCCCCCGTCTCCAGGCCCCGGAGCCGCCTGCTCGCCCTGGACGGTCTGCGGCTCGTCGCCGCGCTGATGGTCTGCCTCTACCACTACACCGGCCGCGGCGGCTCGGTCTCCGCGTCCTGGCACGGGAGTCCGGACCACCTCTTCCCGACGCTGTCCCGAGCCGCCGTCTACGGCAATCTCGGTGTGCAGTTCTTCTTCGTCATCAGCGGTTTCGTGATCTGCATGAGCAGCTGGGGCCGCACCCTCGGCGACTTCTTCCGCTCCCGTGTCGCGCGCCTCTACCCCGCCTACTGGGTGGCCCTGTTCCTGATCACGGGGGCGTCGCTCGCCCTGCCCGTCGTCGTCCACCCGGTCCGTCTCGACGAGTTCCTGGTCAACCTGACGATGCTCCAGCAGCCGATGGGCGCGACCCGCGTGCTGGGCGTGTGCTGGACTCTGTGGGTCGAGGTCCGCTTCTACGCGCTGTTCGCGCTGCTCGTCGTCCTGCGCGGGGTGACCCACCGCCGGGTGACGCTGTTCGCGTGCGTGTGGACCCTGGCGGCCGTGCTGTGCCACTCGTCCGGCAACGAGCTGCTGAACCAGGTGGTCATGCCCGAGTACGCCCCGTTCTTCGTCGGCGGTCTGGCGCTGTACCTGATCCACCGCTTCGGCGGCGACCTGCTCGCGTGGGGCATCGTCGCGATGTCCTGGCTGCTCGCCCAGAGCGAGGCCACCCGCGGCCTGTGGGGCCCGCACCCGCACCGTGACCCCTACGTCGTCGTCCTGATCGTCACCGTCGCCTTCGCGGCCGTCGCCGCCGTGGCACTGGGCTGGACGCGCTGGGCCTCCTGGTCCTGGCTGGTCACGGCCGGCGCGCTGACGTACCCGTTCTACCTGGTCCATGAGCACCTCGGCTGGTTCGTCATCCGGGTGCTGCACCGGGGGCTCGGCCTGCCCGCGTGGCCGACGCTCATGGTGACGGTGGTCTCCATGCTGCTGCTCGCCTGGCTGATCCACCGGTTCGTGGAGACGCCGTTCGGCCCGCGCCTGAAGCGGGCGCTGAAGGGGCGGAAGTTGGTCAGTCGTTCATCTCGTCTTGGGTTTTGAACCGGACCCTCGGGCAGGCACCGTAGAGCCCTTGCCACCCGGCCCTCACAGGCTTTCCGCAGGGATCCCACAGACGCCGTACCGAGGGAGTGCCCACCCCGCATGGCCACCATCCAGGAAACGACGCAACAGCCCCATCGTCTGGACGACGTGCCCGGCTGGTTCCCGGTCCTCGACCAGTTGCTCTTCGACTGGTTCCTGAACCGGCAGGAAACCACGGAAATGCGAGGTGATCTGCTGGAAGTCGGGGTCTACATGGGCAAGAGCGCGATCTTCGTCGGCCGGCACCAGCGGCCGGGCGAGCGATACACCGTGTGCGACCTCTTCGAGGGCGACGCCCCGGACGACGCCAACCAGGCCGAGTCCACGAAGTCGTACAGCGCGCTGACCCGGCGCGTCTTCGAGGAGAACTACCTCTCCTTCCACGACGAGCTCCCCCGCGTGCTGCAGGGCCCCAGCTCGGTCGTGCCCGGCGAGGTCGAGCCGCGCTCCTGCCGGTTCGTGCACATCGACGCCTCGCACCTGTACGAGCACGTGCACGGCGACATAGGAGCCGCCCGGGATCTGCTGCTCCCGGACGGGATCGTCGTCCTGGACGACTTCCGCTCCGAGCACACCCCAGGAGTCTCCATCGCCACCTGGGAGGCCGTGCTCAACCGCGGCCTGCGCCCCATCTGCCTGAGCACCCAGAAGCTCTACGGCACCTGGGGCGACCCGGAGCCGATCCAGCAGGAGCTGCTGGCCATGGTGCGGGAGCGGTCCGACTGCCACCTGAGCGTCCAGGAGGCCGCCGGGCACCGGATCGTCCGGTTGAAGTCCAAGGGCATGCGGGCGCCGGAATTCCCGGCCTCCAAGCACGCGAAGGCGGCTCAGCCGCAGCCGGTTCCGCAGGAGACCCCGGCGTCCGCTCCCGCACCGGTCCGGCCCGCGCCCCGCCGCAGCGCGAGCCGGGTCCGCCGGGTCGCCGTCGACCTGCTGCCGCCGGTGGTCACGCGGGCGATCCGCAACGCGCGCGCGGCCAGGCGCCGGCCGGTCGGCTGATCGGTCAGCTGATCCCGTACCGCGCCCCGACACCCGCGATCACGAGCGCCAGCCCCTCCTCGAACTGCTCGTCGTACCCGTCGAAGAGCAGCTTCCCGGCCTCGGCGGCGAGCGGGCAGTCGGCCAGGCGCCCGGCACGTTCCTCGACGTCGTACCCCTCCCGGCGCTCGCCCGGGAGGGGTTGCACGCCCTGCTCCTCGATGACGAAGCCGACGGTGTACGCGTTGGCCGTACGGCCCGCGTGGACGGCCTGGGCGAGGGTGAGGCCGGCCTCCGTCAGCAGCCGCAGGTTCGCCTCCTGCGCGGGGGCGTGCTCCGTACCCGTGAAGCGTGAGCCACTGAACACCCTGGCGCCGTCGCGGTAGCCGAGCAACGCGGCCCGCAGTCCTCGGTTCGCCCTGAGCAGCCGCTCCTGCCAGCTGTCGGCGGGGTCGAGCGCAGTGCCGGCGACCATCCGCCGGCACATCTCCGTCGCCATCTCGTCCAGCAGCGCCTGCTTGTCCTTGAAGTGCCAGTACAGCGCGGGCGCCTTGACGTCCAGTTCGCTGGCGATGGCGCGCAGGGTCAGGCCGTCCAGGCCGACCTCGTTCAGCAGCCGCAGGGCGGTGCCGGCGACGCGTCGGCGGTCCAGGGGGGCGCGTTTCTCGAGGCTCACACTTGACAGCTTTACAGCGTTAAGGGCACTCTCCGGGGCCCGCGCTGGACGCTGCTGGGCGCACAGGCCCCGGTCACCGGCGTGCGCGCGTTCCCGACGGCGCCGGAGTCGTACGGCCCGGGCGTCTTCCTCGTCCGCCTGGACGGCCATGTGGGCTGGGCGGGCGGGACGACGGAGGGCCTGCACGCGTACGCGGCACGGACGGAAGCCTTCGCGGCGGGGTGACCGCGGCCACCTGCTGCCGGCGGCTCAGGCGCTGGCCAGCGTCAGCTTCACCGCGAACCCGAGGAACAGCGCGCCCGCCATCGAAGTGGCCGTCGCCGACAGCCGCTTGCGGCGCCGGAACGCGGCAGCGAGACGCGTGCCGCTGAATATCAGCGCGCTGAGGTAGAGGAAGCTCGCCAGCTGGGCGAAGGTGCCGAGGACGACGAAGGACAGGCCGGGATAGGCGTAGTCCGGGTCGACGAACTGCACGAAGAAGGCGACGAAGAACAGGATCGCCTTGGGGTTGAAGAGACTGACGACGAGCGCCCGCCGGAAGGGCCGCTCATATCCGGTGCCGGATGAGGTGTCCTCCGCCACGGCCGCCTGCTCTCTCCGGGTGCGCCACATCTGCCAGGCGGCCCGCAGCATCCCGATCGCCAGCCAGCTCAGATATCCGGCACCGGCGTACTTCACGATCCCGAACAGCACGGCGTTGGCCTTGAGCAGCGAGGCGACTCCGGCGGCGGAGAGCGTCATCAGCACGGTGTCCCCGCACCACACGCCGGCGGCAGCGGTGTAACCGGCCCGCACGCCGCGCCGGGCGGCCACGGAGAGGACATAGAGGGAGTTGGGCCCGGGCAGCAGGACGATCAGGACGAGTCCTGCCAGATAGGAGGGAAGGTCGATGACGCCGAACATGGAAAGGAGTGTCGCACGGGGGTACGACAGTCCGGTCCGGGGCGGTCAGAACACGTCCGACGGCTCGTACGCGCCCCAGACGCCCCGCAGCGCGTTGCACACCTCCCCCACCGTCGCCCGCCCCCGCAGCGCCTCCTTCATCGGGTACAGGACGTTGTCCTCCCCCTCCGCCGCCTTCCGCAACGCGTCCAGTGCCGAGTCCACCGCCCGCTGGTCCCGCTCGGCCCGGAGCTTGTCCAGGCGTTCGGCCTGGCGGGCCTCGATGGCGGGGTCGACGCGCAGGGGCTCGTACGGCTCCTCCTCGTCCAGCTGGAAGCGGTTGACGCCCACGACCACCCGGTCGCCGGAGTCCGTCTCCTGGGCGATCCGGTACGCGTTCTGCTCGATCTCCGCCTTCTGGAAGCCCCGCTCGATCGCGGCGACCGCCCCGCCCAGGTCCTCGACCCGCCGCATCAGATCGACGGCCGCCTCCTCGACGTCGTCCGTCATCCGCTCCACCGCGTACGACCCCGCGAAGGGGTCGACCGTCGCCGTCACGTCCGTCTCGTGCGCCAGCACCTGCTGGGTGCGCAGGGCCAGACGGGCGGACTTGTCGGTCGGCAGCGCGATCGCCTCGTCGAAGGAGTTGGTGTGCAGGGACTGGGTGCCGCCCAGCACCGCGGCCAGGGCCTGGACGGCGACTCGGACCAGGTTCACCTCCGGCTGCTGTGCCGTCAGCTGGACGCCCGCCGTCTGGGTGTGGAAACGGAGCATCAGGGACTTCGGATTCCGGGCGCCGAACTCCTCCCGCATCACCCTGGCCCAGATCCTGCGGGCGGCACGGAACTTGGCGACCTCCTCCAGAAGCGTGGTACGGGCCACGAAGAAGAAGGACAGGCGGGGCGCGAAGTCGTCGACGGACATGCCGGCCGCGACCGCCGTACGGACGTACTCGATGGCGTCCGCCAGGGTGAAGGCGATCTCCTGAACGGGCGATGCCCCGGCCTCGGCCATGTGGTAGCCGGAGATCGAGATCGTGTTCCACTTCGGGATCTCTGCGGTGCAGTACTTGAAGATGTCCGCCGTCAGCCGCAGGGAGGGCTTCGGCGGGAAGATGTACGTCCCCCGCGCGATGTACTCCTTTAGCACGTCGTTCTGGATCGTGCCCGTCAGCTGGTCGGCGCGCGCCCCCTGCTCCTCCGCCACCAGCTGGTAGAGCAGCAGCAGGAGGGCGGCCGGGGCGTTGATCGTCATCGAGGTCGACACCTGGTCGAGCGGGATGCCGTCGAACAGCAGCCGCATGTCCTCGATCGAGTCGATCGCCACGCCCACCTTGCCGACCTCGCCGTGCGCGAGGGGCGCGTCGGAGTCGTGGCCCATCTGGGTGGGCAGGTCGAAGGCGACCGACAGGCCCGTGGTGCCGTGGGCGATCAGCTGCCGGTAGCGGGCGTTCGATTCGGCGGCGGTGCCGAAGCCGGCGTACTGGCGCATGGTCCAGGGGCGGCCGGTGTACATGGTCGGGTAGACCCCGCGGGTGAAGGGGTACGTGCCCGGTTCGCCCAGTTTCCCGTCCGGGTTCCAGCCCTGCAGGTCCTGCGGCCCGTAGACCGGCTCGATGGGCAGTCCGGACTCCGACTCACGCGTCATGGATGCCTCCGGGGTGCGTCCTGTCACCCCTCACCATGCCCCGTCGTTCGGCCGCGGTCACGCTGGGAAGCATCTCCTGCATGAGGATCTCGGGAAGACCCGCCGCTCTGCTCGCCTCCGCCGCCGCCCTGGCCGCCCTCTGCGGCTGCACCGTCCAGCCCACGAACGCCGACGGCAAGGCCCGGGCACCGGCGCACGTCCCGACCCGGGGACGGACTCCGGAGCGGACTCCAGGACAGGCACAGGGACAGACCCCCAGAAGTGGCCCGGCACATCCCACCCGAACGGAGCAGCCGGCCGCGCCCGCTCCCCGGGTGCTGTACTCGCGCGGCGACAGCGGGGCGGGCGTACGGGAGCTGCAGGCCCGGCTGCGTCAGCTGGACTGGCTGTTCGACGGGCCGACGGGCTCGTACGACCATCTGACCGAGCGGGCCGTGCGGGGCTTCCAGGGCAAGCGCGGGCTGCCGCAGACCGGGCGGACGGACACCGTCACCTGGCAGCGGCTGGTCGGGATGACCCACACACCGGGCAAGTGGGAGCTGTTCCTGATGGGCGGTCAGCCGGCCGGCGCGCCCGACCCGCGTTGTATGACCGGACGCGTGCTGTGCATCGACAAGACGACACGGACGCTGCGCTGGATGGTCGACGGGCGGACGCTCTCGACGACGGCGGTGCGGTTCGGGGCGCAGTACACGCCGACCCGGGAGGGTGTGTTCTACGTCTACTGGAAGGCGCGGGACTGGGTGTCGACGCTCTACCACTCGCCGATGCCGTACGCGATGTTCTTCAGCGGCGGCCAGGCCGTGCACTACTCCTACGACTTCGCGGCGCGCGGATACGCGGGAGCTTCGCACGGGTGCGTGAACGTCCGGGACGAGGCCGCGATCCAGCAGTTGTTCGCTCAGGTGCGGGTGAGCGACAAGGTCGTCGTCCACTGGTGACGCGGGATTTGCGGGGCGCGGGCGGGACCGGGGGAACGTGTCCCGCCCGCGCCAGGTGCACGAGCCGTGGGTACGGGGGGAACCCCGGCTCGGTGCGACGGCCGATGACCAGTCGGCTCACTCAGTACTGCGTCCCGGGCTCCAAAAACGTCACACCCCGCGCGAAGTATTTTTCGCGGCCAACGAAAGCGCAGGTCAGAGGGGTTGGAGGGGGTGGAACGGCACCGCCGGATCAGAGGACGCGGGCCTCCGCGCGGCCTGCCGGATCAGAGCGTGCTGTACGTCGGGCTCGGCGTCGGGCCCAGAGTGGTGCCGGTCGTCCGGGCGGGGTGGGACGGAGCGAAGGCCGTGGGAGCGGGCGTGGCAGCGTCACCGTGCCGGCCCTTGCCGGGGTGACCGTCGCCGCCCTCGCCGTGGTGAACGTCGCCGCCCCGGCCGGGGTTGCCTTCCTCGTCGCCGCCCTGGTTGTTCCCGTTGCCCTTGCCCTTGTTGCCGTTCTCGTCGCCCTTGCCGCCGCTCGTCGCGCCGTCGACCGAGTCGGCGGTGGCCAGGACGACCTTGCAGTACCGGCTCACCCGGGCGCTGCCGCCCGCCAGGTTCTCCAAGGCGCGCCGGCGCCCGGCGGTCAGTTCCTTGCCGTCCCGGATGTCCCGGCACGCCGAGGTCGCGTCCTTCCACCGGGACCCGGGCGTGCCGGAGGGGTCGCCGGTGCCCTTGTCGGTGCGGTCGTCCGGTCCCACGGCCTCGCCGGAGGCCCCGCCGCGGCGCGCGCCCGCGCTGCCGCTCGGCGCGCCGGGCCCCGCAGTCGCACCCGGGGTGCCCTGCGGGACCGAGGCGAGCGGCGCTCCGGAGCTCGGGCCGGTGGAGACGGAGGTGGCGGGGCGGGGGCGCTCGGGCCCGAACGGTGTGCCCAGCATCCCGGTCCCGGCCGCCATGGCGACTCCGCCGACCGTGCCCACGGCCACCACCGCGGCGAGCGCCAGCCGCACCGGGCGGGCCCAGCGGGGGCGGCGGAGCGGGATTCCGGTATGGTCCGGGGCGCCGATGCGGACCAGGCCCGCGTCGCTGCCGGGCACGGGCAGGCCGGAGGTGCCGTCGGCCCGGCCGACGGCGGTGCGTTCGGTGCCGGCGGCCTCGCGGGCCTTGCGGAACGCCGCCAGGGCGGCCTGTTCGCCGGGGAGTTCACCGGCGGCGGGGGCCGTCTGCGCGGTCAGTGCGCCGAGCGCCCGGGAGAGGCGTGCGGCCTGGTCACGGGTGGAGGCGTCGACGGCTTCCAGCGACTCACCGCGCAGCAGACGTTCCGCCGTCTCACGGTTCAGCCACTTGTACTGCTCGTCGGCCATCACATGTCCTTCTGCGTCCGCGCACGCGTATCCGTCACAGTTGCGGACGACACCGCGCGACCGCGCGGTTCTCGCTGGGGCGGGAGAGCGTCGAGCACGCCCGCCGCTTCCGGATCGTCGCCGAGCAGTTCCGCGAGCCGCTTCAGGCCGCGGTGTGCCGCGGTGCGCACCGCACCGGCGCGTTTGCCGAGGGTCTCGGCGGCGCTCTTGGCGTCGAGGCCGACGACGACGCGCAGGACGACCGCCTCGGCCTGGTCCTGCGGCAGCCGTGCGATGAGGGAGAGGGTGCTGTCGGTGGTCAGGGCCTCGATGGCCTCGCCGGCCGTGTCGGACTCGGCGGCCCGGCCGGTCAGTTCCGTCTCGTCGCCGCCTATGGCGGGGCGGCGGCCGCGCATGCGTATGTGGTCCAGGGCGCGGTTGCGGGCTATTCGGGCGGCCCAGCCGCGGAAGCGGTCGGCGTCTCCGCTGAACCGGTCGAGGTCGCGGGCGATCTGCAGCCAGGCCTCGGACGCCACGTCCTCGGCGTCCGGATCGGCGACCAGCGTGCGTACGTATCCGAGCAGCCGTGGATGCACGGCACGGTACACCGTACGGAACGCGGTCTCGTCTCCGTCCTGTGCCGCACGCACCGCGGCGGTCAGCTCCGCGTCGTCCCCCAGCACCGCACTCCCTTTACGCCTGGTTCCCGGTCGGCGCGAAAGGCACGTTACGGCGTCAAACCGTTCCCCGTCCATGTCCGTAGAAGATGCAACTAACTCGTGACCGGGTGCGGATGTGCGCAGGGTGAGGGTCGGCGGTGGCCGGGTGTGACAGAAACAGCACGCACGGCGCTGTAGAGGGTACGGGCCGCACGCGGTCCGACCGCGCGACGGCCGGGGCCTCTCCTGTGGGGGGTGGCGGCCCCGGCCGTTGCCTCTCGCGGGACGCCCGGGTGACGAGGATTACTTCTCCCCCGGGACCTTACGATCAGAATTGCCACCATTTCTGCCACTGTTATCAGTGGTGGCAGTCTGCCCCACCTTGGGGGAATTGCCACTGTTGTCGGCCTTCTTCCCCTGGGCGGCCGCCACTTGGGCGGCGCAGTAGACCGGGACCTCGTCCTCGCCGCCCGCCGCCCTGACGAGCCGCTGCCAGGCCGTCGAGTCCAGGGCACCACCCCGGTCACCGGCCCGCTCGTAGGTACGGCAGTGGGCCACGGTGTCCCGGGCGGTGGCCGGAGGGTGCGGGCGCGTGGCCGGGGCGCCGGACCCCGCGCCGGCGGCTCCGGCGGACGTGCCGGGAGCGGTCGGCCGATTCGGGGTTCTCGTCGGCGGGTGGGCGGGCCGCGAGGTGCCGGGGCGGCCGTCGGTGCCGGATGCGGCGTCGATCGCCGCGAAGGCGACACCGCCCAGGGTGAGGCTCACGAGTACCACCGAGAGCGTGGACTTCAGCGACAGCCGGGCACGCCTCGGTGTGGCGGGCCGCCAGTCGTCCCGTCGCCGGGTGCGGGTTCGGGAAGTCTGCGTCGCGCGGGCGGCGCGGAAGGCGGCCACGGCCCGGCGCTCGGCCTCGGTGTCGACGCCGTCGGCACGCAGGGCGGCACCGAGCCGCGCTTCGAATCCGGAGTCCGCGCGGTCCTCGTCGGCCCGGCCCCCGTAGTAATGGCCCCCGTGGGCGTGGTCCGGTGCGGAGAGGGTGCCGCCGGGGTGCGCACGCCGGCGGCGGAAGGGACCGTCGCCGCTGTGCCGTTCACCCATGCCCGTTCCCGTCCTCGTCCGGTGCGCCGGAGACATACCGCCTCCCGGACCTCGTACCGGCTCCGGAACCGTCGGCGCTCCCGTATCCATACGGCTCTCGGTCGGCGCCGTTCATTTCGACTCCCCCGGCGTCCGGGTGCCGCCGTCCGTCACACCTCGTCCGCCGGGTCCTGGCCGCCCAGTTGCCGGGCGAGACGTTTCAGCCCGCGGTGCGCGGCCGTGCGGACGGCGCCGGGGCGCTTGCCGAGGACGTGTGCGGCGGCCGGGCCGTCGAGGCCGACGACCACCCGGAGCAGCACGGCCTCGGCCTGGTCGCGCGGCAGGCTGTGCACCAGCTCCAGCGCCCGTGCGGTGGACAGCGACTCCAGGGCCTGGTCATGGGTGTCGAGCCGGCCGGGCAGCTCCAGTGCGTCCTGTTCCAGCGGGGCGGCCTGGGGCCGTACCCGCCGGCGGCGCAGATGGTCCAGGGCGCGGTGCCGGGCGATCGTCGCGGTCCAGCCGCGGAAGCCGGCGCCGTCTCCCTTGAACCGGCCCAGGTCGCGGGCGATCTCCAGCCAGGCCTCGGACGCCACGTCCTCGGCGTCCTCGCCGACCAGGCCCCGCAGATAGCCGAGCAGGCCGGGCTGCACGATCCGGTAGGCCACCGCGAAGGCGGTCTCGTCGCCGTCCTGGGCCCGCGCCACTGCCTCGCCCAGCTCCCCGTCCCGCGGCTGCGGGCGCCGGCGTTCCCCTCCCTGGCCCAAGAACCGTCCTCGTCCGTACCCGGCGGCGGGACCCGTGCCCGCGCTCGCAGCGAATCCACGTCGTGCGACACGGCCTCATGTGGGCCATGTCCCACGGTGATCAGCGCCGAGGCTCACAGATTTGTCACAGCCCTTGGCCATCCCGCCGGTTGCCCACGCGGCGGCGGAACCAACGTACGTCGGGTACTGGGGGTTTACGGCGGACCAGCGCCCCGGTCACCTCGGGCACATCCGCCGCCGTCTGCAACGAGCCGCCCTTGTCACCGCGGGATTCGACGATCCGCGTACCGCCTCCGTCCGGCCGCAGCCGTGTCGTCACCCGCCCGGCGTCCGCCGCGAACTCGGCCGTCCCATCGTCCGTGTACGCCCAGCCGCGCTGGTGACAGAGGAACAGCCGGTCCTCCGCCAGGCGCCGCAGGTCCGTCTCCAGGAACCGCCGCCCCCGCGCGTCGTACACCCACAGCCCGAGGTAGTGGCACTCCCAGGCCACATGCGCGACGACCACCCCGGGGTTGCCCTGCTGTCGCAGCACCACCGCGTACGGCTGCCCCGCGGCGTCCCGTGCGGCCGCCGTTGCGGCGTCGATCGGCCCGAGCGCGACTTCGCGCCCGGAGTCCCATCCCTCGCCGTACGCGACGTCGACGATCTCCCGGCCGGCCATCAGACGGCGGCTCGGCGCGCCCGCCCGTGCAGCTTCAGATAGAACAGCTGCAGGGATTCCTCGGATTCGCCCGACTCGAAGCGGTTGACGACCTTGCCCAGGGGGTTCCACACGCGTCCGTCCGGCATGCGTACGCCGATGGGCTGGCCGAAATAGGCACGCTGGGCGGCGTCGAAGTCCACCCACACCGCCCCCGCGCGGCGCACGAGCACCTCTCCGACGTACGCCCCCAGCCCGAACAGCGCCTCGCACGCCCGCTCGCGGTCGGCGCCGCCCTTGCGCAGCCCGTCGATCAGGAAGTCCACGACCCGCAGGCTGCGCTCGGAGTAGTCCAGCGGCAGCCGGTTGCGGGCGGTGACACGTGCGACGAAGGCCGCCGCGCGGGCACGCATCTCCTCCGCGTACGGCCGTGTGTCCACTCCACCCATGACACCGTTCCCCCTTCGCTCGGCTCAGGGGAAGCAGGGACCCAACTCCCCCCTTCACCAAGCGGAATTCACTTCTCCAACATCACGGCTCACCGGAGTGTCAATCACCACAGAGAAGTTCACACCGGAAACACAACCTTCTTACCGTGCTGTGCGTCCGACCAGTCACTGCGCACCGGACGGCAACGCCACGTGACCGGCGAACAACCCACGGTTGCCGGCGCGCACTTCCTGCTTCACCGTGATGTCCCCGCCCCGGTAGGGCACGAGGAACGTGAAGGCGAAGCGGTGGGACGCGGGCCGGTAGCCGTGCGCCGCGTCCAGGTCCCAGGTCTCGGTGAAGGCGGTGAGCGTGATCTGGCTGTCGGCCGCCGTCACCCCGGCGCCCCGCAACTGCGCCAGCGTGGGCTCTACCTCCCGCACCGCCCGCCGGAGTGCGGGACGACTGCGGGCGGCGGTCAACTGCCAGCCGGAGGCGCTGACTTCCAGCCGCACAGTCCCGTCACCCGTACGACTCACCGTCGCACTCCTGGCGTACACCGCGAACGCGTCCAGGTCGGCGACCGGGTCCTCGACGGCGTCGGCGATGTCCGGGTCGGACAACGGCCCCTTCTTCCACCCCTCACCGGCGTCCTTGACGTAACCCGTGCCCCCGACGACGTACACCGCCTGCGGCTTGCGCTCCCCCTTGCTGGTGGTGACCGTTCCGGTCTGCCGGAGGGCGACGGGGTCGGTGGTGCGGTGCACGGTCGCGGTGTAGCCGGCACCGGACGGCGCCTGCCCCCGCATGGTGGCGGACTCGCTGCCGCGCAGCTCGAACGTCCACCCCTTCTCGGCGGCCAGCGCCTGCCGGGCACGGGCGACGAAATCGGCGGCGGTCTTCGGCGGCGGAGCGGACGCGTGGGTGGAGTGCGCCGCCCCCGTCGCCCCGGTCGTCACGGCGGCGGACGGCTCGACCGACGCCTGCTTCTCCTCCTGCGCGGAGCATCCCGACACAGCCAGGGCGACCACGGCCAACGCGGCACCGAGGGCGCGGCGGCCACTCAAGCGGAAAGGTCTGCGGATTCCGGACAGCACGAGACAACCCTTCGGGGGCGCGGAGTTCGAAGGAGGCCCGGTATACAGCACCCGCCGACGACACGGCGAGCGCCCGGACGAAACGGGATCAACCAACCCGATCCACAAGAGGCAGCACACTAGGCCACGACAGCCACTATGACCCTTTTGCACCACATGTCTTTGGAATAGACGTGCGATTGTGAGTCGTGTTAGCTTCCACGCAGCTCACATGTGCCTGCGGATCAGTCGCCGATCAGTCGACGCTGTCGCTCAGGCCCAGCACCCGCGGGTCGTCGCTGGGGAAGTTCCCGGGCATGCCCGGCACATCGATGGTGCGCCCGTACACGCCGGTCAGGAACTCGACGGCGCCGGCCGGGAACTCGAACCACTCGGCGTTGTCCGTGCGGACGACCACCGGCCATGCGTCCGGGTCGGCGGGGCTCGTCTTCCAGTAGAAGTCGTCGCCCGAATAGGACGACGCCCAGCCGATCAGGCCTCCCGGCTGCGGGAAGGGAACGTAACCCTCGGTGTCGCCCATGTCGTACAGATCCTGAAGGACCTCGTCCTCCTTGGCCTCGGACGCCCACAACTCCTCGGTGCCGGGCCGGGGAACGGACACGCTCAGGAAGTCGTCGATGACCAGCACCGGGTACGCCTCCGCCAGAGCACGGAAGTCCGAGGGCAGCGCCGTCCCGAGGCCCTCCTCAAGGGCGGCCCAGTCCACGTTGCGCCCCCCAGGCACACGCCACCGTGTCATCGCCGGAAGCGCGGCCTCCAACTCCTCGACCCTCAGCACGTCGTCTGTCACTCCTGACCCCCACCCGGGCATGACACCTTGTCGACACGCGGCCGGAAGGAGGCCGGGCCGACCAGCCTGATCACTCGAAGACCACCATGTGCGTGGGGGGTTGTCCTGGGGCCGGAGACGGGCCGCGCAGTTCACCCTCGACGAGTACGCCGCGTACCGCATCGCGCACCGCCCTGACGGCCTCGCCCCGATACTGCTGGAACGAAGGGGTGGCCTGGAGCAGCAGGGAGCCGTTCGGAAGCGCGAAGACCGAGTCGAAGGCTCCGGAGGACCGGAGAGCTTCCGCGCCTCCGAGCCGCTCGGCGATGTCACCGGAGACCACCATCAGCCAGGAGTAACCCCGGAGGCGAACACGCCACTCCGGCGTGTTCCGTGACGGCACTCGCGCCGGCCCTCGCAAGTAGCGCTCGAGTTCGGTCGCGCCCCCGGGGCGGTCGTACGAGAAGTGCCCGAAAACAACGTTGTATCGCATGCACGCCCACAGGATCAGGTCCCGCAGGCGCGCATCTTCGTCCCGCGCGGTGGCAGTGCCGGTCAGCATTGCTTCGTCGACATGGCAGGAAAGCTTCACATAGTTCGGGAGTTCCTCGTCGAAAGAGACCGAAAGCCGAATGATCGGGTTCCCCGTCTCGCCGTCCGCCAAGAATTCTCCGATGTCGATCGCGATGGATTCAGGCGACTCCTCGAGGCGGCTGCCGAGCCAGGGAACCACTTCCGGACCATACGGGTTGTACAGAACATCGAGGGACCCTTGAGGGGAGACCGACACAAATCCCCAGGTACTCCCCGGAGTCGATTTCCGCAGGCATTGCCGCACATGGGAGTAGCCCGCATCCGACACGGCCGGCCTCGGCGCAAGGCGGTTCACCTCGTCATGCGTGGCAGCTTGCGCCACACCGTCCGTAAGCCAACCGAGCGCAGCCGAGACCAGGTCCGACCGCTCCTCCCCGTAGACGGTGAGTTCTGCCACCAAGCCATGACTCAGGGAGGAATTGATCGACACGAAGGCATCCATTGCATTCACCCGAGGATCAGAACGGTTACGCGGCGGGGCGCCGGAAGTTCTCCGCCCGCCCCGCCGCGCATCCTATCGGGCCCAATGGCCCGCGGTCACTTGCGGATCAGTTTCCTTGCCGAGGTCCCCAAAGGCGCATCAGCCACTCACTCCGAAGGGATCGGTCAGCATCTTGCCGAACACGTAAAGCGTGCCCGTGGCGATCGCGCCCCAGGCGATTCGCTTCTGCTGCTCAGGTGTCGGCTGCCAGGCCTGAATCGTGAGCGGCGCGGGCACCGTCACGGGTTCCATTCCCCTGGGAGCCCTGGTCTGCTGCCTACGCGTCCACCAGCCGACCACACCTTGGAACTTGGCGCTGGTGCGCGTCGAACCAGGCCGCGTACGTGTCGACTGAGCGACCAGTTGCTGCCTGACGTTCAACGGGTCCATGGTCGCGATCTGCGGAAGTTCCCAGCCGCGCTGCACGGTCCTGCCGAACGTCTTCTTCTCCTCGATCTTGCGCATCGCGTTGATGTACCGATCGAGTGTGGCCGGGCCGTCCTCCTCGGCGGTTTTCACCGACTTCATCTCCCAGACGAACATGTCGTCGCCCCAGATCAGAACGATGTCGGCGCGGCCACCCTTGCCGTTCTTGCGCTGGGCGCCCGGAATGTAGTACTCCGTGAGCACCTGCACATCAGGTATCTGCGCATACTGAGCTCGCAGAAAGGCCGCCATGGCCTGCACAGCGGCGTCGTGCCGAATCCGGTCGGCGGCCAGTTCTTCACCGGCGCGCCCCTTCTTCTTCGCTTCTTCCGTCGCCTCGACACGACCGCTGGTCACGGCATTGCAACCGGGGACGCCGTCACACAGGGCATCGACCGACGTATGACCGTCGATTTCGATGCCCGATACAGGGTTGCCCCCGGCGAAGGCGTACCGGTTGCTGGTGAACGGGTCGGTTCCGAGATCCATGTCGGCGAGGGCACCGTCGTACATGTCCCGCGTCGTGAAGCGGTTCAGGCCCGGGTCGTAGTCGCGGAAGCCCATGTCGTACGTGCCCGACTTGGCGTCCCAGCGCTTGGCGTTGAAGCGGTAGGGGTTGTACGCCTCCTTCGTGGGGTCGCCGGCGTTCGGCTTGTCGATGCCGGTGAACTCGGACTTGTCGTCGGAGCCGTAGGCCGTGTAGCCGTACGTCGCCTTGGTGTCGCCGTTCTTGTCCGTGAGGGTCTCGACGTCGGTGTGGCTGTTGTAGCCGTAGTAGCCGTCCTCGGTCGTGCCGTCGCTGTTGTACGTGACCTGCGACAGGCGCTCGCCCCACGGGCTGTACTGGTACGACTTGGTCAGCGTGCCGGCGACCTTCTCGTCCAGGACCTCGTTCGACAGGCCCAGGTATTCGAAGTTCGTCGTCTTGCCGTCGGCGGTCTCCGAGAGGGTGCGGTCGAGCGGGTCGAAGGTGTAGGTGGTCGACTTCAGCGCGCCGGTGGAGTCCATCTTCTGGGACTCGACGACGTGGTCGAAGCCGTCGTACACGCTCCGGGAGATGACCAGCCCGCCCGAGGTGACCGACTCCTGGCGGCCGAACGGGTCGTAGTTGTAGTCGGCGGTGGAACCACCGATCGTGGCGGTCAGCAGGCGGTTGCGGTCGTAGTTGTAGGTGCTGGTGGTGCCTCCCACCGTCTGGCTGATGACGTTCGCGTTGTTGTCGTGGACGTATGTCTCGGTGCCCGCGCCGTTGCCCGTCTTCACCGACTTCGCCAGGCGGTCGGCCGGGTCGTAGGTGTAGTCCGTCGTCGACGACAGGTACGACGTGTGGTCGTCGGCGTTCATCTTCTTCGCGACGTCCTGCGCCTTGTTCCCGTTGGGGTCGTAGGCGTAGGTGTGCGAGGAGACGAGAGTGCCGTTGGGCTTCTTCTCCGCCGACGTCTTCAGCGCCGCGTCGAGGTAGTACGTGTAGTCGACCGTGTTGCCGTTGGCCTTGGTCTCCTTCAGCTTCTGGCCGCGGTCGGTGTAGGTGTACGAGGTCACCTTCGGCGAGGCGTCCGTGGGCGTCTTGCCGACCGAGACCGTCTGCACCAGGTCGCGCAGGTCGTACGTGTACTTGGAGAACTGGTCCGGGTGCGTGATCGTGTCGAGCAGGCTGTTCGCGTCGTATGTGTACGACGTGGACTTCTTCTCCTGGCCGGCCAGGTTCTCGGTCACCTTCCGGACCTGGTTGAGGCCCGTGTAGGTGATGGCGTAGTTGTCGATCTTCGCGGTCGACGAGGTGTCGTCGATCGTCGTCAGGTTGCCGTTGAGGTCGTAGGAGTAGGTGAAGTTGTCCTTCTCCGTGTCCGCCGGGTCGCCGCTGGTGTCACGGACGAGCTTGACGGCGTCCGCGACCACGACTCCGCCGCTGTTCTGGAACAGCTGGAGCTTCGCCGCGTTGCCCTGCTTGAAGGCGAAGGAGCCGAGCGAGACCCAGGTGCCGGGGTTCGACGTCTGGTTGACCGTCTTGTCCGTCGTCCCGCCGTCGTGGGTCACGGTGTACCTGGCCGTCGTCGCGGCGCCCGTCACCTGCGGGAACTTCACGTACGCGGCGTACGTGCCGTCCTTGGGGATGTTGAGCGTCCACGTGTAGGCGTCCGTGCCGGTGCCGGCCGCGTGGGTCTCGTGGTTGTAACCCTGCTGGCCGGTGAGGTCACCGGAGGTCCAGGTGCCGGTCCTGGAGGTGTTCTGGGTGTCGGAGTTGTCCACCAGGACGACCGACCTGCCCGCCGGTACGCCGTCGTCCGCACGGGACTTCAGCGAACCGTCCGGGTAGTAGTCCCACGTCATCGTGCGGTCCGAGGAACCGCCCGCCGAGGTCAGCGTCCGCTTGGTCTGCTGGCCCAGGTCGTTGTACTCGTACGTGGCGACGATGTCCCACGGGTCCGTGGCGGACCGCACCCAGCCGTTGTCGAAATAGCTGTAGGTGGTGTCGTTGCGGACCGTCTCGCCGTCCGACGGCGGCAGGGAGGTCTTGGCGACCTGGCCCACCTTGTCGTACGTCGTCTCCGTGTAGACGTTCGGGTCGTTGTAGCGGGAGTCCGCCGGGTCGTAGGGCTGGTACTGCCTGACCGGGCGGTTCAGCTCGTCGTATTCAGTGCGCTGGGTGAAGGCGTCGCTGGAACCGGCGGCCGTCGCCCGCGGCGTGAGCACCTTGGTGGTGTTGCCGACCTGGTCGTACTCGTACTTCGTCGAGCGGTACGTGATGGTCGACGTGCCGTCGTGCGGGACCTTGACCTCGGTCTGCTTGCCGCGCTCGTCGTACGTGATCGTGGTCGTGTTGTTCTCGGCGTCCGTCGCCGAGATGACCAGACCGTCCTTGTCGTAGCCCTTCTTGGTGGTCTTGCCGGCCGCGTCCGTGGCGGTCGTGACCCGGTGGTCCAGGTCGTAGTCCGTCTTGGTCGTGTAGTCGGTCGTGTCGGCGGTGGCGTTCTTCTTCGGGTCGATGACCTTGGTGACGTTGCCGACGGTGTCGTACTCGTAACTGACCTTGTCCTGGTGGGCGTTGACCACGGACGTCAGCTGGTAGATCTCGTCGTAGGAGTTGGTCGTGACGTAGTCGGTCGTGTCCGTCGTCGTCGCCGTGCCCTTGGGCTCGGTCGTCGTCTTCAGGTTGCCGACCTTGTCGTAGGTGTAGGTCGACGTCCGCGGGGCGGTCTGGTTGTTGGCCGGCGCCGTCGCCGAGGTGACCTGGTCCGCGTCGTCGTACACCGCCGTCGACACCGCGCCGTTGGGCGCCGTCGACTTCGTGACGTTGTCGTTCTCGTCGTACACCGGAGCCGGGGACGTGATCACAACGCCCGTGTCCTTGGGCACGGTGTTGACCAGCGGACGCCCGAACACGTCGTACGTCTGCGTGGTCACCTTGCTGTTGGCGTCGGTGACCTGGGTGACCTGGCCGCGATCGTCGTAGACGAACCGGGTCGCGAAGGCCTTCGCGTCGGTGATCGTCGCCGGGTAACCGGTCGGCCCGAACTCGCTGTACGTCGTCGGGTTGCCGTTGGCGTCGGTCGCCTTGGTCAGCTCACCGTAGGCGTCGTAGTCGTACTTGGTGGTGTAGTCGTCCGGGACCGACGGGGTCGCGACACCCTTGGGGTCCGTGACCGTCTTCAGGTTGCCGAAGCTGTCGTAGCCGAACTGCCAGGCGCGGCCCTCGGGTGAGGTCTTGCGGAACAGGTCCGCGGCGTAGCCGTCGGCGCGGGTCTGGTACTCGTACGTCGACGCGCTGGCAGGCCACTTGGAGCTGTCCGGCACACACGTGGACGTCTGGTCGGGCACGCCCGCCTTGTTGTTCTCCGCGTCGCGCTGCCAGAGCGGGTAACCCGTCTTCTGGTCGTAGCAGTACGCGGTCTTGGCCCCGTTGTCCTCCTCCAAATAGGTGACGTTGTTGTCCGCGTCCCAGCCCAGCTCGGTGTTCTGGGACTTGGTGTTGGTCGTCTGGACCGGGCGGCCGAAGTCGTCCGTGACGTACTTCGTGGCGTGCGACTCGGCGTCCGTCACCGTGGTGTCGGTGAACTTCGTGGTCGTCGTGTCCGCCGCGTAGGCGAAGCCGGTGTCACCGCCGAGACGGTCGGTGATGGTCTTCGTCGACCAGTGGTACTTCGGGTCGTCACCGGTCTGCGGCGCGTAGTACGCCAGCTGCGTGCCATGACCCCGCGGGTCCGTGGCCTCGACCAGCTTGACGTTCTTGTTGCCCTGCGTGGCGTCGTAGGTGAACTTGAAGACCTTCGGCTGGGACGAGCCGTCACCGTCGGTGAACCGACCGAGCAGACCCTTCGTCGTGTAGTAGAAGGAGACCTTGCGGACCGGCAGCCCCGAGACGGACCCCGAGATGTCCGTAATGGACTTGATGTGGTCGTAGATCTTGGAGTTGGTCAGGTTGTTGCCCGTGACCTTGGCGCCCGTGTCGTCGATGTAGTCGTACGACGCGTCGCCCTTCTTGTAGTAGTCGACCGTGAGCGACTGCCGGCCGGCCGGGTCGGTGATGTAGGTGAGGAACTTGGTCGGCTTGTTGTTGGACTTGCGCTCCTCGTACGTGTACGTCTGCGTGTTGCCGTTCTTGTCCACGATGGACGTCAGATAGCCGTCGCAGCCGAAGAGGAACCGCGTGCCGTCCGCACGCAGCAGGGTCCAGGCGTCCGGGACCGGGTCCTTGTCCGGGGTGCAGTCCAGGCCCGCCTTCATGGTGATCTGGTAGTGGACGCCCGCGGGGGCCTTCCAGCTGCCGTCGGCCTGCTTGGTGAAGACGTGCGTGGTGCCGTCACCGTCGGGCAGACGGATCTCCGTCGGGTTGGGGTTGGGATGGAAGTCCAGCGGCGCGCCCAGCCGGATCGGCCCGGCCAGCTGCGCCGACCAGCCCGCGCCCAACACCGTGTCGCTGGTGTCCTGGGAGTTGTAGGCGAAGCGGGCGAACGTCGTCAGGCCGCGGCCGGGGTTGGTGAACGCGTTGTACGACCACACGCTGTTGCCGGACGCGAGGTTGTTCATCAGCGTGGAGCCGGCGCCGGTGTTCTTGCCGGTGTAGGCGTAGAACTTCTCCAGCCCCAGCGTGTCCGACGTCGAGTCCTCCACCGCCACGTTCTGCTTCAGCGCCGGGATGCCGCCCGTGCCGGCATCCGAGAGCCAGGTGCCGGCCGTCTTGTTGTAGACGTCCCAGCTGAGCACGTAGTCGGTGCGTTTGTTGCCGTTGTCCGAGTTGATCGGCGTCTTCACCTGAGCCTGCACGGTGACGGTGTCACCGGGGACGACGTCCTTGGGCAGCGCCGTCTGCAGCTGGTTGCCGCCGGTCGTGGCGTCCGTGCCGTCGGGCAGGCTCCACTTGTAGGACAGGACCTGGTCCGCCGCGGTCCAGGTGCTGTTGGTGGTGTTGGTCAGGGTGAGATCGACCGTGTACGTGGAGTTCGGCGTCATCCGCGCCGGCGTCTGCGGGGCGTAGTACGTCGAGTCCGTCGTGGAGTCGATGTAAGTGACCGTCATCCTCGGACGCAGCCGCTGCTCGGGGGCCTCCGAGGAGAGGAAGACGGTCCGCTCCTGCGAGGACGCCTCGTTCTGCGTCTTGATCAGCACCGCCCGGTTGGCGGTCGGGGTGCTGACCCAGCTCTGGGCGAGCGAGGTGGCGTTCCAGTCGTGCCGCGCGGGGTCGTTGCTGAGCGCGGGCACGGTGTCCGAGACGGTCGCCCCGAAGTCACCACCGGACGTGGTCCAGCTCGTGCTCGCGTCGGCCTTGTTCCAGGTGGCCGTCGCCTCGTCGAAGTCCCGGTTCAGCGCGTGCAGTTCATAGACCGCGCCGGTGCTGCTGGTGGTGGTCTGGGCGCCCCACAGCCGTACGTTGGCGTCCAGGACGCGTGCCGTGGTGGGGATGTCCAGGGCCGGGAACTTCAGCAGCGCACGGGTCTTGCCATACGCGGCGGAGTTGTTGCCGACGGTCAGCCAGTTCTGCGGAATACCGTCGGTGATCGTGTCATGAGCGGTGGTCGACTCCGTGGACGACAGGGTCGTGTCCTGTGCCGCCTCGAAGACCTTGGTGGTCCGGCCGGCCTTCGGTAGCCGCACGAGCTGCGTCGGCGCCGGAGTCACCTTTCCGTCCTTCGTCTTGACCGCGACCATGTAGTAGTAGGCACGCCCGAACGGGTCCGCGCTGTCGGCCGGGGTCGGCGTCGCCGAGGTGTCCGTGTAGCTGGTGGTACCGGGCGCGACCGGGGCGACCAGGGTGGACGCCGACGGGGTGAACGTCTGGAAGACGCTGCGGTGCACCTGGTACTCGACGATGTCGTCACCGCTCGCCGTGGACGGGTCCGCGTACGCAGACCAGTGCAGTTCGGCACCCGTGTCGTGGATCGTCGTCGGCACATCCAGGTCGACACCGGGTCGGCCGTAGGTCAGAACCAGACGCGGGTAGTTCGCGCTCTCACCGCCGTAACCGAACTCCGAGGCCTCATAACGGGGGCCGCCGCGGGGGGCGGTGGAACTCTCGTCGGTCACCTTGACGATGAAACCGTTGTTCGTGGTCGTGCCGTCCAGCCAGGACTGCACGGTGTCCTTCACCGAGAAGGAGTGCCACTTGTTGTAGGTGGAGTACGGCATCTGAACCGTGCCCGCCTTGGCGAACCGCACCGCATCCGCGATCACCGCGGTCGACGCCGAAGCCGGACCGTCGCCGAGGACGACCTTGCCGGCCGTGCCCGCCTTGAAGGGCAGCGCACCGAGCGGCTTCCAGATACCGCCGGTGCCCGTCTTCTGGTCCACCGTGTACGAGCGGGTACCACCGTCGTAGGTGACGGTGTAGGGCGCCGCGGTCGAGCGGTCGGCGGCCGGAATCACATGGGCGTCGACCTGGTAGGTGCCGTCCTCAGGGATCTTCGGCTGCCACGTATACGTGTCACCCGCGACCGTGTCCTTGTTGTACACGTAGTCCTGATTGACCGCGTACTGCGTGAACGCCGTGTTCGAGGAGGCCGGCCACGCACCCACCGCCGCCGTCGTCCCCGCGTCGCCTTCATCGACCTGGGTGGTCGATCCGGACAGCTCACCCACCAGGCCGTTGGTGCTGTTCCACGTCGCGTCCGAGGCGGTCCACGGGCCGGTGGCCCGGTAGGCGCCCAGCGTCACCGGAGAGCCGCCGGCCACACCGGTGTGCGTCTGGTCGTAGTACAGCTGGAGGCGCGCGTCATCGAGCTGGGTGCCGGCGGGCACGCTGGACAGGCCGAACTTCAGCAGCGCGCGGGCCGCGGACCCGGTGGAGTCCAGACCCGCCGACAACCGCCAGTTCCCGTCGAAGTTCGAACCCGGCGAGGAGGCCAGCACCATGGTGTCCTGCGACTGCGACGGAGTCGGCGACAGCGTCAGCGTCGGATCGATCGTGACCGGGTACTGCCGGGCCTTCGCCGCCAGCCACTTCGCATCCGGCGTGACCGTCAGCTTCCAGCCCTTGCCGTCCCGGGTCAGCTTCTGCCGCACCGCGGAGCTATGCGCGAACCCGTAAGGGAAGGTGGCGTTCTTGCGCGCGTCCGTCATGAACGCCGGCGGGATCACCAGAACGGGGTTCTTCGTCTCGCCGTAGAAGCCGATCGAACCGTCCTTGCCCGCCTTCGGCGTCAGCCCCTTGGCGTGGAGGATGAAGGTGAACGACACCGGACCCGTGGGCCGCTGGGCCAGGACGATGTTCTCCTTCACCCGCCCCGGACCGACCTCGTACGCCAGATCCGCACCCGAGACCGCATCCTTGTACGTGACGGTGCCGCCCTGAGCCACCGGCTTCAGACGCCCGGACCCGCCACCGGCCGGCCCGAAGGTGACCGACTGCCCGCCACCCGCCGTCCGGAACGACACCAGTCGATCGCGGTCGGAGCCGAAGTAACTGCTCGCGGAATTCGTGGTGTTGGCGTACGTGAAGCCCTTGACCCCCGACGCCCGCACCTGGGTGTCGATGTCCTTCCAGGACTTCGTCCGCGCGTCCCGGTAGGACGTCGGGACCGCGGACACCTCGGCCTGGACACGGCCGTCGGACATCCGCCAGAACCGCGTGTTCGGCGTGCGCTTGCCCGTCAGCTCCTTGACCCGCCTGGCCTTCGGGGCGTTCCTGCCCTTCGGCAGCTTCTGCCGTTCGGCCACGCCCAGCTCGTCGTGGGACGGCGGATCGGCGAGATGGTGATCGTCGTCTCGGAACCAGCCCTTGACGGAATCGACAATTCCCTTGTCGTCACCGTCGTCCGAGCCGGTTGCCGCATACGCGACCTGCGGCAGCGCGGTAGTCACCACCGCGGATACCACAAGGCACGCGATAAGCCTGCCCAATCTGGGTTTCACTGCAACCCTTTCCTGTTCTCAGCTGTCGCACACATCGACCGGAAACGGCTGGCCATCCCCATGAGAAGCAGGCCAGACGTAGCGGCGCGGCGGTTCTAATCCGGCGACTGACTGCACGTCAAGTGACTTCCTATTTCAGACAGTTCACCCATCGACCGAAATGGGCGCCCGGTTTGTCCGCACACTGGCGACCCCCCTGACCCGTCCTGTATAAGACCCCGGATCCTGGAATTCCGGTGCAGGTACGCGAATTCCGATCCGTCGAACCAAAAGGGACTTTTCATGGGCGTTGAAGAACGGGAAATCGCGGCGGACGGCACCGGAACCGAGACCGAGGACACCGGCACGAAATCCGAAGCCGATACCCCCGCGCGCAACCGCCTTGATCGCACCGGCCTGTTCATCGGAGCCGCTCTGCTCGCCGCCTGCGGCGGGCTCGTCCTCTACGGCGTGCTCGGCACCGGCACCGGTGACGAACCGGGCAAGCCGCGCGTCCCGACCGCCGCCGTGACGTACGAGGTGACCGGCGAGGGCACCGCCGACATCGCCTACCAGGGCCGCAGCGAGACCGGGACCGCGACCGTCGACCATGCCGTCGCGCTGCCCTGGAAAAAGACCGTCCAGGTACCGCTCGGCAGGCCGCCGCTGGTGTCCATCACGCTCGGCGCGAAGGGAGGCCAGGCCAGCTGCTCGCTCGCCGTACGCGGCAGGCACGTCCAGACCGCCTCCGCCTTCGGCAAGTTCGGGCGCGCCACCTGCCAGGCCGAACTTCCTTCTGCGACGCCGCGGCAGACCGGGGCCGCCGGATGAGAAGGCCCCGGGAGATGTCCGGCCGGACCGATGCGCTGTGTGCAAGTGGCACCCGTGACTGGTGATGCCGTCGTGTTCTTCGTTCAGGGGTGGGTCAGTGAGTCCTCGAAGTACCCGTGCGTACAAACCGCTCAGCCTGAGGAGACGGGCGTGGCTGACGGCCGGAGCCGTCGTGCTGAGCGTTGCCGGAATCGTCACGTACGCGATGGCGGACCCGGCGGCGCAGTCCGACGGCAAGGGACAGAGCCGCAAGGCGGCGGTCCGCACGCTGAAGCTCGAAGGCCGGGGCTCGGGCCGCGAGGGGCTCGGTCAGAAGGACACCGACCGGTTCAGCGCGCTACTGCTGACCTGGGACGACGCCCACGCGAAGGCCAAGGGCACGCCGGAGGTACGCACCCGCGACCTGGAGAGCGGCAAGTGGTCCGGATGGCAGGAGCTGCCGGAGGACCCGTACCAGGCCGACGGCGCGGAGGCGCGGCGTGCCGGTGCCGCGCGGGGCGGTACGGCCTCACTGTGGACCGGTGACGCCGACGGCGTCCAGGTGCGTGTGGTGAACGCCGACGGCACCGAGGCGGGCGGCCAGCCGGCCGGCATGGACGTCAGGCTCCTCGACCCGGGCACCGACCCGGCGGGCAGCCCGCAGCCGGCCGCGTTCGCTGCGGACGTCACGCCGACGGCGACCGACCCGGCGTCCCCCTCGCCGACGGACACGCCGACGCAGACGCCGACGGCGACCGATCCGGCGACCACCTCACCGACGCCGACGGACTCGGCGTCGACGTCCGCCTCCCCCTCCCCGAGCAGCACGGTCCCGGCCCCGCGGCCCTCCACGGTCGCCAAGCCGCCGATCATCACGCAGGCCGAGTGGGGCGCCTCCACCGACTACGACGGCACGCCGGGCTACGGCACCGAGATCAAGGCCGCCGTCATCCACCACACCGGCGTCGACAGCGACAACACGCTGTCCTGCGCCGACTCCCGGGCCCGGATGCGCACCATCCAGCAGGAGCACTTCGCCCGCGGTTACTACGACATCGGCTACAACTTCGTCGTCGACCGCTGCGGGCAGACCTTCGAGGGCCGCAGCGGCGGGATGGACCTGCCGGTCGTCGGCGCGCACGACATCGGGTTCAACACGAACACGGTCGGCGTCTCCTACATCGGCAACTACATGACCGCCCGGCCCTCGCGGGCCGCGCTGGACTCCATCGCCCGGATCGTGGCGTGGAAGTTCGGGATGTACGGCATCGACCCGACCGGCAAGGTCACGCTGACCTCGGGCAGCCCCAAGGGCCAGGACGGCAACCTGATCGACCAGGGGCAGCAGATCACGCTGCCGCGGGTCTTCGGCCACCGGGACACCAACTCCACGCTGTGCCCCGGCGACAACCTCCACAAGAAGCTGTCGCTGATCGCCACGCTCGCCAAGGCCCCGGGCATCTCGCACGCCCTGCCGACCTCGGACGTCGACCGGGACGGCCTGCCCGACCTGGTCGCCGGCACCCCGAAGACCAACTCGGTGACGGTCGTGCCGGGCGGCGTGAACGGCCCGGTGACGGCCAGGAAGACGACGCTCACGCAGAACAGCGCGGGCGTGCCCGGCTCCACCGAGTCCGGTGACAACTTCGGTGCCGCGACCGCCTGGGGCGACGTGAACGGCGACGGGTACGCCGACCTCGCGATCGGCTCCCCCGGCGAGGACGACACCAGCGGCCACGCCGACCGGGGCCAGGTGACGGTGATGTACGGCCCGGCCCTCAACACCGGTTTCTCGTACACCACCTCGGGCAGCGTCACGGCGACCGGTGCCAAGCTCGGCTCCACGGTCGCGGTCGGCGACTTCAACGGCGACGGCAAGGCGGACCTGTTCTCGGCCGGCACGGGCGCGGGCGGCAACTGGAACGTCCGGCTGACCGGTGGTGCCACCACCTCCGGCCCGCTGACCACGGCCACCGGTTCCGTCGCCTACTTGGACGCCGCGACCGGCGACTTCAACCGGGACGGATACACCGATGTCGCCCTCAACTACCGTGACACGGGCGGCGTTTCGCGGGTTGTCCGGTTCGCGGGCTCGGCGAGCGGGCTGACCAAGGCGGGCGTGCTCAGCGTCAAGGGCGGCCGGTCCATCGCCTCGGCCGACTTCAACGCCGACGGCTACGACGACATCGTCATCGGCCAGCCGTACACCTCGGAGTCCGGCGCCTACAAGGGCGGCCAGGTGACCATGCTGCTCGGCTCCTCCACCGGCTTCACCACCACCGGCATGAGGACGATCACCCAGGACACCACCGGGGTGCCGGGTGCCGCAGAGGACGGCGACGCCATGGGCTGGTCGGTCTCCGCCGGCGACTACAACGGCGACGGCTACCCCGACGTGCTGACCGGCGTGCCCAACGAGGACATCACCCGCGACGCCGTGAACCGCTCCAACGCCGGCCAGGCGATCCTCCTCAAGGGCAGCTCCACCGGCATCACCGGGACCGGCGCGATCGCGGTCTCGCAGGACACCTCGGGCGTCCCCGGCTCCACCGAGAGCGGCGACCAGCTCGGTACGGCGGTGTCGCTCACCGACCTGTCCGGGTACGGGCGAGCCGACCTGACGTTCGGCGTGGGCGGCGAGGACGGCGGCGACGGCATCCTGATGTACCTGCCGAGCAACAGCACGGGCCTCGGCTACTCCCAGACTGCGGTGCTCAGCAAGTCCGCCCTCGGTACGCCGACGGACGCGGCCCTGGGCACGAACCTGACGCCGTGACGCTCCCGGCCGGGGCCCGCCGCGCGTGCGGGCCCCGGCCGGTCAGCGGGAGCCGGTCGCGTCCCGGCACAGCAGGCGCAGCGAGCCGTTGCCGTCGTAGGCGCGCCGGGCCTCCTCGATGGGGTCCCAGAGCCGGCCGTCGGGGGTGCGCACCCAGTGCTCGCCCCCGGTCGCCCACCACTCGGCGCCGCTCTGCCGGACGATCACCTCACCGGCGTAGGCGCCGAAGCCGCGCAGCACGCTCTCGACGGCGGCGTACGGCGGTCCCTCGCACCGGATGTCCTCGATCATCCGGTCCACCCGCCACAGACTCTGCGCCGAGTAGTCGAGCCGGACCCGGGCGCCCTCGCGCATGGTCGCCACGGCGTCCGAGGCCCACCGCACGGGCTTCGCCGCGGCGTGCGGCCTGGTCTCCTGATGTGCTGTCACGTACTGGGCTGTCACATAGGGAATAGCGAGCGGGACGAGGCGACCGTCACCGCATTTCGAAACGTTTCGGCAACCGTCGCAAGACTACCCCACGTCCACCCCGGGACACTCACAGGACTCGCGCACACAAGGGGGTTTGGGCCTCTCAGGCCCCGGTGCGCGCCCGTCGCGACACCACCGCGCGCAGCACGCGCCGCCCCTCGATCGACAGATCCAGTGCACGGCGCAGGCCATGGGAACCGTGCTCGGCCAGGAGATCCAGCACCGCCGCCTGCCGCCGCAGCTCCGCCGCGACCAGCGGAGGCAGATCCGCCGTGTCCCCCGCCCGCCCGGCGTCGAGCCCCTCGGCGGCCGGCGTACCGTCCGCCGCCGGGTCCAGCAGCCGGTGGATGCGCAGGGCGGCGACCGAGCAGGCGTCGGCCCAGGGGCGTAGCGCGTCGGCGGTGCGCTCGGCCGGGGCCGCGTCCAGCATGCGCCGGACGAGCAGCGCGGCCTCGTCCTCCGGCTGCCCGGCACCGAGCGCCGCCCGCGCCTTCTCCAGGCCCGCACCCCAGCCGGAGCCGTCGGCAAGACTCGCCCACAGCGGCCGCAGCAGTTCGTCGTCGGCGCCGAGCAGGGGCAGGCACCGATCCAAACAAGCCAGCCCGCTGGCGGCCAGTCCGCGTTCGTCGGCCTGTGCGATCCGTTCCACCAGGCTCATGAAATGTCTCCCTCGCCGGGGCGCCGACCGTTACGGAGCCCGCACTTCCCTTTACTGCGTGATACGGCGCGGGAGTGTCACAGCAGAGGTTTTCGGCCAAGTCAGCCCAGCCGGTTCGCCAGATCGCGGAAGTCGGTCCAGGACATCGCGGGCGTGCGCGGGTCCCACAGCTTCTGGGCGGTGGCCCGCAGGGGCATCCGGATGCCGGCCGCGACCTGGGCCTCGGTCTGCGCGTTCGGGAAGTCGCCCCAGACCGCGAACGACCCGCCGAGGATCTGGCCGTCGTACCTCGCCGGTACGGCGGTCGTGCCGCGCAGCACCCGCGGGTTCCACTGCTCGTAGATCCGCTGTCCGGTCGGATAGACGAAGGTCTGCGGCTGGCCGAGGACGTAGTAGAGGAACTCGTCGTTGTAGTTGATCACCTTGCGGCCCGCGCTCAGATACTCCACGGGCTGCCGGGCACCGATCTCCTTGCCGGTCCAGTAGGCGACCTGCAGGTCCTTGGCCGCCTGCACCGACGTACCGCGATAGAAGCCGTCGTTCCAGGCCCGCATGGTCTTGTCGTGCGCGCGGACGGTGTCGGCGCGGTCGTTGAGCCAGCCGGTGGTGAGGTCGGCGACCGTGCCGCCGGAGCCGTACTTCTGCCGGGCGGCGGCCGCGAGCTGCGGATAGGAGGCCTGCGGGTCCTTCACGGTCAGCGCCTGGTACTCGTCGCCGCCCAGGTGCCACTGGTTACCGGTGAACAGCCCCGCGTACTCGTTCAGCAGATCGTCCACGAGCTTCGCGGAGGCGGGCTTGGAGATGTCGATCGCGCCCTTGGTGGCGATGCCGCTCGCGTTGCGCAGCTGGAGGTCGGGGTGGGCGGCGAGGACGGCGCCCAGATGCCCCGGCGAGTCGATCTCGGGCACGACGGTGATGTACCGGCTGTTCGCCAGGTCCACGATCCGCTGGACCTGCGCCTTGGTCAGATGGTCCGTGGCGACGATCTCGGGGTGGGTGCTGGACTCGATCCGGAACGCCTGGTCGTCGGAGATGTGCAGCCCCAGCTCGTTGAACTTCAGGTCCCCCAGCTCCCGGATCCGGTCCTCGATCCAGGACTCCGAGTACGGCTTGCGCGCGATGTCCAGATTGAACCCGCGCACCGGCTTGGCCGGCTCGTCCCGTACGACCCCCTCCGGGGCCGTACCTCCGCCGTGGACCTCCTGCTTGAGGGTCCGGGTGCCGTAGAAGACGCCTGCCTCGCCGGGGCCGCTGATGTCGACCCGCCCCGAGCGGACGGTCATGGTGTACGACTCCTGGTTCCCGCCCCCGCCACCGAGCGCCAGCCGGACGTCCCCCGCCCGCACGTCGTCCTTCTCCCCGGCGTAGGTCAGCCCCAGCTCCCCGGCGATCAGCCGGCCCTCGTCGGCCAGTTCCCCGTCGCTGATCACCACCCGGTCCGCCTTCTGCGGCTTCCAGCCCGGCCCGCTCGCCGGGGTGTGGGAGCGCACCGCGGGGATCGTGCGCGGCGCCTGGGACAGCGGATAGGCCCGGCTGGGCGTCGGACTCGCCGAGGGCGTGGCCGTCCCGCTGCCGGCCGCCCGGCCGGACGACGGCTGCCGCGCGCCCCCTTCCTGGCTCCCGCCGCCCCCGCCCGACGAGGCCCACACGCCGACACCCGTGCCGAGCGCGACGGTCCCGACGACCGCGGCGGCCACCATCGCCCGCTTCCGTATCACCTGCTGCGCCGGAGCCCGGTGCTTGTGCTGGGTCACTCTGCCAACGTACGACCGATTGGCACGCCGCTCGTCATCGAGACGCTCCGAAACTCTCCCGTCCGGGTGAATTTCAGGTACCACGCGGACACACAGTGACCACTCTCGATAACCTGACGACACACCTTTCACAGCATCCCCTGCCACGCCACATGTGACGCGAGGACCCACGCTGCCCGCCCACCGCCTCCCGTATCTCCCCAAGCCCCTCGACGCCTTCAACGCGGCACCCGCCGACGAGGCACGCGCGCTGCTGCTCCACTGCCTGCACAGCCCGCGCTGGTCCCACCGCGTCGCGGACCACCGCCCCTACCCCGACCTGGACTCCCTCCTGGCCGCGGCGGACGAGGCGGCGTACGACCTGTCACCGAGCGACCTGTCGGAGGCCCTGGCGGGAGAAACCCTTCCCGACCTGCCCGAGGACGCGTACTCGGCCGCCCACATGGCCCTGAGCGCGGCCCACGCGGCCTACGAGGCGAGGTTCGGGCATGCGTTCGTCATCTACTTGGGCGACACCCACCCGGACGAATCCCTCGACCGGATCCTCGAGGCGATGCGATCACGATTGACAAACGATCCCGAGGAGGAACGGGTGATAGCGGCGGACGAACTGCGGCGCCTTGCGAGCGAACGGCTGCTGGTCCTCCTGAGGGGCGCGAGGCCACATCGATCAGCGGCTCCGCCGCGGGGCGCGACCAGCCACAACGCACCCGCCCACGGCAAATAGGGGTACACACTACCCCAGTAGCCGCTTCCGCTCCCCCATCCGGTGCCAATTTGATCACACAAGGTAGGCCCCCCGTAAAGCACGGCGCAGCGTCTCGCTACGATGCAGAGGGCCGGTGGACCGTACCCGGCCGGGCCCGACCGACAGTGAAGCCGGCGCGGCCCTAGTCCCCGCTCCCGGAGGGTTCTTCCGTGCCGGCTGGAACGCTGTACCGCGGCCGGGAAGGAATGTGGTCCTGGGTGGCTCACCGAGTCACCGGCGTCCTCATTTTCTTCTTCCTGTTCGTTCACGTACTGGACACCGCTCTCGTGCGTGTCTCCCCCGAGGACTACGACAAGGTCGTAGCCACGTACAAGACGCCGATCGTCGCGCTGCTGGAGTACGGCCTCGTCGCCGCCATCCTCTTCCACGCGCTCAACGGCCTGCGCGTCATCGCCGTCGACTTCTGGTCGAAGGGCCCGCGCTACCAGAAGCAGATGTTCTGGACCGTGATGGGTGTCTGGGTCGTCCTGATGGCCGGCGCGATCTACCCGGTCCTCGGCCACGCCGCCCGCGTTCTGTTTGGGAGCTGACGCCGATGTCCACGACTGAAACCACCGCGCCCGGCGTCGGCCCCGTCGAGGGTGCCCCCGTCTACAACGTCGACAACCCGGCCCCGCTGATCGAGGCGCCGCGCAAGCGCACCAAGAAGTCCCCCAAGTCGACCCGGGGCAACTTCGAGCTGGCGGCCTGGCTGTTCATGCGCCTGTCCGGCGTCGTGCTGGTCATCCTGGTCATCGGCCACCTGCTCATCCAGCTCGTGCTGGACGGCGGCGTCTCCAAGATCGGCTTCGCCTTCGTGGCCGGCCGCTGGGCCTCCCCCTGGTGGCAGGTCTGGGACCTGCTGATGCTGTGGCTCGCGATGCTGCACGGCGCCAACGGCCTGCGCATGGTCATCAACGACTACGCCGAGCGTCCGGCCTCCCGCATGTGGCTGAAGGCCCTGCTGTACACCGCCACGGTGTGGACCATCCTGCTGGGCACGCTGGTGATCTTCACCTTCGACCCGAACATCCGCTAGGCACGGGGCTGCGAGAATCATGAAGATCCACAAGTACGACACCGTCATCGTCGGCGCCGGTGGCGCGGGCATGCGCGCCGCCATCGAGGCGACGAAGCGCAGCCGCACCGCCGTGCTGACCAAGCTCTACCCCACCCGCTCCCACACGGGCGCCGCGCAGGGCGGTATGGCCGCCGCGCTCGCCAACGTGGAGGAGGACAACTGGGAGTGGCACACCTTCGACACGGTCAAGGGCGGTGACTACCTGGTCGACCAGGACGCCGCCGAGATCCTGGCGAAGGAGGCCATCGACGCCGTCCTCGACCTGGAGAAGATGGGCCTGCCGTTCAACCGGACGCCGGGCGGGACGATCGACCAGCGCCGCTTCGGCGGTCACTCCCGCAACCACGGCGAGGCGCCGGTCCGCCGGTCCTGCTACGCCGCGGACCGCACCGGCCACATGATCCTCCAGACGCTGTACCAGAACTGCGTCAAGGAAGGCGTGGAGTTCTTCAACGAGTTCTACGTCCTGGACCAGCTGATCACCGAGGTCGACGGCGTCAAGAGGTCCGCCGGTGTGGTGGCCTACGAGCTGGCGACCGGCGAGATCCACATCTTCCAGGCGAAGGCCGTCATCTACGCCTCCGGCGGCTGCGGCAAGTTCTTCAAGGTGACCTCCAACGCGCACACCCTCACCGGTGACGGCCAGGCCGCCGTCTACCGCCGCGGTCTGCCGCTGGAGGACATGGAGTTCTTCCAGTTCCACCCGACCGGCATCTGGCGCATGGGCATCCTGCTCACCGAGGGCGCCCGTGGTGAGGGCGGCATCCTGCGCAACAAGGACGGCGAGCGCTTCATGGAGAAGTACGCTCCCGTCATGAAGGACCTGGCGTCCCGTGACGTCGTGTCCCGCTCCATCTACACGGAGATCCGCGAGGGCCGCGGCTGTGGTCCCGAGGGCGACCACGTCTACCTCGACCTGACCCACCTGCCGCCGGAGCAGCTGGACGCCAAGCTCCCGGACATCACCGAGTTCGCGCGCACCTACCTCGGTATCGAGCCGTACACGGACCCGATCCCGATCCAGCCGACCGCGCACTACGCGATGGGCGGCATCCCGACCAACGTCGAGGGTGAGGTCCTGGCGGACAACACCACCGTCGTCCCGGGTCTGTACGCGGCCGGCGAGGTCGCCTGTGTCTCCGTGCACGGCGCCAACCGCCTCGGCACCAACTCGCTGCTGGACATCAACGTCTTCGGCCGCCGCGCGGGCATCGCCGCCGCCGAGTACGCCCACACGGCGGAGTACGTCGAGCTGCCGGAGAACCCGGAGTCCCTCGTCGTCGAGCAGATCGAGCGGCTGCGCAACTCCACCGGAAACGAGCGCGTGGGCACCCTGCGCCGCGAGCTGCAGGAGACCATGGACGCCAACGTCATGGTGTTCCGCACCGAGCAGACGATCAAGACGGCCGTCGAGAAGATCGCCGAGCTGCGCGAGCGCTACAAGAACGTGGCGATCCAGGACAAGGGCAAGCGGTTCAACACCGACCTGCTGGAGGCCATCGAGCTGGGCAACCTGCTGGACCTGGCCGAGGTCATGGCCGTCTCGGCGCTGGCCCGCAAGGAGTCCCGCGGCGGTCACTACCGCGAGGACTACCCGAACCGCGACGACGTCAACTTCATGCGCCACACCATGGCGTACCGCGAGGTCGGCGCCGACGGCTCGGAAACCGTCCGTCTCGACTACAAGCCGGTCGTCCAGACCCGCTACCAGCCGATGGAGCGTAAGTACTGATGGCTACCCCTGTTCTGGACAAGGAAGAGGCGGCCGGCAAGCCCGAGCCCGGTTTCGCCGACTCCCCCTACATCACGGTCACCTTCCGGGTCCGCCGGTTCAACCCGGAGGTCTCGGCCGAGGCGGCCTGGGAAGACTTCCAGCTGGAGATCGACCCGAAGGAGCGTGTCCTCGACGGCCTCCACAAGATCAAGTGGGACATCGACGGCACCCTCACCTTCCGCCGCTCGTGCGCGCACGGCATCTGCGGCTCGGACGCGATGCGGATCAACGGCAAGAACCGCCTTGCCTGCAAGACGCTGATCAAGGACATCAACCCCGAGAAGCCGATCACGATCGAGCCCATCAAGGGCCTGACGGTCCTGAAGGACCTGGTCGTGGACATGGAGCCGTTCTTCCAGGCGTACCGGGACGTCATGCCGTTCCTGGTCACCAAGGACACGAACGAGCCGACCCGTGAGCGGCTGCAGTCCCCCGAGGACCGCGAGCGCTTCGACGACACCACCAAGTGCATCCTGTGCGCCGCGTGCACGTCGTCCTGCCCGGTGTTCTGGAACGACGGCCAGTACTTCGGTCCGGCCGCGATCGTGAACGCCCACCGCTTCATCTTCGACAGCCGTGACGAGGCGGGCGAGCAGCGCCTGGAGATCCTGAACGACCGTGACGGCGTGTGGCGTTGCCGTACGACCTTCAACTGCACCGACGCCTGCCCTCGCGGTATCGAGGTCACCAAGGCGATCCAGGAAGTGAAGCGCGCGCTGATCACGCGTCGCTACTGATCCGTCCGCCGGTCCTCCCGGCTCCGCCGAATCGGCCCGAGGGCCCTGCTTCCGAGCGTTTGGAAGTAGGACCCTCGGGCGTTTTTGTCGCATTTCGCCGCTCGACGGTTCTAATGTGACGACATGTCAGACGATGAGTCGTACGAACTGCTCGGTTTCGACAACGTGCTGCTCCCCGTCGGCGACCTCGGCGAGGCCGTCGGGTTCTACGAGCGGGCCGGCTTCAGTGTCGAGTTCCGGTTCGACGAGGGCGGGATCGCCCTGCTGAAGGTCGGCAAGGAGACCCCCGGGATCCTGCTGCGCGCCGAGGAGACGCTGGGGCACCGGTCGCCGCCGTGGCCCTCGCCGCGCATCTGGCTGGAGGTGCCGGACGCGCGGGCGGCGGCGCGGGAGCTGGCCGCCGCCGGTATCACGCCGCTGGACGAGGTGCTCCCGGTGGCCACCGGCTGGACCGTGGAGATCGCCGACCCGTGGGGCAACGTCCTCGGGTTCACGGACTACAGCAAACGCCCGGAGCTGGGGCGCAGAACCTGAGCGCCGTTGAGTTGAACATGTTCAAAAACAGGTCTACAGTCACCCCTGTCAGCGTTTTGAACGCGTTCAAGAAGGGGTGGAGGCATGGACCGCACGGTCATCGCCTACGTCATCTACCTGGTCGTCAGCATCGCGCTGACCATCTGGGTGGCCCGCACGCTCAGCCGCAACGGCCGGATCTTCCTGGCCGACGTACTGCGCGGCAACGAGAAGCTCGCGGACGCCGTCAACCACCTTCTGGTCGTCGGCTTCTACCTGGTCAACCTCGGCTTCGTGGCGCTGTACCTGAGCGGGGACGAGACGATCGAGGACACCCGTGGCATCTTCGAGGCCCTGTCGACCAAGCTGGGCGTGGTCCTGCTGGTGCTCGGCGTGATGCACCTGGCAACGTGTACGTGCTCAACCGGATCCGCCGGCGCGGGATCATGGAGCGCGAGGAGCGGCCCCCGGTCGACCCGCAGGAGTGGATCGCCCCGGTGGCCGGGGCGTGACCGCCGTGACCACCACTCAGGACCGGGGCGTCACGGGGGGCGTCCCGGTCCGCCGGCTCACCGTCCTGTACGACGCCGAGTGCGGACTGTGCACCCATCTGCGCGGCTGGCTGGTACGGCAGCCGCAGCTGGTGCCGCTGGAACTGGTGCCGGCCGGCTCGGACCGGGCCCGCACCCGCTTCCCCGGGCTCGACCACGCCGCCACGCTCGACGAGGTGACCGTCGTCGGCGACTCCGGCCAGGTCTACCGGGGCTCCCGCGCCTGGATCGTCGTCCTGTGGGCCCTGCGCGAGCACCGGCCCCTCGCCCACCGGCTGAGCACCCCCTCCGGCGCCCGGCTCGCCCGCGGTGCGGTGCTGGCGGCGGCGAAGTGGCGGGGTGCGCAGCGGCGCGACGCCGGCTGGAACTGGGGCGGGACGGTCTACCGGCGGCAGGACGGGTGGGTCTACCGACAGGACACCGGCTGGAGCCACGAGCCGCCCTCCTGCTCCGGCGGGACCTGCGCCACCGGTTAGACCCTTGGGTCGTACTCGTTAGGCTCTTCTACCGTGCCCGCGAAGAACGACGGCCCCGAGACGGCCGGCTCCCCCAGCAGCAAGTCCGAGCAGACCCGCGCGCTGATCCTGGAGACCGCGATGCGGTTGTTCCAGGAGCGCGGGTACGACAAGACCACCATGCGGGCCATCGCCAAGGAGGCCGGGGTCTCTGTCGGCAACGCCTACTACTACTTCGAGGGCAAGGAACACCTGATCCAGGGCTTCTACGACCGGATCGCCGCCGAGCACCAGAGAGCGGTCCGCGAGGTCCTGGACCGGGAGACCGACCTGGAGGCACGACTCGCGGGCGTGCTGACCGTCTGGCTCGACATCGCCCGGCCCTACCACGAGTTCGCCGTGCAGTTCTTCAAGAACGCCGCCGACCCCGACAGCCCGCTCAGCCCCTTCTCCCCGGAGAGCGAGCACGCCCGCGAGCAGGCCATCGCCGTCCACCGCGAGGTGCTGGCGGGCTCGAAGTCCAAGGTCGCCCCCGAACTGCGGGACGTGCTCCCGGAGTTGATGTGGCTCTCCCAGATGGGGCTGGTCCTGTACTGGATCTTCGACCGGACGGAAGGGCGCGAGCGCAGTTACCGGCTGGCCCGGCGCGGGGCCCGGCTGACCGCCCGCGGGGTGGCGCTCGCCCGCTTACGCGTGCTGCGCCCCCTGGTCCTGGAGGTCCATGAGCTGTTCACGGACTTCCTGCCCGGCATGACGAAGGCACTGCCGGATCCCCGGACCAGGGGAACCAAGGGGCGCGACGAGAAGGCCGGCTGATCAGATCCAGTTCAGACGCCACAGGCGGAAGACGCCCGTGCCGTCGTCCAGATACTGGCTGCCGCCCACGTCCTCGATGCTGACCACATACTCCTTGCGCTGCCACAGCGGGATCAGCGGGACGTCCTGGGCGACGTCCGCCTGGATGTCCTTGAAGTCGTTCGCGGCCCGGCTGCGGTCGGAGTACTGCTGGCTGTCCAGGATGAGATGGTCGACCAGCTTGTTGCTGTATCCGGTGCTCATCGTGGAGCCGGTGCCGACGAGCGCGGCGCCGAAGGTGTCCGGGTCGGGATAGTCGGGCACCCAGCCGACCGCCCACGCGTCCATCTTCCCGGTGGCCCAGCGCTTCTGGAAGTCGGTCCACTCGTACCCCTGGACGTCCACCTTGAACAGGCCGCCGGCCTCCAGCTGCTGCTTCAGCGCCGCGGCCTCCTGCTCACCCACGCCCCGGTTCTTGCCGTAGCCGAAGGTGAACCGGACGGGCAGCCTCACCCCGGCCTGGGTGAGCAGCGCCCGCGCCTTCTTCGCGCTCTGCGTCGGGTAGTCGTCGAAGAACGACGTGGTGTGGCCGGTGATGCCGGTCGGGATCAGCGAGTACAGCGGGTCCACCGTGCCCTCGTAGACCGCCGAGGCGAGCTGCTCGCGGTTGACCAGCCAGGCCATCGCGCGGCGCACCCGCACGTCGTGCAGAGGAGAGTTGGCGCGGGTGTTGAGGTACAGGTTGCGGGTCTCGGCGCTGTCGGACTCGGTGACCCGCTTGTTGGGGTCGCTCGGGTTCAGCGCGGAGAGCACGCCCGGCGGCAGCTCCCGGGTGGCGACGTCGACCTGCCCCGCCTTCCAGGCGCTGTCGAGCTTCGCGGAGTCCGCGTAGTAGCGCAGCTCGATCGGGCGGCCGGCACCGCTGAGGTAGCCCTGGTAGTGGCCGTTGGGCTGGAGTACGGCCATCTGGTTCTTGGTGTACGACGTCAGGGTGTACGGGCCGGTGCCGTCGACGGCGGTGCCGCCGCGCAGGGAGTCGGCCGGGTACTTGTCCTTGTCCACGATCGCCCCGGCGCCCGTGGCGACCTTCAGCGGCCAGGTGGCGTCCGCGGACGACAGATGGAAGGTGACGGTCGTCGCGCTGTCGGCGGTCACCGAGGCGAGCGTGGAGAACAGCGACGACGGGCCGACATCGGAGTTGATCTTCTTGACCCGGTCGAAGGAGTACTTCACGTCCTCGGCCGTCATCGTGCGCCCGCTCGGGAAGGTGATCCCGGAGCGCAGCGTGCACTGGTACGTCCGCAGGCCGCTGCCCTGGAAGGCGCAGCTCTTCGCCGCGTCCGGGACCGGCTCGACGCCGCCCGGCTCGAATGTCAGCAGCGACTGGAAGACATTGCTGAACAGGGCCCAGGACCCGGCGTCGTAGGCGCCCGCCGGATCGAGGTCCGTGACGGCGTCCGTCGTACCGACCGCGATGGTCTTGTTCTTGTTTCCCTGCGACGGCAGAAGTTGCCAGCCGCCGATTCCCACGATCGCGAGCACGAGCAGTGTCACGAGAACGCGCATGCGAGCAGATCGCATGGTGGTGCCCTCCCCAGGCCCTTCAAAGGCCCTACCCCTGGCCAGCACGAATTCGCCACTCCCCTAGTGGCGCGGCTCACCTAATCACACGGGTTTCGCCTGGGGGAAGGGCTTTCTGACCATTGGGGAAAGAACTTACCGAGGCGTTGTTTCCCCCGGATTTCACAGCGTCTTCACAGGCGTGGGAGCGGTTCCGGTCAGGGGGTGGTGCGGCTCGGGCATGGGTGGTTCGGGTGTGGGTGCGGCTTACGCGCGCGTGGCGGCCAGTTCGATCACCGTCACGTCCGATGGCGCCCCCACGCGGGTGGGCGGGCCCCAGGCGCCGGCGCCCCGGGTGACGTACAGCTGGGTGTCGCCGTAGCGGTCGAGGCCTGCGACGGTCGGGTTGGCGGCGGCCGCGAGGAGGTTGCCGGGCCAGAGCTGGCCGCCGTGGGTGTGACCGGAGAGCTGGAGATCGACGCCGTACCGGACGGCCTCGTGGATCTGCACCGGCTGGTGGGCGAGCAGCACGCACGCGCGTGCCGTGTCCCGGTCGCCGAGGGCCTTGCCGAAGTCCGGGCCGTGACCCTCGCTCTCGCCCTGGAGGTCGTTCACTCCGGCCAGGTCGAAGTACGGCAGCTCGGTGCGGGCGTTCTCCAGCGGGTGCAGGCCGAGGGCTCGCACTTCGGCCACCCACTGCTCGGCGCCGGAGAAGTACTCGTGGTTGCCGGTGACGAAGTAGGCGCCGTGCCGCGCCCTGAGCCGGGCGAGGGGCGCGGCGGCCGGGCCGAGGTCCTTGACGCTGCCGTCCACCAGGTCGCCGACGACCGCGATCAGGTCGGGCTGGGTGGCGTTGACGGTGTCGACGACCTTCTGCGCGAAGTCACGGCCGAGGATCGGCCCCAGGTGGATGTCGCTGACGACCGCGACACGGAAACCGTGCGCTGCTCGGGGGAGCTTGGCCAGGGGGACGGTGACGTGTTTCACACGCGGGCCGCGGAGTACTCCGTAGGTTCCGTAGCCGACGGTCGCCGCGGCGGCGGTTGCGGCCGCGCCGGCCACGACTCTGGATACGAAGAGGCGGCGGGTGGGTTCTTCGGTGTCCGGTACCTCTCGAGTGTCCAGCGCCGCGGTGGCCGTACCAGGGGGCTCCGCCCCTTGGTACCCCGGACTTCGCTCAGCCACCACCCGACTCGGTCGGCCGAGAAGTGACCCGACGGGGTTCTCGCTCGGTCGGCTGAGGGGTGGCTCCACGGGGTTCGCGCTCGGTTGGCGCCGGCGGTGCAGGGGGCGGCGGAGCAGGGGGCGTACCGCCTCTCCCACCAGGACCGCCAGCAGCAGGTACAGGGCGAGGACCATCCACAGGAAGCCGGGCCAGGCCAGGGTGCGCTGGAGCCAGAAGGGGGCGCCGGAGCGCTCCGTGACCAGGGCCGCGACCATCAGGACCGGGCCGGCGACGAAGAGCACCGTGCCGACGCGGCGGGCCGGGCCGGGACCGCGCGTGGTGTCGCGGACCAGGCGCCGCCAGACGTACCAGTGCAGGCCCGCCACGACGGCCAGGACGGCGACGGCGACGAGCGCGAGGACGATGACCAACCCGACCGGACCCCTGTCGTGACGTACGGCTGTGACGCGGACGGCTATGACGTACGAGCGGCTGTGCGAGCGGCTGTGGCGTGCTGACCGCTAGGGTGCGGGCCGCTATGACGCGCGGCGCAGTGCGCGCAGTCCGCGCAACCCGATGACCCCGATGACCGTCCCCAATACGAAGGAAACGACCGCCAGCAGCAGGTGCACCCAGAAGTACGCGGTCGGGTGACCGTCGTCGAAGGCGAGCCCGCTGCTGTCCTTGACCAGGTTCTTGACGAAAGTGACCCAGATGACCCAGGACCACACCCCGAAGGCGAGCAGGAACCAGGAGACCGGGCGGCTGAGCTTCATGCGACCAGTATTGCCGTTCGCCGACCGGTTCCGTGTCCGGGGTGAGGTGGGTCATGGGATTTCACAGCCGACAAAAGGTACGTTCAAGACCGTGTCTGCACCGAAGAAGATCGGCGGGCGATCGCTGCTGGTCACCTCCGCCACCCTGTTGTCCCTGTCCGTCACCGCCCCCGCCGCGCTCGCCGCCCCCGGCCCGTCGGCGAGCCCGACGGCCACGCCCCCGGCCCGCATGTCGGCCGTGGGCGGCGCCCGGCTGGGGCAGCCCGGCACTCAGGTCAATCTCGCGCCGGGTGTCCCGGTCCTGCCGAAGGACCTCACCGCGCGCTCCTGGATCGTCACCGACGCCGAGTCCGGCGAGGTGCTCGCCGCGCACAACGCACACTGGCGGCTGCCCCCGGCGAGCACGCTGAAGATGCTGTTCGCGGACACCCTGCTGCCCCGCTTCCCGAAGGAGGAGAAGCACAAGGTGGTGCCGTCCGACCTCGCGGGCATGGGCATCGGCTCCAGCGTCGTCGGGATAAAGGAGGGACACACCTACTCGGTCCACGACCTGTGGCTCGGGGTCTTCCTGCGCTCGGGCAACGACGCCGTGCACGTGCTGTCCGCGATGAACGAGGGCGTCCCGCAGACCGTCAAGGACATGCAGGACCACGCCGACGAACTGCAGGCCCAGGACACGCACGTGGTCTCGCCCGACGGCTACGACGAGCCCGGCCAGCTGTCGTCGGCGTACGACCTCGCGCTGTTCGCCCGGTCCGGACTGCAGAAGAAGGACTTCCGCGAGTACTGCTCGACCGTCAGCGCCAAGTTCGAGTCGGGCGAGATCCGCAACACCAACCGGCTGCTGAGCGGTGACACCGACGTGCCCGTCTACCAGGGCATCGCGGGTGTGAAGAACGGCAACACCACCAACGCGGGTGCCACCTTCACCGGAGTCGCCGAGCGCAAGGGCCGGGTGCTGCTCGTCACGGTGATGCATCCGGAGAAGCCCGAGCACAACGAGGTCTACAAGGAGACGGCCAAGCTGTTCGACTGGGGCTTCCAGGCGGCCGGCAAGGTCAAGCCGGTGGGTGAGCTGGTGCCGCCGAAGAGTGCGCTGCCGAGCCCGGAACCCAGCGCCTCCGCGGGGAAGGCCGGATCCGGCGTGAAGCCGGTGGCCGGTGCCACCGCCGACTCCGGCTCCGGCATCGGCACCGCCGCGGCCATCGCGGGCGGCGCACTGGTGGTACTCGCGGGCGCCGCGTTCCTGATCAATCGCCGGTGGCCGCTGCCGGACCTGATGCGCCGTCGGTCGCGTCCGTGACCTCGGCGGCTTCGGCCTCCGAACTGTTCGTCGCCGTCCAGGAGGCGCAGAACAGCACGAGTTTCGCAGTGAAGTTGATCCACAGCAGCAGCGCGACCGGGACGCCGAACGCGCCGTACATGCTCTTCGCGGCGACTCCCTGGATATAGCTGCTGAGCAGCAGTTTCAGCAGTTCGAAGCCGACCGCGCCGAGCAGTGCCGCCACCACCAGGCGACGGCGCGGCGGCTCGACACCGGGCAGCAGGGTCAGGACGTAGAGCAGGACGAGGAAGGCGGCGAGCACGGCGACGACGAACGCGGCGATCCGCAGCAGCGCACTGCCCCAACCGTGCTCGGCCAGGCCGAGGTTGCGCGACACGACTCCGACGGCGGCCGAGGCGAGCGTGGACGCGGCGAGCGTGATCAGCAGGGCCCCGCCGAGGCCGAGAAGGATGCCGGCGTCCTTGGCCTTGGCCACCACCGGATTCTGCTCCTGGTCCGGCAGCTCCCACACCGCGCGCAGACAGTCCCGCGTCTGGCCGACCCATCCGATGCCGATGAACAGCAGCACGGCGCCCGCGATGACACCGACGGTGCCGGCGTTGTGGACGAGCGAGGTGAGATCCAGCCGGCTGGAGAGGACGCCGGGAAACTGCTCGGCGATCTTGTGCTCGACGGTCTTCTGCCGGGCCGGGCTGAGCGTGGCGGCGCTGACCGCCGCGACCAGGGTGAGCAGCGGGAACAGCGCCACGAAGCTGATGAACGTCATGGCGGCGGCCAGCCGCGTCCACTTCACCCGGTCCAGCCGTTCGTAGCAGTGCCACGCGTGCGTCTGCATCAGCCGCACCACGAGCGGTCCGATGCCGGGGAGTCTCTTCAGCCAGTCCATGATCCACTCCTGCCCGTGACTGCGCGCTCGTAAGACATCCCACTAATCACCCATTGTGTGGAGCGGGCGAATGTTCAGTAACTAATCCCTCATATAGGGACGATACGGTCACCGACATGCCTGGAGACACGGTTTCCGTCCTCCGCCCGCGGCCGAACCAGGAGCTGCTTCCAGTGAAAACGGCGTACGTCACGCACACCCCGCGCAACGCCCTCAGCGCGGGTACGCGTGCGTGGCGGCGCCCGGGCGGAGGGGTCGTCTCCGATCTCTCCTGCCGACCCGACCTCTAGATCTCCCTCTGGATCCACAGGAGCTGACGTGAAGGACGCCTTCGGTCTCCCCCGGTCCCTGCTCGTCCTCGGTGGCACGTCCGAGATCGCGCTGGCCACGGCGCGCCGGCTGATCGCCCGCCGCACCCGCACGGTGTGGCTGGCCGGCCGTCCCTCACCGGCCCTGGAACAGGCCGCCGAGAGCCTGCGCGCACTCGGCGCGGACGTCCGCACCGTCGCCTTCGACGCCCTCGACCCCGCGTCCCACGAGACCGTCCTCGGCAAGGTCTTCGCCGAGGACGACATCGACCTGGTGCTGCTCGCCTTCGGCATCCTCGGCGACCAGGCCCACGACGAACGGGAGCCGGTACGCGCCGTCCAGGTAGCCCAGACCAACTACACCGGAGCCGTCTCCGCCGGCCTGGTCGCCGGCCGCGCCCTGCAGACCCAGGGACACGGCTCCCTCGTGATCCTGTCCTCCGTCGCCGGCGAGCGGGCCCGCCGCACCGACTTCATCTACGGCTCCAGCAAGGCCGGCCTCGACACCTTCGCCCAGGGCCTCGGCGACGCGCTGCACGGCACGGGCGTGCACGTCATGGTCGTACGGCCCGGTTACGTCCGAGGCGAGGGACCGCTTTCGACGACCCAGGAGGCGGTGGCGACGGCGATCGAACTGGGGTTGCGCAGACGCTCGGAGGTGGTGTGGGTGCCGGGCGCGCTACGGCTGGTGATGTCGGCGCTGCGGCACACGCCGAGGGCACTGTTCCGACGGCTGCCTCTTTAGCGACCACGATGCGGCCGCGGCCGCCGGACGACAGACCTCACCGCTACGACACCGCGCTACGGCCCACCCCACGGAGCGCACCGGCCTGCGACGGCACCACGGATCCCCCGAACGTGTACTCCCGCAACTTGCGCCACACTCCGTCCGCGCCCTGCTCATAGAGCGCGAACCCCGTACAGGGCCACTGCGCGTCGAAACCGGCCAGTTCCTCGAAGGCGCGGTCCATCGCCGCCTCGTCGATGCCGTGCGCGACGGTGACATGCGGGTGGTACGGGAACTGCAACTCGCGGGCCACCGGCCCCGAGGCGTCCCGCACCCGCTGCTGCAGCAGGTTGCAGTCCTCGGCGCCCTGGACGACACGGACGTAGACCACCGGGGACAGCGGACGGAACGTGCCCGTGCCGGACAGCCGCATCGGGAACGGCCTCCCGCCCGCGGCCACCTCGGTGAGGTGCGCCTCGACCGCCGGCAGCTCGCTCTCGTCGATCTCGGTCGGCGGCAGCAGGGTGACGTGCGTGGGGATGCCGTGAGCCGCGGCGTCGCCGAAGCCCGCGCGCCGCTCCTGGAGCAGGCTGCCGAGAGGCTCCGGGACCGCGATCGACACGCCGATCGTTACGGTCCCCACGTCGTCTCCTGTCGTCGCGTCTGTCGTTTTCTCGGCCGTCCCGTTTCGTCACGTTCGGGCCGTCGGCTATCGACTGTACGGCTATGGATGTCCTGTGGGCAGGCGCAGCAGAAGTGATGTGCAGCGCTCTGCCCACTCGGACGTGTGTACGGTCGTGCGCCGCAGCGCCGGTCCGTGCTTCTCAGTGCTCCGCCGACGCGTGTCAGTGCTTCGCCGGCAGGAAACCCACCCGCTCGTAGGCCTGCGCGAGCGTCTCCGCGGCGACCGCGCGCGCCTTCTCCGCACCCTTGGCCAGGATCGAGTCGAGCGTCTCGGAGTCGTCGAGGTACTGCTGCGTGCGCTCCCGGAACGGCGTCACGAACTCGACCATGACCTCGGCGAGATCGGTCTTGAGGGCGCCGTACATCTTGCCCTCGTACTCCCGCTCCAGCTCGGCGATCGACTTGCCGGTGAGCGTGGAGTAGATGGTGAGGAGGTTCGACACGCCCGGCTTGTTCTCCGCGTCGTAGCGGATCACGGTGTCGGTGTCGGTGACGGCGCTCTTGACCTTCTTGGCGGTGGTCTTCGGCTCGTCGAGGAGGTTGATGAGGCCCTTCGGCGTGGACGCCGACTTGCTCATCTTGATCGACGGGTCCTGCAGGTCGTAGATCTTCGCCGTCTCCTTGAGGATGTACGGCGACGGGATCGTGAACGTCTGCCCGAAGCGACCGTTGAAGCGCTCGGCCAGGTCGCGGGTCAGCTCGATGTGCTGGCGCTGGTCCTCGCCGACCGGCACCTCGTTCGCCTGGTACAGCAGGATGTCGGCGACCTGGAGGATCGGGTACGTGAACAGGCCGACGGAGGCGCGGTCGGCGCCCTGCTTGGCGGACTTGTCCTTGAACTGGGTCATGCGGCTGGCCTCACCGAAGCCGGTGAGGCAGTTCATGATCCAGGCGAGCTGGGCGTGCTCGGGGACATGGCTCTGGACGAAGAGGGTGCAGCGGTCCGGGTCCAGGCCGGCGGCCAGCAGCTGCGCGGCGGCGAGCCGGGTGTTGGCCAGCAGCTCCTTCGGGTCCTGCGGGACCGTGATCGCGTGCAGGTCGACGACCATGTAGAACGCGTCGTGGGACTCCTGCAGGGCCACCCACTGACGGACGGCGCCGAGGTAGTTGCCGAGGTGGAACGAGCCGGCGGTGGGCTGGATGCCGGAGAGCACGCGCAGACTGCTCGGCATGGCGAAGCCATTCCCTTGAGGGTGGTGCTGGGCGACGGGCGGGCGGTCGTTGGCCATGTGCACCATTCTCTCAGGTCCGGGGCGCCGATCCGGAACGGGTCGCCGACAGGTCGGAAACAGGTGGGAACCGAATCGTCTCGCGCGGTGTAACAGAGATGTGAGAACGCGGGAGGGGGGCCGCATCGTCGATGAGGCCGCGGTGATCGCTCGCGTGCGCGCCGGAGAGCCGGAGGCGTACGCGGAGCTGGTGCGGGCCCACACGGGCATCGCGCTCAGGGCGGCCGCCGCGCTCGGCGCGGGGGCGGACGCGGAGGACGTGGTGCAGCAGGCCTTCGTCAAGGCGTACTGCTCGCTGGGCCGGTTCCGGGACGGCGCGTCGTTCAGGCCGTGGCTGCTGGCGATCGTGGCCAATGAGACGAGGAACACGGTGCGTACGGCGGCACGGCAGCGGACGCTCGCCGGCCGGGAGGCGGCCTTCGCCGAGGCGGAGCCGCTGATACCGGAATCGGCGGACCCGGCGGTGGCCACGCTGGAGACGGAACGCCGCGCGGCACTCCTGTCCGCCCTGGAGCAGCTGAGCGAGGAGCACCGTCTGGTCGTCACCTACCGCTATCTCCTGGAGATGGACGAGTCCGAGACCGCCCAGGCCCTGGGCTGGCCGCGAGGCACGATCAAGTCCCGCCTGAACCGCGCCCTACGCAAGCTGAGCCGTCTCCTACCCGATTTCCAGCCCCGGGGAGGGGGTGATGACCGTGAGTGAACAAGGTTCTCCTGATGAGCGGTACGAGGGGGACGGTGAGGGCCGGGAGCGAGAGGAAGGCCAGGGCCGAGAGCGGCAGGAATTCGAGCGCCGAGAGCGAGAGGTGGACGAGGGTGCCGGGGGCCGGGGCGGTGCGGGCTTCGGGGGGTCGCGTCGGCGGGGCCGGGGCGAGCGGTGCGACGGGGGCGGCAGCCGGAGCGTCGGTGCTCGGTTGCCGGAGGAGTTGCGGGCGCTGGGCCGGGCCCTGGAGGTGTCCGGGGGTGGGGCCGGTGACGAGCTGGGCGCGGAGACGATGGTCGAGCGGGTACTGGGGCAGATACTGGCCGAGCGGGTGCCGGTCCCGGTGCCCGAGCCGCCCGGTGCGGCCGACCGGCTGCGGGCGCTGCGGCGCTGGGCGCGGCTGCGCCGGCGGTCGCTGACGGCGGCCCTGTGCGGTCTGCTGGCCGTGCTCGCGCTCACCCCACCGGTGCGGGCGACGGTCGTCGACTGGTTCGACTTCGGCGGGGTCGAGGTGCGTTACGACCCCTCGGCGGTGCCGTCGCCGGGTGCGCGGGTGCCGGGCTGCGGGCCTTCGCTGTCCCTTGCGCAGGCGGCGGACCGGGCCGGGTTCGAGCCGCTCGTGCCGGCCGCGCTGGGGGTGCCGGACGCGGTCACGGCGTCCGGGGAGCAGCGGGAGCGTGCGGTGCTCGGGCTGTGCTGGCGGAAGCGCGGGCGCACGGTCCGGCTGGACGAGTTCCGGGCGGAGCTGGATCCCACGTTCGTGAAGACGGTGCGTGAGCAGCCGCAGTGGGTGCCGCTGGGCGAACAGCCGTCGGCGGACGGACAGGTCGAGTACGCCCTGTGGTTCGCGCGCCCGCACCGGCTGAGCGTGCGGCTGGTGGACGCGGCCGGACACACCTTCACCGAGCAAGGGCGGACGGCCGGGCCGACGCTGCTGTGGACCCACGGGACCGTCGCCGGCCGGGTGACACTGCGGCTGGAGGGGCTGTTGTCGAGGGCGGAGGCGGTACGGATCGCACGGTCGCCGGCCGGGACGGGCTCGAAGTCGGCCACCCCCACTGAACGCCCCTCATGCACCAGGTGATTGGCAGACATGTTCCACCTGCCTGGGCCTCTGCACCGCGTTGACCTGGGGGTTCTCCGGGAGTTGGTGGAACGCAACCGCCAATCGCTGGAAATCGTGCGCGGAGTGGGAACCCCGGCGGCCCGGGCGGTGTACCAGAAGTGACACGCGGCTCGCGGGCGGGCCGCACGGGGTTCGGACAGCCGGGGGTGGCAGATGGTTCGGGTGATGAGGGGCGGCCGCGGGGAACTGGCCGTGCTGGCCGGGATGTTGGTGGCGATGTTCGCGCTCCTGCTGTGGGGAGCACCGACGGCGATGGCAGGTGGGCCGACCAGCGTGCTGGTGGCCTCGCCGGAGAGCGGGGAGACCCACGCGCTGTATTTCACCGACAAGGAGTACGACACGTTGCAGCGTCTGCTCGGCCCGGAGAACAAGGGCACACCGGAGAAGCCGCCGGAGGCGGACGTGGACAGTGCCCGGCAGATCAATATCACCTGGCTCGTGCACGACATAGCGCCCTGGCGGGTGGACCGGGTCTTCGTCATCGACTCACGGCCACGGGACGTCTGGATCCACACGGCGGCCGACGTCCCCGATTCCCTGAACGGTTTCTGGCACCGCGCCGGCCATCCCTCGCAACTGCGCGCTCTGCTGAAGAAGTTGGGCGTGATGGGACCCCGCACCACCGACACCGGCTACGCGGGCCTGTTCCCGGCGCCGTGGCAGTCGGTCATGCCGGGCGCGGCAGGCAGCACGGCGGGCTCGGTGGTCACGGCAGGTCCGGCGGCGCAGACACCGGGCGCGGGACGGCCGGGGCACAGTGGGGTCGAGGCGGCGAGTGGGGGCGTGGGCAGTGGCTGGTGGTGGGCGGGGCCGGGTGCGGCGGCCGGGGCGGTACTGGCGCTCGTCTTGGGGCCGGGCGGTGTCCTCATACGCCGCGCGGCGGCTCGGCGCAGTGCCGGGCCGCCGCGAGAGGAGCCTCGTCAGGAGCTGATCGATCTGTGAGCCTCATCGGGTGAGCCCCCGCCGGGTGAGCCCCCGCCGGAGCGGTCAGCCGAGGTCGATCTCGGGGTAGAGCGGGAAGCCGGCCACGAGGTCGGTCGCCCGGTGGGAGATCTCGTCCGCGATCTTGGGGTCGAGGACGTGGGCCGCCTTGGAGGGGGCACCCGACTTGGTGGTGCCCGGCTCGGTGGTGGTGAGGACGCGGTCGATGAGGCCGGCGACCTCGTCCATCTCGGCGGTGCCCAGACCCCGGGTGGTCAGGGCGGGGGTGCCGATGCGGATGCCGGAGGTGTACCAGGCGCCGTTGGGGTCGGCCGGGATGGCGTTGCGGTTGGTGACGATGCCGGAATCCAGCAGGGCGGCCTCGGCCTGGCGGCCGGTGAGACCGTAGGAGGTGGCGACATCGATCAGGTTGAGGTGGTTGTCCGTGCCGCCGGTCACCAGGGTGGCGCCGCGCCGCATGAGGCCTTCGGCCAGGGCGCGGGAGTTGTCGACGATGCGCTGGGCGTAGCCCTGGAAGGCGGGCTGCCGCGCCTCGGCGAGGGCGACGGCCTTGGCGGCCATGACGTGCGGCAGCGGGCCACCGAGGACCATCGGGCAGCCGCGGTCGACCTGGTCCTTGAGGGAGTCGTCGCACAGCACCATGCCGCCGCGCGGGCCGCGCAGCGACTTGTGGGTGGTGGTGGTGACGATCTGGGCGTGCGGGACCGGGTCGAAGTCGCCGGTGAGGACCTTGCCGGCGACGAGGCCCGCGAAGTGGGCCATGTCCACCATCAGGGTCGCCCCGACCTCGTCGGCGATCTCGCGCATGATCCGGAAGTTCACCAGCCGCGGGTAGGCAGAGTAGCCGGCGACGATGATCAGCGGCTTGAACTCGCGGGCCTGGGCGCGCAGGGCCTCGTAGTCGATGAGGCCGGTGGCCGGGTCGGTGCCGTAGGAGCGCTGGTCGAACATCTTGCCGGAGATGTTCGGGCGGAAGCCGTGGGTGAGGTGGCCGCCGGCGTCCAGGGACATGCCGAGCATGCGCTGGTTGCCGAAGGCCTGGCGCAGCTCGGCCCAGTCGGCCTCGGAGAGGTCGTTGACCTGGCGGGCGCCGGTCTTCTCCAGGAAGGGGGCTTCGACCCGGTCGGCGAGGACGGCCCAGAAGGCGACGAGGTTGGCGTCGATGCCGGAGTGCGGCTGGACGTAGGCGTGGCGGGCGCCGAAGAGCTCGCGGGCGTGCTCGGCGGCCAGGGCCTCCACGGTGTCGACGTTGCGGCAGCCGGCGTAGAAGCGACGGCCGACGGTGCCCTCGGCGTACTTGTCGCTGAACCAGTTGCCCATCGCCAGCAGGGTGGCCGGGGAGGCGTAGTTCTCGGAGGCGATCAGCTTGAGCATCTCGCGCTGGTCGGCGACCTCCTGGCCGATCGCGTCGGCGACACGCGGTTCGACGGCGCGGATGACATCGAGGGCGGCTCGGAAGGCGGTGGACTCGGTGGAGAGGGGCTGCTGCTCTGGCATGAGGACCTCCGGACGGTGTGCGTACAGCGTTCACGTTCGGCCCAGGCGCACGGCACTTTCCCGTTGGGGCCGCTCCCCGATGGTCCGTCCCATCCCAAGCGCGCCAGTCACGGCCCGCTGATCAGCCTACCGGGCGAGCCGGACGGCGCAGGTCCCGCGTCCACCATGCGAGCGACGATAGGAAGGAGGTCACCGTCGTGTTCCCGAAGTGTTCTCGTCGGATCCGGGAGAGGCCATGACCACTGCAGAAGACCTCATCAGCGCCGCCGAGGCGCACTGTGCCCCCACCTACCGTCCGCTGCCGGTCGTCGTGGCCACGGCGGAGGGGGCGTGGATGACGGATGTGGAAGGGCGGCGGTATCTGGATCTGCTGGCCGGTTACTCGGCGCTGAACTTCGGGCACGGCAACCGGCGGCTGATCGAGGCGGCGAAGGCTCAGCTGGAGCGGGTGACGCTGACGTCCCGCGCCTTTCTGCACGACCGGTTCGCGGCGTTCTGCACGGAGCTGGCCGAGCTGTGCGGGATGGAGATGGTGCTGCCCGTGAACACCGGCGCGGAGGCGGTGGAGAGCGCGGTGAAGACGGCCCGGAAGTGGGGGTACCGGGTGAAGGGGGTGCCCGGGGAGATGGCGAAGATCGTGGTCGCGGGCGGCAACTTCCACGGGCGTACGACGACGATCATCAGCTTCTCCACCGACCCGGAGGCCCGGGCGGACTTCGGGCCCTACACGCCTGGCTTCGAGATCGTGCCGTACGGCGATCTGACGGCGATGCGTCAGGCGCTGACGGAGAACACCGTGGCGGTGCTGCTGGAGCCGATCCAGGGCGAGAACGGGGTGATCGTGCCGCCCGCCGGCTATCTCCCCGCTGTCCGGGAGCTGACCCGCGAGCGGAACGTGCTCTTCGTCGCCGACGAGGTCCAGTCGGGTCTCGGCCGCACCGGGCGGACCTTCGCGTGCGAGCACGAGGGGGTGGTCCCGGACATGTATGTGCTGGGCAAGGCGCTGGGCGGCGGGATCGTGCCGGTGTCGGCGGTGGTGTCGAGCGCGGAGGTGCTCGGGGTGTTCCGGCCGAACGAGCACGGCTCGACGTTCGGCGGGAATCCGCTGGCCTGCGCGGTGGCGCTGGAGGTGATCGCGATGCTGCGCACGGGCGAGTTCCAGGCCCGGGCGGCCGAGCTGGGCGAGCGGATGCACCGGGCACTTGGGGCGTTGCCGGACACGGGCGCGGTGACGGCGGTGCGCGGGCGTGGGCTGTGGGCGGGCGTGGACATCGCGCGGAAGGCCGGCACGGCGAGGGAGGTCTCGGAGCGGCTGATGGACCGCGGGGTGCTGGTGAAGGACACCCACAGCGCCACCGTACGGATCGCTCCGCCGTTGGTGATCAGCGAGGAGGACCTGGACTGGGGGCTGGAGCAGTTCCGGGCGGTGCTGAGCGGCTGAGAGGAGGCGCGCTAGAGGATCACATGGGGCAGGAAGCGGGCGTACTCGTCGGTGATCAGACCGGAGGACTCACGGATGCCGAGGCCGGCCGGCTCGTTCTGGACGACCCAGGCGCCGAGGACGACATGGTTGCCGTCGAAGGCAGGCAGCGGGGCGAGCTGCTGGTAGCAGCAGGGCTCGTCGCGGAGTACGGCCGGGGCCCCCGGCTGGTGCACGGTGACGCCCTCGCCCTCGCGGCCGAGCAGGGGTTTGGCGACGTAGCCGGGTGCGGAGGCCAGCTCATGGGGGCCGTCGAGGTAGGCGGGAAGGAGGTTGGGGTGGCCGGGGTACAGCTCCCAGAGGATCGCCAGCAGGGCCTTGTTGCTGAGCAGCATCTTCCAGGCGGGTTCGATCCACAGGGTGCTGCCGGTGCCCCCGCCGTTGTCGAGGGTGTCCAGGACGTGCCCGCCGAAGGCGTCGGTGGTGAGCCACTCCCAGGGGTAGAGCTTGAAGATGCTGCGGATGAAACGGAGTTGGTTGTCGACGAAGCGGCCGGAGAGGGTGTCCCAGCCGATCTCCTCCATGGACAGCCAGTCGGTGTCGAGGCCGGCCTGCTCGGCGGTCTCCTTCAGATAGGCGACCGTCATCAGGTCCTCCCCGAGCTCGTCGGCCGAGGAGTGCGCGAAGTGCAGCGGGCTGCCGGGAGGCAGGAGTGCGGCCTGGGTCCGCCAGGCCTCGACGAGGCGTTCGTGCAGGGAGTTCCACTGGTCGGCGCCGGGGAAGCGGTCCTCCATCCAGAACCACTGGGGCGAGGCGGCCTCCACCAGTGAGGTCGGGGTGTCGGCGTTGTACTCCAGCAGCTTGGCCGGGCCGGTGCCGTCGTAGCGGAGGTCGAACCGGCCGTAGACGGAGGGGAGTTCGATGCGGCGACGCCAGGCCTCGGTGACGGCGGCGGCGACGCCGGGGTCGGTGATGCCGAGGCCGGCGAGCCGGTCCTTCGCCACGATGTGCTCGGCGGCCGCGAGGCACATGTGGTGCAGTTCCTCGACGGTCTCCTCCAGCGCCTCGATCTCGTCCAGGGTGAAGACGTAGTAGGCGCTCTCGTCCCAGTAGGGGCGCAGGGAGCCGTCGGCGTGGCGGGTGAGGGGGTAGACGAGCCCCTGCTCCTCGACGGTCTGCTGCCAGCCGGGGCGGGGGATGGTGGTACGGCGTTCCATGGTCGGTGCCGGTCAGCCGCCGGAGCTGTGGTGGCCGCCGCCGAAGCCGCCACGGTGGACTCCGGTTCCGCCGGAGGAGCCGCCGGAGCTCTTGTGGGGCTTGGTGAAGGAGCCGCCGCTCACCCAGGAGCCCTTCTTCTTGCCGCCGTAGTACCAGCCGCCGTTCACCGAGGTCTTGAGGGAGGAGGTCTTGCAGTTCTTGCCGGAGACGACCTTGTAGCCCTTGGCGTAGTTGTAGCTGTCGCGGTCGACGCAGCGCTTGTCCGGGTCGGAGGAGCAGGCGGTGAGGGCGGCGGCCAGCAGGCCCATGCCGCCGAGGACGACCGTGCCGGAGCGCAACCGTCGCCGGGTGTCAGCCATGTTGGTGTATCCCCCGTGTCCGTGAGTGTGCCCACAAACGTGTCCGTGGACGTCTCCATGTGCCTGATGCCGGCGGTCAGCCTAGAGAACGGTAAGAGCGCAGGCTACAGGGGGTGGCCGGATCGGCCGTCTCCTAGAGTCCCTTTGTGGTCTTTGGAATGGTGTGCGCCCTTGGCGCGGCGGTTTGCTTCGGCACCGCGACGGTGTTGCAGGCGGTGGCCGCGCGGGCGGCGGGCACGGACGGGGCCGGCGGCGAGGCGGCCCTGCTGCTGCGGGCGCTCAGACAGTGGCGGTATCTGGCCGGACTGGCGCTGGACGGGCTCGGTTTCCTGTTCCAGATCGCGGCGCTGCGGTCCCTGCCGATCTATGCGGTCAGCGCGGCCCTGGCGTCGAGTCTGGCGGTGACCGCGGTGGTGGCGGCGCGCCTGCTGGGGGTGAGGCTGAGCGGCACGGAGTGGAGCGCGGTGGCCGTGGTGTGTGCCGGGCTGGCGATGCTCGGGCTGTCGTCCGGTCCGGAGGGCAAGGAGAGCGGCTCCGACGCGTTGGGGTACGTGATGCTCGCCGTGGCGGTCGGGATGCTGCTGCTCGCCCTCGTGGGCGGGCGGCTGTCCGGTCCGGGGCGGGCGCTGGCGCTCGGGCTCGGGGCCGGGTTCGGGTTCGGGGTGGTGGAGGTATCGGTCCGGCTGATCGATAGCCTGGCGCCTCTGGATCTGTTGACCAACCCGGCGACCTACGCGCTGCTGATCGGGGGCGGCGCCGCGTTCATGTTGCTGACGTCGGCTCTTCAGCGGGGCTCGGTGACCAGCGCGACCGCCGGGATGGTGATCGGGGAGACGATCGGGCCCGCGGCGGTGGGGGTGGTGTGGCTGGGAGACCGTACGCGGGAGGGGCTGACCTGGCTGGCGGTCCTGGGGTTCGTGGTGGCCGTGGTGGGGGCGATGGCGCTGGCGCGGTTCGGGGAGGCGCCGGTGGTGGCCGAGGAAGGCTGAGGTCGCCTCCCTCGGGCAGGTTCCTCTCCGAAGACCGGGCCGGACATGACCTCCTGTTAGCCCTTGCGGCGAGATGGGCGAGGCCCCCACCCGGAGAAATCCTCCGGGTGGGGGCCTCGCGGGTGCCGGGCCGGTCGGCTCGGGGCCTTACCTCTCGCCGGTGGTACGGCGGCGCTTGAACCAGAGCAGGCCGGTTCCGGCCGCGAGGAGTGCGGCGGCGATCCCGGCGACGCCGAGCACCCGGGTTCCGGTGCTGGCGAGGCCGCCGCCCTTGTCGTCATCGGTGGGCGGGGAGGCGGGCGGTGTGTGTCCTCCCGCGGGGGTGGAGTATCCCGGGGCCGGGCTGCGGCCGGTTGGGGGCGTGGTGGGCTGGTGGGTGGGCGTGCTGGTGTGCGTGGGGGCCGGGGTCGGGTTGTCCCCGCCGCCGGTGCCGGTGGACTCGGTGCCGCCGCCGAGGAGGGCCAGCTTCGGGTTGTCGGCGCTTTCCGCCTGGGCCTGAGTGGCGATCTCGGTCGTCTTCTTCAGGTGCGGATGCTCGACCTGGAACTCGACGCGGGTGACGTTGCGGCGGGGGGCCTTGCCGAAGTCGACGCCGCCCATGACACACATCTTCTGCTGGCCGCCGAACTGGCAGGGGTAGGAGTAGTCGCCCTTGGTGAAGGAGACCATGTACTCGTCCCAGGTCTTCTTCGGCGTCCACTTGGCGTTGGGTGCGCGCAGCGGCCACCGGGTGACGTTGCCGCTGTTGATGACGGAGTGGTAGTCGGTGGCCTTCTGCGCGTCCTGCTGACGGACGTACTCGGCGGCGACGCGGGCGCTGTAGACGCGGCGCAGGTCGGCGTACTGGGTGGCGGTGTTCACCTTCTCCTCGACGCCGGGGATGATGTACTGCTTGAGCAGGTTGTTCGCAGTGGTCTGCTGGGCCTTGGTCAGGGTGCACGTGCCGTTGGGGTCGGGGGTCTTGCGCTCGATGTGGGCGACGTTGACCTTCAGCGGCGTGTCGAGGATGTAGAGGCCGTCGTCGTCGGCGCGGACCTTGGCGGTCTTGGGCGTGATCCACAGGCGGATGGTGTCGCCGCAGTCGAGCCCGGCGGCCTGCATGGCGTCCCAGTACTTCTTGCCCGGGTCCTTGCGAGGGTCGACGTCCTTGGCGTAGTCGTGCTTCATCTGGAGGTCGGCCTCCAGCAGGACGCGACCGGCGTCGGTCTTGCCGAACGTCCTGTCCATGATCGTGTCGGGCTGGTCCGGGTTGAGGTTGACCCAGAACTTGTCCGGGGTGAGTGCGAGCCAGGTGAAGAAGGAGTCGGAGATCAGCTGGGCCTTGGCCTTGCCTCCCCAGCCGTAGTCCTTGCTCTCGTCCTGGATCCTGTTCGCGGAGAAGGCGTAGGGCAGGCCCTTGCCCTTGACGGGCTTGCCGACGTAAGAGAGGTCGAGGGTGGAGAAGTCCACTCCGCCCGGCCCGCGCACGCCGAAGTTGGAAGCTCCGTTCTTCCCGATGCGCTGGAGCTGCTTCTCCATGTCGAGCGGGGTGGCCGGCGACCGGCCGATGGTGCGGGAGGCTCCGCCGGCGGCCCGGTTGTCGCCGTTCGCGGCGAAGTTCGGGTCCGGAAGCGTCGAGCCCGACACGTTCTTGTAGCTGACGGACTTGTACCTGGGGATGTCGGTGGACAGGTGCTCGTACGCCCGCACGCGGGACTGGCCGCTCGCGTCCTTGTAGGCGTCGGCCATGCGGCCGAGGTACTTGGTGGTGGCGGAGTCCTTGGACTGGCCGTTGACGTAGGCGATCTTCCCGTTGTTGAAGCGGGGGTCCTCCAGGAACTTCTGGTTCGCGAAGTCCTGCCCGGTGTCACGTCCCGGGCCCGCCTTGAACTCCAGGAACTGGCCCGTCTTGTAGTTGACGGCATCGAACTTGCGGACCAGCGGCTTCATCCGGCCGGTCTTGGGGTCCTTGACCATGACGGTCTTGCCGTCCTTGTCCTTGATCTCGATCTCTTCCTGGCACAGCCAGTCCTCGCCGACCAGGCCGAGATCGTTGATCACCTTCGTCTCGAACGCGGCGCCGCGCTTGTTGTTGTTGTGCGGCAGGATGTAGCCGTCCGAGAGCCACTTCGAGAACGTCGAGTACTTCGGCGTCTTGCCCTGATTGTCGGCGAGGTACTTCTTGTAGCGGGCGAAGGCACGCTCCTCGCTGTTCTCCGGGTACTTCGTGTAGGGCTTGTCGAACTTGTCGAGGAACGCGTCGCGTTGCTTGATCTGCTCCTCGGTCGGGTTCTCCGCATCCCCTGGCAGCGTCAGGCCGTCGAAGGTCTGCCGCGGGGCGTCGAAGGGGTAGGAGTCCCAGTCGCCCGGGGCGCGGACGTGGATGTCGCGGTCCCACGGCAGGTTGTTCGTGCCCGGCTTCGTCGCGGTGACATCGGGCAGGCTGTCGCAGCGCTTGCCCTTGGCCGCGTACGCGGCATCGCCTGGCAGGCCGGGCAGTCCGGTCAGGGTCAGAACACCGGCCGCGGTTAAGGCCAGTACGGCGCGCGCCCACACCCGCCGATGGGGCGCAAGTATCTGTTGAGTCACGAGACTTCTCCACTGGGAGCCCACGCGATGTGGGTTCTCGTACGGCGCCAGGGGCCCCCGTTGCATGTGTGGCGCCGCAGGAGCGCTCACCCTACGCACCGGGCCGGTTGACACGCCCCCGTCAACTCGCCCCGCACACAGGATCACCACAACTTGCCGCACCCGCCGGTCGTAGAGTGCCGGGCATGCGCCCCATCGACGCCCCTTCCTACCGGAACAACCCACATCTGAACGCCTGGCTGGACACCGCCCGCGCCGATTTCATGGCCCTAGCCGAACGGACCGGCGGCCGGTGGGACGTCTCCCCAGCCTCCCTCCCCCGCCTCGAACGCCTCGTCCTGGACCGCTACGCCACCTGGGAGGAGCAGTACGACGACCGGCGAGGCCCGTTCCTGCGGGCGGTTGCCTGGTATCTGGGCGAAGTCCTCGTACGGCAGCACGACGCGGTCTGGGTGTGGCCGCCCGACACTCCCTGCCCCAGCCGGGAACGGTCGTGCCCGTCCCTGACCTACCCGTACGACCGGCTCACCGAGCAGGAGACCGAAGCCGTCGCCGCGTCGGAAGAGGAGGGCGAGTCCCTTCTCCCGACCGTCGATCCGCACCAGATCATCGGCGCCCTCTACCGGGCGGAGAACTCCCATCTGAGCGTCGCCCTGGAGCACTTCGAGGGATGGCGCGACGACCTCGGTCCCTGGCTTCCCTCGGACACCTGACCTGCTACGGCAAGACCCGGCACAACGCCTCCAGCGCCCCCGCCCACGCACTGTCCGGCGGTGTCGCGTACCCCACGACCAGCGCGTCCAACGGCTCGGCGACAGCCTCCGGATGGCGGTGGAAGGCGAGGCCGTGCAGGGCCAGGCCCTGCCAGGTCGCGGCCTCGATCACGGACTGTTCCATGCCTGCCGGCAAGCGCAGCACCGCGTGCAGGCCGGCGGCGACGCCGGTGACCGTCACCTCGGGGGCGCGGGCGGAGACGGCGGCGGCGAGGGCGTCACGACGGCGCCGGTAGCGCAGGCGGGAGGAGCGGATGTGGCGGTCGTACGCGCCGGACGTGATGAACTCGGCGAGGGTGAGCTGTTCGAGCACCCCCACGGTGTCGGTGCCGCCCTTGGCCGAGACCGCCTCCTCCGCCAGGGACGGTGGCAGCACCATCCAGCCCAGTCGCAGTCCGGGGGCGAGGGCCTTGCTGGCGGTGCCGAAGTAGATCACGCGGTCGGGGTCGAGGCCCTGGAGGGCGCCGACGGGCTGGCGGTCGTAGCGGAACTCGCCGTCGTAGTCGTCCTCCAGGATCAGGCCGCCGGTGCGCCGCGCCCAGTCGATCACGGCGGCCCGCCGGTCGGGGTGCAGGGGCGTGCCCATGGGGAACTGGTGGGCCGGGGTCAGCAGGACCGCGCCCTCTCCGCTCAACGCCCTTGTGTCGGTGCCTAGTTCGTCGTACGGAAGGGCCGGTGTGGCCAGTGCGGACCGCTGGAGCAGGCCCCGGTACACGTCGAGGCCGTACGACTCGACCGCCACCGTCCGCACCCCGCGTGCCCGCAGCAGGGTGCCGGTGAGGCGCAGCGCGTGGGCGAAACCGGAGGTGATCAGCACCCGCTCCGGGTGGGTGCGGACACCGCGTACCCGGGCGAGATAGCCGGCCAGGGCGGTGCGCAGTTCGGCGTGGCCTCGCGGGTCGCCGTAGCCGAGGGCGTGGTACGGGGCGGTGGTGAGGGCGCGGCGGGCGGCCTTGAGCCATGCGGCGCGAGGGAAGGCGGCGAGGTCGGGGATGCCGGGGACGAGGCTGTACGCCGGACGGGCCGGCTCCCCGCGGCGCGGGGCCACCGTCCTGCCGGGCATCCCCGTCGGGGTCGTACCGGACGGCGGGACGGCCGCGGCCCCTTCCGCCACCCGGGTGCCCGAGCCCTGCCGGGCGGTGAGCCAGCCCTCCGCCACCAGGTCCGCGTAGGCCTCGGCGACGGTGTTGCGGGCGATGCCGAGGTCGGCGGCGAGGGAGCGGGAGGAGGGCAGCCGGGTGCCGGGGCCGAGGCGGCCGGTGCGGACGGCCTCGCGCAGGGCGTCGGTCAGGCCCCGGCGCAGCCCGCCGGAGCCGGCCGGTTCGAGGTGCAGATCGACGCCCAGAGTGGCCCAGGATTCCTCCATGGAAATGGACCATACTCCTGGGCTGCCTGACTTCTAGGGTCGAGGACATGAGCACTGAGGAAACCGTTGAGTACGTCCCCGAACACGCACCCCGGATGCATTGGGCCCAGCTGGCGCCCGACGTCTACAAGGCCATGATCCGGCTCGACGCGGCGGCCAGGCAGGGCCTGGACCCCACGCTGTATGAGCTGGTGAAGATCCGCGCCTCGCAGATCAACCACTGCGCCCTGTGCCTGGACATGCACACCAAGGACGCGCTGGCGGCCGGCGAGAGCGTCCAGCGGATCGTGCAGCTCAGCGCGTGGGAGGAGTCGAAACACTTCTACACCGCGAAGGAACTGGCGGCGATCGAGCTGACCGAGGCGATCACCGTGCTGACCGAGGGCTTCGTGCCGGACGACGTGTACGAGAAGGCGGCCAAGCACTTCGAGGAGGCCGAGCTGGCCCAGCTGATCGCCGCGATCACGGTGATCAACGCGTGGAACCGGTTCGGTGTCACCACCCGCGCGGTGCCCGGCCACTACCAGCCGGGGCAGCACAAGTGAGCCGTACCCAGCTGCTGGACCCCAACGTCGGCCGGGCGATGTCCGCGCTCGGCGCGGCCGCGAAGCAGGGGCTCGGTGATCCGGTCCTCGCCGAGCTGGTGATGATCCGCGCCTCGCAGATCAACCACTGCGCGTTCTGCATCGACATGCACCTCCGGGCAGCCCGGAAGAACGGCGAGTCGGAGGACCGGATCCAGCTCCTGAACGCCTGGGAGGAGACCGAGGACCTCTACAGCGAGCGGGAGCGGGCCGCGCTCGCGCTGACCGAGGCGGTCACCGTGCTGACCGAGGGTTTTGTGCCGGCCGAGGTGTACGAGACGGCCGCCAAGCACTTCGCCGAGGCCGAACTCGCCCATCTCATCGGCCTGGTCACCGTCATCAACGGCTGGAACCGGCTGATGGTCGGTCGCCGTGTCCCTCCCGGGGGTTATCAGCCGTAGAACTGGACCGGAGGTCATCAGCCGTGAACAAGACGGGGGACCGGTCGTGAAAAAAACGGGAGGCTACCGGTCGTGAGCAAGGTGGACGTGTTCCGCACGCTGCATCTGCGGCGTGCCCAGGGTGATCCGCTGGTCCTGCCCGGCCCCTGGGACGCGGCCAGTGCGCGGGCCTTGGTGGAGGCCGGGTTCCCGGCGCTGGCCACGCCGAGCGCCGGGGTGGCCGCCGCGCTCGGGTACGCGGACGGGGCCACTCCGGCCGACGAGATGTTCGCCGCGGTCGCCCGGATCGCGCGGGCGGTGGACGTGCCGGTGTCGGCGGACATCGAGAGCGGGTACGGGCTCGCGCCCAAGGAGATCGTGGAGCGGCTGCTGGAAGCCGGTGCCGTCGGCTGCAACCTCGAGGACTCGCAAAACGGTGTCCTGAAGGACCGGCACGAGCACGCCGAGTTCCTCGCCGAGGTCCGCTCGGCCGCCGCCGACCGGCTGTTCGTCAACGCCCGCGTCGACACCTTCGTGCACGGCGACAAGGACCCCGACCGGGCCATCGAGCGGGCCGCGTTGTACGTCGCGGCGGGCGCGGACTGCATCTATCCGATCCTCGCCCCCGCAGGCGTACTGCCCCTGCTGCGGGCCGGGATCCAGGGCCCGCTGAACGCGCTGGCCCGGCTGGACGGCGAGGGCCCCACGCCCGCCGCACTCGGCGAACTCGGGGCCAACCGCGTCACGTTCGGATCGGGACTGCAGCGGCGGGCCATCGCGGCGGTCCGGGACATCGCCGTCACCCTCAAGGGCTGAAGGGGTTCAGGACAGCCACCTTTTCCACACGTCGGGATGGCTGTCCACCCACTTCTTGGCCGCGTCCTGGGGCGACAGCTTCTGGTCGGCGATCATCAGGGAGACCTCGTTCTGGTCCTCGGTCGTCCACCGGAACTTCTTCAGGAAGGCCGCCGCCTCTCCGCCCGACTTGGCGAAACCGGCGTTGAGGTACTTCTGCAGCGGGGTGTGCGGGTAGGCGCAGGCGACCTTCGTCGTGTCCGCGTCGCAGCCGTCCTTGTACGGCGGCAGCTTCACCTCCGTCATGGGGACCTTCTTGAACAGCCACTGGGGGGCGTACCAGTAGGTCAGGAAGGGCTTCTTCGCCTTGGCGAACTGTTTCATCTGGGTGATCTGGGCGGCCTCGGAGCCGGCGAAGACGACCTGGTAGTCCAGCTTCAGGTTGTTCACCAGGGCTTTGTCGTTGGTGACGTACGACGGGGAGCCGTCCATCAGCTGGCCCTTGCCGCCGCTCTCCGCGGTGCGGAAGAGGGAGGCGTACTTGTTGAGGTTCTTCCAGTCGGTGATGTCGGGGTGCTGCTTGGCCAGGTACGTCGGCACGAACCAGCCGATGTGACCGGTCACCCCGAGGCCGCCGCCCCGCGCGATCGTCTTCTTGTCCTCGACGTACCGCTTCTCCTGGTCCGGGTGGCCCCAGTCCTCCAGGATGGCGTCGACCCTGCCCTGGCTGAGCGCGTCCCAGGCGGGCACCTCGTCGACCTGGACGGTGTCGACGCGGTAGCCCAGCTTGTGCTCCAGGAGGTACTGGGCGACGGCGACGTTGGACTGCGCGCCCACCCAGGACTGCACGGACAGGGTGACGGTCTTCGAACCCCGGGCGTTCGCGAACGGGCTGGCCTGCTTGGTCATGTCGGCGGCGCCGCAGCCGGTGAGCAGTGCGAGCGCGGACGCCCCGGCGGTCACCGTGAGGGTCGTACGGAGTCGCATGTCACGCTCCCTTCTTCGTGCGTCGCTCGGTCGGCTGGGTCACCCGGTCGAGCATCAGGCCCAGGCAGACGATCGCGGCACCGGCCACCAGGCCGGTCGCCAGGTCGCCCTGGGCGAGGCCGAAGGCGACGTTGTAGCCGAGGGCGCCACCGCCGACCAGGCCGCCGATGATGACGACGGCGAGGACCAGGACCACGCCCTGGTTGACGGCGAGCAGCAGCGACCGCTTGGCGAGCGGGAGCTGGACCTGCCACAGCTGCTGCCGGCCGGTCGCGCCGAGCGAGCGCGCGGACTCCAGCGCGGCCGGATCGACCTGGCGCAGGCCCTGCGCGGTGATCCGGACGACGGCGGGCAGCGCGTAGACGACGGCCGCGGCGACGGCGGGGGCGCGGCCGACGCCGAACAGGGCGACGACCGGGATCAGGTACACGAACTGGGGCATGGTCTGGAACACGTCCAGGAGCGGGCGCAGGGCGCGTTCGACGCGGTCGCTGCGGGCGGCGGCGATGCCGGTGGCGAACCCGAGGACCAGGGTGACGGCGACGGCCGCGAGCACCTGGGAGAGCGTGTCGAGGGCCGGCTGCCAGACCCCGAGGACGCCGATCGCGGCCATGGCGAGGACGGCGGTCAGGGCAGTGCGCCAGGTGCCGATCGACCAGGCCAGGGCGGCGACGATCAGCAGCACCGACCACCAGGGCAGCCACTGCAGTCCGCCGCGTACGGGGTCCAGGATCCAGGTGGTGAAGTGGCCCGCCCAGTCGGCCGTACCGCCGATGACCGGGATGCCGGAGTAGAGGTGGTTGGTCATCCAGTCGACGGCGCGGTTGACCGGTTCGGCGATGTTCAGGGTCCAGCCGGCGGGCCAGTCGAGGCGGCCGAGGAGCCGGGCGGCCAGGGCGACGGCCACGGTGCCGGCGAGGGCGTAGACCCAGCCGATGGTCTTCGGGCGCGTGGTGCCGGCGCCTGCCGCCGCGGTCACGCGGTCCAGGACGATCGCCAGCAGCACGATCGGGATACCGGCGGCGAGGGCCTGGCCGACGTCGACGGATCCGAGCGCTTGGTAGACGCGGTCACCGAGGCCGCCGGCGCCGATGACCGAGGCGATGACGGCCATGGACAGCGCCATCATGATCGTCTGGTTGAGGCCGAGGAGGAGTTCGCCCCGGGCCAGCGGGATCCGGGCGGTCAGCAGCCGCTGGCGGCGGGTCGCGCCGAGCGACTCCACGGCCTCCAGGACTTCGGGGTCGGCGCCGTGCAGGCCGAGCGCGGTGAGGCGGGCCATCGGCGGGGCCGCGTACACGACGGTGGCGAGCACGGCCGCGGGGACGCCGATGCCGAAGACCAGGACGACGGGGAGGAGGTAGGCGAAGGCCGGGAGCACCTGCATGGTGTCCAGGACCGGGCGCAGGGCGCGGTCCAGGCGGTCGGACAGGCCGGCGGCGAGGCCGAGGAGCGCGCCGACGACCACGGAGGCGAGGACGGCTACGACCATGAGTGCGAGGGTCTGCATGGTCGGCACCCACATGCCGAGGGCGCCGCAGCCGAGGAAGGCGAGTGCCGTGCCGGCGGCCAGGCGGGGGCCGGCGACGCGCCAGGCGATCAGCGCGCCGAACGCGGTGACGCCGGTCCAGCCCGCGGCGAGCAGGGTGAGGTAGACGGCGCGTACGGAGAGGACGACCGCGTTGCTGATGTAGCCGAAGAAGTAGAGGAACAGGGGGTGGCTGTCCCGGTTGTCCACCACCCAGTTGCTGGCGCTGGTGAGGGGTTTGTCCAGGCCGACGGTCAGGTGGTGAGGCCATGATCCGCCGTGGAGCAGGGGCAGGAGTACGGCGGTGACGAGCGCGAGCACGAGGAGTTTGCCCGCGGTACGGCTCTTCAGGAGGCGGGGTTCGGCGGTACTGAAGGTCGGGAGACTGAGCGTTGCCATCAGACGGCCTCCGGGCTGGTGCGGGGACCGGGTATGCACACGTCCATGCCGGCTACGACGTCCAGCAGCAGCTCGTGGTCCACGGTCCCGATGCAGGTGCCGTTCTCCAGCACGCACGCCGGTGTGCCGAGCTCGGCCACGGTCCTGATCGCGTCCGCCACCACTGCGTCCGGGGTGAGGGCGCCCGGGTGCTCCGGGCCGCCGCAGGCACCCGGCTTCATGGCCGTACGCACCGTCATCACCTGCTCGCGCGGCACATCGCGGACGAACTCGCGGACGTAGTCGTCGGCCGGGGAGCCCACGATCTGCTCCGGGGTGCCCAGTTGGACGACCTTGCCGTCACGCATCAGGGCGATGCGGTCGCCCAGCTTGAGGGCCTCGGACAGGTCGTGGGTGATGAAGACCATCGTGCGGCCCTCCTCGCGGTGCAGGCGGGCCACCTCGTCCTGCATGTCGCGGCGGATGAGCGGGTCGAGGGCGCTGAACGGCTCGTCGAACAGCAGCACCTCGGGGTCGACCGCCAGTGCCCGTGCGAGACCCACGCGCTGGCGCTGGCCGCCGGAGAGCTGGGCGGGGCGGCGGTGTTCCATGCCTTCGAGGCCGACCTTGGCGACGACCTCGGCGGCCCGTTCGCGCCGCTCGGCCTTGCCGACGCCCTGGATCTCCAGGCCGTACGCCACGTTGTCCAGGACCGTGCGGTGCGGGAGCAGGCCGAAGTGCTGGAAGACCATGGCGGCCCGGTGCCGGCGCAGTTCGCGCAGGCGGGTCCTGTCCATCGCGCGGACGTCCTCGCCGTCGATGGAGATCGTGCCCGCCGTCGGTTCGATCAGGCGGGTCAGGCAGCGGACGAGCGTGGACTTGCCGGAGCCCGACAGGCCCATGACCACGAAGACCTCGCCCTTGCGGACGTCGAAGGAGACGTCGCGGACGGCCGCCGTACAGCCCGTGCGGGCGCGCAGGTCGGCGGGGTCGAGGGCGCCGAGTTCGGGGTCGCCGGGGATCCGCTGCGGCTTGGGGCCGAAGACCTTCCACAGGCCGGAGACGGAGAAGACGGGGGTATCGGCGGTGGGCGGCTTGCGGGTGGGGACGGTGGGGGTCATCGGGCGTCACCTCCGATCAGGTCGACGGCCCTCTCCCCGACCATGAGCACCCCAATCATCGGGTTCACGGCGGTCATGGTGGGGAAGACGGACGCGTCGGCGATGCGGATGCCGTCGAGGCCGCGGATCCTCAGCTCCGGGTCCACTACGGCGAGTTCGTCGTCGGCGGCGCCCATCTTGCAGGTGCCGGCCGGGTGGTAGACGGTGTGCGCGACCTTGCGGGCGTACTCGCCGAGTTCGGCGTCGTCCTGGATCTCGGGGCCGGGGCACACCTCACGCTTGAGCCAGCTCGCGAGCGGCTCGGTCCTGGCGATCTCACGGGCGACGCGGATGCCGTCGACGAGGGTCCGGCCGTCGTAGTCGTCCTCGTCGGTGAAGTAGCGGAAGTCGAGGGCGGGCTTGACGGACGGGTCGGCGCTGGTGAGGTAGAGGCGGCCGCGGCTCTTCGGCTTGGGGATGTTCGGGGTCATCGAGACGCCGTACGAGGGGCGCTCGTAGCCGAGCCGCTCCGGGTTGTCCGTGAACGGGATCTGGTAGAAGTGGAACATCAGGTCCGGGCCCGCGTGTTCGGGGTCGCGGCGCACGAACAGGCCCGCGTCGGAGTCCATCGCGGAGTTCTCCGGGATCGGGCCGTGGGTCTCCCAGACGATGACCGACTCGGGGTGGTCCAGCAGGTTCTCGCCGACGCCCGGCAGGTCGTGGACGACGGGGATGCCCAGCTCTTCCAGGTCCTTGCGGGGGCCGATGCCCGAGTGCAGCAGCAGGCGGGGCGAGTCCACGGCGCCGGCGCAAAGAATCACCTCGTTGCGGGCGCGGATCAGCAGCTCATCACCGTCTTCGGTGCGCACGTGCACGCCCTCGGCCCGGCCCCCGGTGAGCTCCAGCTCGTACGCCCAGGTCTCCAGCAGAATCGTCAGGTTCGGGCGCTCGTCCATCACCGGGTGCAGGTACGCCACCGACGCCGAGGAACGCTTGTTGTCCTCCGGGTGGTAGGCGAGGTCGAAGAAACCGACGCCCTCGGTGAACGGCTTCTTGTTGAAGCCCTCGACGCGGGGAACGCCGAGCGCGGCCTGGGCGGCGTCGACGAAGTCGCGGGCGATGGCGTTCCGGTCCTTCTCGTCGACGGAGACGATGTTGTTCTTCAGGCGGGCGCAGTAGGCCTCCATGGGGACGGCGCCCCAACCCTTGGCGCCGGCCTCCTCCCACTCGTCCCAGTCGGACGGCAGCGGCTTGAAGGAGATGAGGGTGTTGTGGGAGGAGCAGCCGCCGAGGACGCGCGCGCGGCTGTGCCGGATGTGGGAGTTGCCGCGGGGCTGCTCCACCGTCGGGTAGTCGTAGTCGAGGTCGCCGCCGAGCAGGCCCATCCAGCGGCGCAGCGTGAGGACGTCGTCGCGGCCGACGTCGCTCGGGCCGCCCTCGATGACGGCGACGGTGACGTCCGGGTTCTCGGTGAGGCGGGAGGCGATGACGGAGCCCGCCGTGCCGCCGCCGATGACGACGTAGTCGTAGACGTGGGGGGTGGGGGACATGGGGGTACTACTCCAGGGGGTGCGGAAAAAGAGGGACTCAGCCTGCGAACCAGCGCACCGGCCTCGGCGCGAGGTTCTGGTAGACGTGCTTGGTCTCCCGGTACTCGGCGAGTCCGGCGGGCCCCAGCTCGCGGCCGGTGCCGCTCTTGCCGAAGCCACCCCACTCCGCCTGTGGCAGGTAGGGGTGGAAGTCGTTGATCCAGACGGTGCCGTGGCGCAGCCGGCCGGCGACGCGGCGGGCCCGGCCCGCGTCGGTGGTCCAAACGGCGCCGGCGAGGCCGTACTCGGTGTCGTTGGCGAGGAAGACGGCCTCCTCCTCGGTGCGGAAGGTCTCGACGGTGAGGACCGGGCCGAAGACCTCCTCGCGGACGACCCGCATCTCGCGGTGGCAGGCGTCGAGGACGGTCGGCTCGTAGAAGTAGCCGGCCTCGGGGCGCTGCGGTGACGGCTTCGGCCGCTTGCCCCCGCAGCGCAGTACGGCGCCCTCGGCGAGCGCGGAGGCGACGTACGCCTCGACCTTGGCGCGCTGCTGCTCGGAGACGAGCGGGCCGCACTCGACGCCGTTCTCGGTGCCGCGGCCGAGTCTGATCTTCTGTGCGCGCCGGGCGAGTTCACCGACGAAGCGGTCCCTGATGGATTCCTCGACGATGAGCCGGGCGCCGGCCGAGCAGACCTGGCCGCTGTGGATGAAGGCGGCGTTGAGGGCCTGGTCGACGGCGGTGTCGAAGCCTTCCTCGGTGGCGCAGGCGTCGGCGAAGACGACGTTGGGGTTCTTGCCGCCGAGTTCGAGGGCGACCTTCTTCACGGTCGGGGCGGCGGCCTGGGCCACCTTGGTGCCGCTGACCAGGCCACCGGTGAAGGAGACCAGGTCGACGTCTGGGTGCTCGGCGAGCCGGGCGCCGACGGTGTGGCCGGGGCCGGTGACGATGTTGGCCACCCCGGCGGGCAGACCGGCCTCCGCCAGCAGCTCGATCAGCGCGACGGTGGTCATCGGGGTGATCTCGCTGGGTTTGATCACGAAGGTGTTGCCGGCGGCGAGCGCCGGGGCGATCTTCCAACTGGCCTGGAGGAGCGGGTAGTTCCAGGGGGTGATCAGCGCACAGACGCCGACCGGCTCGTGCACGACGACGCTGTGGATGTCGCGGGAACCCGCGTCCACGACCCGGCCCGGCGCCTCGGAGGCCACCAGGTCGGCGAAGTAGCGGAAGGCGTCGGCGACACAGTCGATGTCGATCCGGCCCTCCTCGACGGTCTTGCCCGCGTCCCGGCTCTCCAGCAGGCCGAGTGCCTCGCGGCCCTGCACGAGGAGGCCGGCGACGCGGCGCAGCAGGGCGGCGCGTTCGGCGACCGGGGTCTGCGGCCAGGGTCCGTGGTCGAAGGCCTGCCGGGCCGCGGCCACCGCGCGCTCGGCGTCCTTCTCGTCGCCCTCCGCGACCACGTCGAACGGCCGGGCGTCCGCGGGGTCGAGGACCTCGCGCGTCGCGCCGGAGATCGCTTCCAGCCACTCGCCTCCCGCGTGGATGGTCGCCTGGGCCTGTCGTGCCGTTCTGTCCGCCATGATCGGTGTTGCCTTCCGTTCCTGATCCGTGCCCCTGTGTCACACGCATGTCACGCTCGGGGACCGTCGCCGCCTGCCCAGGACTCACACATCGCATGCGCAATCAATGGCCGAAAGTGCGCGGCATCACACCGGAACCACCACAAGGCGAGCAGAGATCATTTAATTCCAGAATTCACGGAATGTAATTTCCTGCGTATTCACAACTCCTTCAAGCGTGCGTCAACACGCACTTAAAAGACCCCCCTTCAGGTCATGCGTATTCGCCCGAATGCCCCAAAGCCCGCCTCCGGTGACCCTCGTTAGGTGACCGTGACGCGATTGGACTGGCACACAGCAGAGGATCATCCGACGACCGCGCTCCGCTGGAGCGGTGATGTGGACCTCACGTCATGCTCGGACCTGCTTGATGATTTCCTGAAGAGAATCAACACCATGGAAAATGAATATCGGCGGACGATGGCAGATTTGTACCGGGCTTCCTGAGGCGAGGTAAGGAGGTAAATCGATGGACACCTGGAGCGTCCCGGAACCGGACATCGCGTCGAACGACTGGGACCCGGTCGAAGAACTGGCCCAGATACTGTCCGCGCCGACCAGCGTGAGCCCGGTCACCACCCCGCTGGACATTCCGTCCCCGCGCAGGAGCAGCCGCCGACGGCTCCGTCAGGAGTCCCATCTGCTCGACGGCGGCCGACGCGTCACCCACATCACGCTGCTGATCGCGACGGTCTCGCTGTGCGCGGTGTGCATGCTGGGCTGGTCCGTCTGCTATTCCTACGGGCAGCTGCGCGGGATCGCCTCGTCGGTGCTGCCGACGAGATTGGCGCAGTGCTGGCCGCTGATGGTGTACGGGCCATGGTTCGTGGCCGCCCTCTCCGTCGTACGGGCCACCGCTCAGCGCCGGAGTGCGCGGCGCTCCTGGTGCGTGGTGCTGGCCGCATCCGCGATGGCCGTGGCGCTGTGCGTCAGCCACTCGTCCCACGCGCTGCTGTCGTTAGTGATCTTCGGGATCCCGCCGGTCACCGCTCTGGTGTGCTTCTGGGAGCTCGTCGGCCAGATCTCGACCAGGAGCCGCCCCCGGCACGCCGACCACAACGATCCGCCGAACTCCGCACCATGAAGCCGGCTCGCGGTGCCATGAACGCACATCGGCGGTGCCATGGACGCGGCAGAGGTCTCTGACTCCGGTCAAAGAATGGAAACCTTTGACCGGAGTCAAAGAACCCGGGTCCCGGCCGAGGACGTGGCCGCCTTCCGCCGCTTCAACCGGTTTCTGGACGGTCGACGCCTACGTCATCGTCTTCGCGGGCCTGCTCATCCCGGCCGGCGCGCTCGGCGACCGGTACGGCCGCAAGGGCGCCCTGCTCACCGGGCTCGCACTGTTCGCGACGGGCGCCGCCACCAGCGCGCTCGCGGCCGGCCCGGCCGTCCTGATAGCCGGGCGAGGCCTGTCCGGCGCCGGAGCCGCGCTGATCACACCGGCCACCCTGTCGATCCTCATGCAGCTGTCCACGCCCGAGCACCGGGCCCGCCCGATGGGCGCCTGGACGCTGTCGATCGGCCTCGGGGGCGCGGCGGGCAACCTGGGCGGCGGCCTGGCCGGCCAGTTCCTCACCTGGCGCGCCCTGTTCGCGGTCATGGTCCCGCTGGCGGCCGTGCTGACAGCGGCCGTCGCGGTGACCGTCCCGCGCACCGAACGCCCCGCCCACGGCAACCCCGACCCGCTCGGCACCCTGCTGCTCACCGCGGGCCTGGTCGCGCTCCTGTTCGGCATCATCGAGGGCCCGGCCTACGGCTGGATCTCCGCCCGCATCCTCGGCGCCTTCGCAGCGGGCGCGCTGCTGATCGCCGGCTTCACGGTGCACGCCCTCCGGTCGGCGGCCCCGCTTTTCGACCCGCGTGTCTTCCACTCCGCGCGACTGCGGTCGGCGTCCCTCGGCACGGCCACCGGCTTCTTCGGTCTCTTCGCCCTGTTCTTCGTCAACTCGCAGTACCTGCAGGACGTGAAGGGCTTCGGCCCGGCCGTCACCGGTGTGGCGATCATGCCGCTGGTGTTCGGGACGGCCGTCGCCCAGAAGCTGGCCACCCACTGGGCGGACCGCCCCCACGCGGTCATCGGCGCCGGTCTCGCCCTCATCGGCCTGGGTCCGCTCGGCGCGTCCACGGCCGACGCGGGCACGCCGTACGCGCTGTTCGTCTGCTGGCTCCTGGTCATCTCGGCTGGCGCCGGACTGTCCATGCCGGCCCTGACCATCGGCGTCGTCACCCCGTCACCGGCACGGTGCTGTCCGGCCACGCGGACCTGCTCCATGGCATGGGGCCGGCGCTGCGCACGGTCGCCCTGGTGGTGCTGGCGGTGACGGCGCTGGTGGTCGCGGGCTACGACGGTGGCAGCCGATCCGCTCAGCGGGACCTTGCCAGGCGCCACTCCGCCACCACGCGCGAGGAGAAATTCCAGAAGATAGGGTGACAAGTGGGATACCTGAGTTCTCTGGGTCCGTGGAGGCGGCGATGACCAGAAGACTCTTCGTGACCGCGGTGGGAACAAGCGTCGTGTTGCTGTGCGCCGCGTCCACCTGGGCCTCGGGCAGTGACGGCGACAACGGCGTCGAGAAGAAGTCCCCGCGAGAGATCGCGCACCTGGCGATCCAGGCCTACCGCTCCGCCCATTCCGTACATCTGATACTCAAGGACTCCGGACCGGCCGCCTCGGAGGGCGACGCCGTCAGTGCCCTGGACCTGCGCCTCGACCGGGACGCCAACTGCACCGGCTCCGGCGCCCTCGGCCGCAAGGGCAGCGTGCAGTTGGTCAGGCGGGGCGACCAGGTGTGGGTGAAGCCCGACGCGACGTACTGGAAGTCCCAGTTCCCGGGCAACGCGGGGACCAGGGCGGCACACCTCGTGAACAACCGCTACGTCCACGGCACGAACGACGACCCGGTGCTCGTGAAACTGTTCGGCGACTTCTCCCGGGTGTGCGACCTGAAGGTCTACCAGCGGGTCCAGAGCAACCAGAAGGTGCTCGACGAGCGGAAGGACGGCACGACGACCGTCAACGGCATGAAGGCCGTGCGGCTCACCGGCCGGGACGCGCACGGCACCGCACTCGCGGAGTACGTCGCGACGCAGGGCAAGCCCTACCCGATCAAGCTCACCGAGAAGGGCAAGGGCGTCGCCTGGGTGTCCCTCCTCACGGACTGGGACAAGCCGGTACCCTCGGCCACCCCGTCCCCGAACGCGTCGGTGGACACGTCGGCGCTGGACTGGATGCTGAGCGGCTGACGGCGAGGGCGACAAGATGTACGCGAGCCCGCACGGCAGGACCGTGCGGGCTCGAAGGCGCGGGGGCACCAGGCTCAGATGAGGCCCAGGGAGCGAACCGCCTCGCGCTCCTCCTCGAGCTCCTTGACGGAGGCGTCGATGCGGGCGCGGGAGAACTCGTTGATGTCCAGGCCCTGGACGATCTCGTACTTGCCGTCCTTGGTGGTGACCGGGAAGGAGGAGATCAGGCCCTCCGGGACGCCGTAGGAGCCGTCCGACGGGATGCCCATGGAGGCCCAGTCGCCCTCGGCGGTGCCGTTGACCCAGGTGTACACGTGGTCGATGGCGGCGTTGGCGGCGGAGGCGGCCGACGAGGCACCCCGGGCCTCGATGATCGCGGCACCGCGCTTGGCGACGGTCGGAATGAAGTCCTCGGCCAGCCACTTCTCGTCGTTCACGACCTCGGCGGCGTTCTTGCCGGCGACCGTGGCGTGGAAGATGTCCGGGTACTGGGTGGCGGAGTGGTTGCCCCAGATGGTCAGGCGCTTGATGTCGGCGACCGTCGAACCCGTCTTCTTCGCGAGCTGCGTGAGCGCGCGGTTGTGGTCCAGGCGGGTCATCGCGGTGAAGCGCTCGGCCGGGACGTCCGGCGCGGCGGCCTGCGCGATGAGCGCGTTGGTGTTGGCCGGGTTGCCGACGACCAGGACCTTGATGTCGTCCGCGGCGTGGTCGTTGATGGCCTTGCCCTGCGGCTTGAAGATGCCGCCGTTGGCCTCGAGCAGGTCACCGCGCTCCATGCCCTTGGTGCGCGGGCGGGCGCCGACCAGGAGGGCTACGTTGGCGCCGTCGAAGGCGACGTTCGGGTCGTCGGTGATGTCGATGCCCTGGAGCAGCGGGAAGGCGCAGTCGTCCAGCTCCATGGCCGTGCCCTCGGCGGCCTTGAGCGCGGGCGTGATCTCCAGGAGGCGCAGCTTGACCGGAACGTCCGCGCCGAGCAGCTGGCCGGAGGCGATGCGGAAGAGCAGGGCGTAACCGATCTGGCCGGCCGCGCCGGTGACGGTGACGTTCACGGGAGTGCGGGTCATGGCGTTCTCCGTATGACAGCTGGCGGTGGGGCGTCCCTGCCCCGGGCGGATGATCGATCTCTTGGCGTCAAGAGATCGATCCAGCGGTCAGGCTATCGCGCATCCGGTATGCGAGACGTACAGGGCCGTGTGGCTCACCCCACAAGTCGGACACATGATGAACGAAGGGGCGGCCGCCCGTCCGGGAGAGGGGGAGAGGACGGAGGCGGCCGCCAGGTGGGGGTACCGGATCGCCGGACTCCCGTGGGGGTACTGGGCCCCCTGCCCAGAATCCGTTCCACCATGCACCCGCCTTCGGAATTTCCTCCTCCCGATTCTCCGCCCGCCGTCCACCCGATGTGCCGGGTACCGTCCGCCCGATGTGCCGCGTCCCGTCTGCCCTGCTCGGGGTACCCCGTCGCCCGACTCGCCCTACCTCGACCGCGCCGTCCGGTACGCCCGCCACCGCCCGACCGCCCCAGACACCGCCGGATCACGCGGCGCCGGCCGTCGGCTCCTGGCCACCCTCACGCAATCGCCGCGCCGACAGTGACGGGAGGACGCGCCTCTGGGTGCCATGGCCTTCACCCCGGCCCCCGTACGAAGCGCCCTGCCCACCTACTTACCGCGCCCTGTCCAGCACACCCACCCGTACTACTTGGTGCACCCCGTCAGCCCGGACGCCAGCGTCGCGCAGGCCTTGGCCTCTGCCGCGTTCTTCACGGCGACCATCGGGGTGTAGGCGATGGTGTCGCCGACGCCGGAGGTCTCGCCGGTCTGCTGGGCCTTCCCGGCGGAGACCTGGACCTTGTCGCCCTCGGCGGCCCCGGTGATGCGGCCCCAGGCGGTGCCGCAGGCCTTGCTGTAGCGGACCTCCAGGGTGGTGGTGCCGATGGTGGCGGTCTTCGCGGTGGTCACCAGGTCGCCGCTGCACCCCATGGCCTCGGCGTCCTTGCCGTCGCAGGCGGAGCCAGTGCACTTGACCCCGGGCGGCGGGGTCGTGTGCGTGGTGGCGCTCGGGGACGGCTTGGCGGCGTTCTCGTGCTTCGCGCCGTTCCGGTTGGTGAAGAAGAAGGCGGCGCCGATGACGACGAGCACGCCGACGAGCCCCGCCAGGAACATGATCACCCGCTGCTGGCCAGCGTTCCCCGAGGCCGGGGCGCTGCCGGCGGGCCGGGGCTCCTGTGGCCCGCCGTCGTACGCGTTCGGCGTGGTCGGGGTCCAGCCGGGACCCTCGGGCGAGCCGGCGGACCGCACACCGTTCGCGGCAGTGGCGCCGGCGCCAGGGTGGGCGCCGGCCTTGGACGGTCCCTGATACCCGGCCAGGCCCCAGGAGTTGCCGCCCGAGGTCGCGGTCCCGCCACGCCCGGCGCCGTCGAGGCCAGCCGTACCCACGGCTGCTTCGTCGGCCGTACCCGGGCCCGCGCCGTCGGCCGCACCGTCGCCCGATCCCGGCCCCGCTCCCCCGGCTGGGCCAGGACCGGAACCGTCGCCCCGATCACGACCGTCCCCCCGGCCCCGCGCCGCCCCCTCCCGGGCGTCGGCGTCGGGGGCCGTCGGCTGGGTGGGGATCGTCGGGGAGACGCCGGCCGGGCCGGCGATGCCCGTGGCCGCGCCGGCGCCGCCCTTGCGGCCGGACGGGCCGCCGGTCGCGTCCGCCGCCCCGAACTCCCCCAGCGCGGCGCGCGCCTGGGAGATGCGGATCGCCTCCATCGTGCGGTCGTGCCTCATCTCGGCCCGGCTCCAGGCGCGTTCGGCCAGCTCCCACATCGTGGTCAGATGCACGAGGTTGGTGCCCGTGACCTCGGCGAGCGCGACGATCGCCCCCTTGGGCGCGAGCAGCCGGCCGCCCAGGTAACGCTCCCAGGACGTCTTGCTGTAGCCCGTGCGGTCGGCGAGCGCCGCGACGCTCAGGCCGCTGCGGTCCACGAGCCGCCGCACCTGCTGGGTGAACTCCTTGATCTGCGGGTCCAGGTCCTCGGGCAGATCTTTCCAGCGAGGCATCGCTTCCCCCTCTTGCTTTCCCCCGGCATTTCCCCGTCCTGGCTACCCACAAGGATGCGCCGACTCGGGATCCCAGTTCCCCGACCGGGGGCGCACGGGAGCACCACTGCCGCCGGTCATGCCCCAACGTATCCCGAACTGTCGAGACATCGACACGGTGAGGACACATGTGGCAGTGCGTGGACACGGTAGCGGAACGGTCACTTCCGTGCCACAGCGCACGGACAGGCGTTGAACAGGCAGTTCCCGGCAGGGAAGGCTGAGTTGTGACGGCGGCCCGCCCCTCATCGGGGGAGGGGGCGGGCCGCCGTTCAGCCGCCCGGCGTCACCATTCCCGTCTCGTGCGCCAGCACGACCGCCTGGGCCCGCTGCCCAGGTCGAGCTTGCTCATCGTGCGGTTGAGGTGGGTCTTGACGCGCAGGGCGACCGGCAGGTGGGCGAGGGCGACCAGGACATAGGCGCGGGCGTCGAGTTCCGGCCGGCCCTGCGACCGCGACTCCTGCCCCAGCAGGACGGCGACCACGGCCATGGCGACCGCGATCAGCGTGTCCACCACGAGCGGGCGGGGGATACGGCGGAAGTTGCAGGGACCCGCGGGCTACCACCCGAGGCGGTACGGGAGTTCAGCCCGCCGGTGGAGGCGGGGCCCGGGTGGGCGGCCGTACCGTCGGGGCACGGGGGTACGCCGGTGGCCCGCGTCCCGGGGGAGGCGCGGGCCACCGGCGTCACGAACACCCTTACTGGTTGAGCGTGAAGTGCAGGATGCCCTTGAGGAACGGGATCTGCAGCCACGGGTGGGGCTGGGCCATCATCGCCAGCAGGACGATCGCGAGGCCGAGCACGCCGTAGGTGGCGATGTCGGTGAAGCGGGAGCGGACGGCGAGCATGCCGACGCTCGGAAGTATCCAGCGCATGACCGCGCCGGCCAGCAGGGCCGCGCCGATCAGCAGGGTGCCGGCGCGGAACATGTCGAGGGCGGTCAGCAGCAGGCCGAGCGCGACCCCGCCGAGCACCACGAGCATGGGCCACTGCCGCGCCGGGGCCGGGGCGTCACCGGACGCGGCCCGGCCGCCGCCCTCGGGCCGCGCGGTGTCCCTGGTGATGCGGGGAAAGCGGTGCGTGGTCTTCCGCCCGGGACCTTCCCCTGCGCTCTGCGTGCCGCGGGTGACCGCCCCCGCGCGGGCGCCCTCAGCCGGCACTGCGCTCCGCCGCCTCGACCACGTTGACCAGCAGCAGCGCCCGGGTCATCGGGCCCACACCACCGGGGTTCGGGGAGATCCAGGCCGCCACCTCGGCCACGTCCGGGTGCACATCGCCGACGATCTTGCCCTCGGCGGTGCGGGAGACACCGACGTCCAGGACGGCGGCGCCCGGCTTGACGTCCTCGGCGCGGATCAGGTGCGGGGAGCCGGCCGCGGCGATGACGATGTCGGCCCGCTTCAGGTGCGCGGCGAGATCGCGGGTGCCGGTGTGGCACTGGGTCACGGTGGCGTTCTCGCTGCGCCGGGTGAGCAGCAGCGGCATGGGCCGGCCGATGGTGACACCGCGGCCGACGACCACGACCTCGGCGCCCTTGATCTCCACACCGTGGCGGCGCAGCAGCGTCAGGATGCCGTTCGGGGTGCAGGGCAGCGGGGCCGGCTCGTTCAGCACCAGCCGGCCGAGGTTCATCGGGTGCAGACCGTCGGCGTCCTTGGCCGGGTCCATCAGCTCCAGGACGCGGTTCTCGTCGATGCCCTTGGGCAGCGGCAGCTGGACGATGTAGCCGGTGCAGGCCGGGTCCTCGTTCAGCTCGCGTACGACCGCCTCGATCTCCTCCTGGGTGGCGGTGGCCGGCAGCTCGCGCTGGATGGAGGCGATGCCGACCTGCGCGCAGTCGCGGTGTTTGCCGGCGACGTACTTCTGGCTGCCGGGGTCGTCCCCGACCAGGATCGTGCCGAGGCCGGGCGTGACGCCCTTCTCCCTCAGCGCCGCCACGCGGGCGGTCAGATCGGACTTGATCGCGGCTGCGGTGGCCTTGCCATCGAGAATCTGGGCGGTCATACCCCCATCCTCGCGGATGACCCGCCCCCGGTTCCAATCCGGGTGCCCCACGGCCCTCCCCGCTATGTCACAGCATGATCAGCGATGTTGCACTTGCACAACACCTCACGATTCCGTCTGGACAAGTAAGACCCGCCTAAAGAACGATGGGCAGACAGTGCCGCGGGCAGTGCCGGGGGGACGGACCGCATCTGTAGAACTCTCCTCCGAACCGTGCCGCGCGTCGTCCCCGCACTTGGATCAACGGAGGAAGACCGCCATGAGCTTCGGCGACCCGAACAACCCCTACGGCCCGCCGCAGGGCCAGCAGCCCGGCTACGGCTACCCGTCCCAGCCCCAGCAGCCCGGCTACGGCTACCCGGCCGCCCCTCCGGTCCAGCAGCCCGGCTACGGCTACCCGGCCATGCCCGCGCAGATGCCGGGCGGTGTGAAGGCCGCGCGGGTGTTCCTGTACATCCTGGGCGGCTTCCAGGCGCTCGGCGGTCTGCTGATGGTCGTGGCCAGTTCCTGGTTCGCCGACCGGATCAGGGACATCGTGTCCTCGGACAGCACCGTCTCGTCGAGCGACGCGGACAAGGCCGCCAGCATCGGCGTCGGCGTGATGATCTTCCTCGGCGTCATCGTCCTGGGATTCGCGTTCTGGGCGATCTTCACCGGCTCCAAGTTCGCGAACGGCGGCGGGGGCGCGCGCGTCTCCGCGATCGTGTACGGCTCGGTCGTCATTCTGCTCAGCGTGCTCAGCCTGCTCAGCGGTAACATCTTCGCTCTGGTGAGCCTGGTGCTCAGCATCCTGATCATCGTCTTCTGCGCCAACAAGGGCGGCAGCTACTGGTTCAACCGCCCCCGCTACTGAACCCGCCCGCACGGCAGTACAGTTCACGCCATTTCCACACCAAGGGCCGTGTCTCACCCGTCCAGGGGAGGCACGGCCCTGGTGTGTCCCCCTAGGCTGACTGGGTCGGCCGCTGCGGCCGGGGTGGCCGTCGGCACGGGGAGACGCACCTTGTACAGCATCATCGTCGTACCTCCGCCGACCCCGGAGGACCGGCAGCCGAGCACCGGGATCCGGCTCGCCCCGGGCGAGCGCCTCACCTTCGGGCGGGCGTCCGGCAACGGTCTGACGATCCCGCACGACGGGGTCTCCCGCCGGGCCGGCGAACTCAGCGCCCAGGGCGCGTTCTGGATACTGAGCAACCTGTCCGCGCGTCAGACGTACGTGGTGGAGAACCCGGAGGGCGCCGGCGAGCACATCAAGGTCGGCCCGGGCCGGCTGGACGCGCCCATCCCGTTCGAGTTCTCGCGGATCGTGCTGCCCGCCGCCGGGGACCTGCTGACGATCGAGGTGTGGGCGCCGCGCCACGACTATCTGCCGGAGGGGGCCGGGCCGGACGGGGACACCACCGCCCCCGCCTTCTCCGTCGACCGCACCAAGCGCTACTTCGCCGTCCTTGCCGCCCTGTGCGAACCGCGGCTGCGCGGCGACCCGCACGCCCCGCTGCCCACCGTCGACCAGGTCGTCGACCGGCTGCGCCCCGCCTGGCCGGCCGCCTCGCGCACCTCGGTGCAGTGGAACATCGACTACCTGGCGGTGAAGCTGCGGCTCAAGCCCGGCCCGGAGACCGCGGACACCGGTCCGCGCCTCAACGGCAAGAAGGAGTCCCTGGTGTCCCTGGCGCTCCGCTTCGACCTCGTACGGGAGGACGACCTGGTCGTCCTGTCCGCCGCCGACGCGAGCCGTACGGCCCGGTGACCGAGCCGTACGCCGTGCCGGTGCCGCTGGGTTACCGGGTCGGCACCTGGGAGGTGCGCGAGCCGATCGCGACGGGCGCCTTCGGCAGCGTCTACGCGGGCCGGCGCACCGGCGGTTCGGCGGAGCTTCCCGCTGCCGCCGCGCTGAAGTTCCTGCCCACCGGCACCGGAACTCCGCGTCAGCTGGCCCATCTGCGCGACCTCATCGAGCGCGAGGTCGACCTGCACCGGCGGCTCAGACGGCCGCGGCTGATCCGGATGTACGAGTCGCTCGTCGTCGACGACCCGGACCGCCCCGAACTCGACGGCGCCACCGTCCTGGTCCTGGAGCGGGCCGAGGGCTCCCTGTCCGCCCTGCTCGCCGACACGCCGCGTCCGGCCGCCGGGCCCGCCCTGCTCACCCAGACCTGCGAGGGGCTGGCCCAGTTGCACCGGGCGGGCTGGGTGCACGGGGATCTGAAACCGGCCAATGTGCTGCTGATGGCGGACGGTTCGGCGCGGCTCGCCGACTTCAACATGGCCGCTGAACTGGAGGGCACCCACGCCTACACCCCGGCCTTCTCCACCCCCGACTACACCCCGCCCGAGCTGCTGTGGGCGGAGATCGGCGAACGCGGCCGACGGATCCGGCCGTCCGCCGACGTCTGGGCCTTCGGCGTGCTCGCCCATCTCGTCCTCACCGACTCCTTCCCGCTGTCCGGCGCCACCCCGACGGCCCGCCGGGACGCGGCCGCCGCCTATGCGCGCGGCATCGACGAACTGCGCCTGTCGCCCCAACTCCCGGACGCCTGGCGGGAGATCGTGCGGGACTGCCTGGCCCGGACGCACGAGGCACGCATCGGCACCGAGGCGCTGCTGCGCCGCGTCGAGGCGGCCGCCGGCACCGGCCGTTCACCGCGCCTGCCCCGCCGGCTGTTCCCGCGCCGCGGACGCCGGCGGGCGGCCATCGCGGGCGCGGCCGCCGCGACCGTCGCCGTCGCGGCCCTCGGCTACGGCATCAGCACCTGGGCGGGCGACGGCGCCGGCGGCACGGACGACAAGGCCCCGGCCGCCTACGGCGCCTCCGAACTCCGCACGGACAGGGGCGTCCCGGTGCAGTACCGGAAGCTCATCGTCGACTCCGCCCACGCCTGTCCCGAGCCCGACGTGACCCCCGCGCTCATGGCGGCGATGCTGAAGGCCGAGAGCGATTTCGACCCGAACCTCTCCGACCCGGCCAAGCACGAGTTCGGCATCGCCCGCTGGACCCCCGCCGTCCTGCGCTGGTACATGCGCGACGACGGCATTCCCGCATCGGCCACGCCCACCCCGCCCCTCACCCCCTCCGTCTCCATCCCGGCCATGGGCCGCTACCTCTGCTTCATGGCGCCCAATCTGAAGGCCGGCCTTCCCGGCGACAAGCGGGTGCTGCTCTCCGCCGCGTACCGGACGTCGTACAAGAAAGTGAACGCCGCGAACGGGGTTCCCCCGAAGTACCGCGAGTACTGCGCCCGTGTCGCCCACTACCTCAAGGAGTACACGCCCCCGGGTAAGAAGTGACCCTCAGACGTCCGAGGTACCGGGACAGGGACACGGCTGCGACGGTGGGACCACTCCGCCAGAGCGTCACGGCGGAGCGACCACGCCGTTCGTTCACATGGGGGAACACGTGAACATCGCCAAGCCCGCCGCACTGCTCGTCGCGGCCACCGCCCTGCTCGCCGGCTCCACGGTCGCGGCCACCGCCGCCGCCCCGGACGGCACCCGGGTCACCGGCGTCCAGCAGGTCGCCGACCAGGTCCTCGCGGGCCACCCGAAGCCTCTTTCGTCCTCCGCCGACAAGGTCCGCTACGACGGCCTGACCCTCACCAAGGCCCCGCAGGGCAAAGTCGCCGCCAGGGACCTGGACTGCGCCTACGGCCACCTGTGCATGATCGTCAAGGGCACCAAGTTCGACTTCTACAAGTGCCAGACCTGGACCGTGAACAACTGGACCGGGGACGGCCCGTTCACCAACAACCAGACGCCTGGCACGGTCGCCAGGTTCTTCAACCAGGACGGCAGCGTCCGCTGGACCTCGACGGCCTACCAGGCCGGCACGGCGACCTGGGACCCGATCTGGTCGCTGCGCCCCTGCTGACTGGCAAGGCCGACGGTCTCCGGCTCCCTCGGGGGAGAGCCGGAGGCCGTCGGCCTGTCCACGAGGCGGTGTCAGTGGAAGAAGTGGCGCGTGCCCGTGAAGTACATCGTCACGCCCGCCTTCTTGGCGGCCTCCACGACCTGCTCGTCACGGATCGAGCCGCCCGGCTGGACGATCGCCCGGACACCGGCGTCGATGAGGATCTGCGGGCCGTCGGGGAAGGGGAAGAACGCGTCCGAGGCGGCGTAGGAGCCGCGCGCCCGCTCCTCACCGGCCCGCTCGACGGCCAGCTTGCAGGAGTCGACCCGGTTGACCTGGCCCATGCCGACGCCGACCGAGGCGCCGTCCTTGGCGAGCAGGATCGCGTTGGACTTCACCGCGCGGCACGCCTTCCAGGCGAAGGCGAGCTCCTTGAGCTCCTCGCGGGAGAGCGCCTCGCCGCTGGCCAGCGTCCAGTTCGCCGGGTCGTCGCCGTCGGCCTGGAGCCGGTCGGTGACCTGGAGCAGGACACCGCCGTCGACCTGTTTGGCCTCGACCCGGTTGCAGGGCGCGCCCGAGGCCTTCAGGACCCGGATGTTCTTCTTCTTGGCGAGGGCCTCCAGGGCCCCCCCCTCGTAGTCCGGGGCGACGATGACCTCGGTGAAGATCTCCGCGACCTGCTCGGCCATCTCCCGGCTCACCGGCCGGTTGACGGCGATGACACCGCCGTACGCGGAGACCGGGTCGCAGGCGTGCGCCTTGCGGTGCGCCTCGGCGACGTCCGAACCCACCGCGATACCGCAGGGGTTGGCGTGCTTGATGATCGCGACGCACGGCTCGTCGTGGTCGTACGCGGCACGGCGGGCGGCGTCCGTGTCCGTGTAGTTGTTGTACGACATCTCCTTGCCGTGCAGCTGCTCGGCGTCCGCGAGCCCGCCGCTGCCGTCGACGTACAGGGCGGCCGGCTGGTGCGGGTTCTCGCCGTAGCGCAGGGTGTTCTTGCGCTCGAAGGTGGCGCCGAGGAAGTCGGGGAACCGCGACTCGTCCACCGGGGCGTAGGCGGAGGCGAACCAGGAGGCGACGGCCACGTCGTAGGCGGCCGTGTGCTGGAAGGCCTCGGCGGCCAGGCGCTTGCGGGCGGCGAGGTCGAAGCCGCCGTCCTTGACGGCGGCGAGCACGTCGGCGTACCGCTCGGGGCTGGTGACCACGGCGACCGACGGGTGGTTCTTGGCGGCGGCGCGGACCATCGACGGGCCGCCGATGTCGATCTGCTCCACGCACTCGTCGTCCGAGGCGCCGGAGGCAACCGTCTCGCGGAAGGGGTAGAGGTTGACGACGACGAGGTCGAACGGCTCCACGCCGAGCTCGGCGAGCTGCTGCCGGTGGCTCTCCAGCCGCAGGTCGGCGAGGATGCCCGCGTGCACCTTCGGGTGCAGGGTCTTCACCCGGCCGTCCAGGCACTCGGGGAAGCCGGTCAGCTCCTCGACCTTGGTGACGGGGACGCCGGCGGCGGCGATCCGGCCGGCCGTGGACCCGGTGGAGACGAGCTCGACACCGGCCTCGTGCAGCCCGCGCGCGAGGTCTTCCAGCCCGGTCTTGTCGTAGACGCTGACGAGCGCCCGGCGAATGGGCCGCTTGGTGCTCTCGGCGGTGGCGGTCACTGGATAACTACCTTTCGTCCCTCAATGCGATGGCCGTTGCGGGCGAGCCGCCCCACGACCTCGACGAGCAGCCTTCGCTCGACTTCCTTGATGCGCTCGTGCAGCGCGCTCTCGTCGTCCTCGTCCCGGACCTCGACCACGCCCTGAGCGATGATCGGGCCGGTGTCGACGCCGTCGTCGACGAAGTGGACGGTGCAGCCGGTGACCTTGGCGCCGTACGCGAGCGCGTCACGGACGCCGTGGGCTCCGGGAAAACTGGGCAGCAGGGCGGGGTGCGTGTTCACGAACCGCCCGCCGAACCGGGCGAGGAACTCCTTGCCGACGATCTTCATGAACCCGGCGGAGACCACGAGGTCCGGCTCGTACGCGGCCACGGCCTCGGCGAGGGCGGCATCCCACTCCTCGCGGCTCGCGTGGTCCTTGACCTTGCACACGAAGGTCGGCAGCCCGGCCCGCTCGGCGCGGGCGAGCCCCTCGATGCCGGCGCGGTCGGCCCCCACGGCGACGATCCGGGCGCCGTACCGCTCGGCTCCGGTGCGCTCGATCTCGTCCAGGAGCGCCTGCAGATTGGTGCCGGATCCGGAGACCAGCACGACGAGGCGCTTGACCGCTGGGCCAGCGGGGGTGGCGGCCACGATGGGGCCCTTTCTCGGGGTGGCGACGGTACCGGCCGGAGCTTTGTACATTCGCACGAATGCTTTACGCCCCTCGATACAGGGAAGTCTACGAAGCGGCCGACCGTCAGCAACGATACCGGCACACGGGAAGGCCCCCACGGGACGGGGGCGTGGCCGGAAGGTAGCGTTCGCAAGGAATCACGGAGGGCAGCCTCGGGAACGCGGCGGTCGTGCGGTGCGTTGTCGGGGGAGGAAGCTCATATCGGCCAGCCGTGTTCACAGCCGTACGCACCGCCGAATGCACAGACGTATACGCCTAGGGGAAGACGCTCTTTTGATGCCCGCTCGCAGCCTGCGACTCCTCACGTTCCCTCCGAGCCCGGCCCAGGGAGGCGAGCGTGGCACCGTGCTGCGAGAGCGGCCGGCCTCGCCGCCGGAGGCTCCCCGGGGTGGGCATGGCGGTAGTGCAGGTGGTCAGGACGGGCCTGCGGGTCCCGGCGGGCATGCCGGTCCGGGCGGGACTGCGGGTCCCGGTGGTCGCGGCGGTGACGGACGCGGCGGGCGGCAGGACGACAACCCCTTCGCGCCGCCGCCCGAGGGCACTCCGGACCGGCCCTGGCAGCCCCGACATCCCGAGGGCTCTCAGGGCTCCGGTCACGGGAATGGTCACGGGGGCGGCTCCCCGTGGGGCGACCAGTGGAGCGACCGCCAGCCCGGGCGCTCCCCCGGCGGCTTCGGCGAGCGGCCCGGCGGCGGCCCCCAGGGCCCCGGTGGAACGGGCGGCCCCGGCGGCATGCGCTGGGACCCGACCGACCCCGCCCAGCGCCGTGCGCGCTACGCCCTGCTGTCCGGCATGTGGGCCGTCTTCTTCGCCCTGTTCAGCTGGACGTACGTGGCCCTGCTGCTGGGCGTGCTGGCCCTGTACTGGGGCATCAGCGCCCTGCGCGCCAAGCCCCGCGGGGCGAACCCGGACACCCCGACGCCTCCGCCGGGGGCGGGCCGGCCCCAGGCGACGGCGGCCATCGGCGGCCTGGTCACGGCAGCCCTGGCCCTGGCCCTGGTGGCCTCGACGTTCACGGTCCAGTTCGTCTACCGCGACTACTACACGTGCGTGAACGACGCCCTCACCCACGAGGCGAAACAGTCCTGCGACCAACTGCTGCCTCAGGAGCTGCGCGGGGTTCTGGGGGGCAAGAACGGCTGAGGCTCCCCCTGGCGCCCCGGGGCTCAGGGGCACGCCGGTGGGTCCGGTGGGGTGCCGGTGCCTGGTCGGCGGCTCAGTGTGCCATTGCCGTGTCAGGGGGTTCCGTTGTTCCGGGGTTGCCGGGCGACGGGTCGGTGAGGTCCGGGCGAGGCGCTGCCGGGGGCGCCGACTCTGTCTGGGGCGTTGACTTCCTCTGGGGCGTCGACCCCGACTGGGCTGTTGACTCCGCCGGAGGCGTCGACTCCGCCGGGGGCGCTGAAGTGACTGCGGGGCTTGTCCAGGGGGCGGGCAGGTCGCGGGGAGCGGCTGCCGCGCGCAGGGCCGCCCAGCGTGAGGCGCGGGCCAGGTCGTCGTGCCAGTCCCCGGGGAACGGGTCGTCGGCCGGGAGGAAGTCGTACATCTCCTCTTCGTCGGGGACGAGCTCCGCCCATGGGGGTGTGGGGGTCCTGCCCTTGCCCGGCTCCTTGGCCCTGCCCGGTTCCTTCCCTGTGGCTGACTCCTTTCCCTTGATCGGTCCCTTGCCCTTGACCGCGAGCTTGGCCTCGGCCTCGGAGCTCCCCGTCCCCACGCCCGTCCCCTGCATCGGGATCTCCCCGTCACCTGTGCGCCGGCCCCACAGCCGCCACGCCCGTACGATCAGCGCCACCGGCATCCCGAGCAACGCCGTCCACACCCCCGCCGCTCCCCCGGTCTGCCACCACACCGGTCCGAAGCGAGCCAGCGCGGACACCCCCAGCGGGCCACCGGCCAGGTCGGCGAGCAGGGCGAGGGCCGCCGCACAGAGCGTCGCCGTCAGCAGCACCGTCCCGGCGGTGCGGCCGGCCGACCAGTGGGCCGATGCCGGTGCGCCCGGCTCCGGGCGTCTTACGGCCCCGCGCGCCACGAACCACCCCGCCGTCACCCCGGCCGCCACCGGCACCAGTCCCGCCGCCCAGTTCGGCGGCGTCCCGGCACCGGCGTCCGGCACCGCCGCCAGCAGGGGGAACGGCGGCAGCAGAGGCGCCGGGTCGGAGGCGAAGGGTTGCACCAGATGCCCGACGCCGAGGAGGAAGCCGGGGCCGAGGGCGTAGGACGCGGCCCAGAACGCCGCGTTGGGGATCAGCGCGACGCCGAGCAGCAGTACGGCGAACCGTCCCGTCCATCCCTCCGTCAGCTGGAAGAAGGAGGCACGAGCCTCGCCGCCGTGCCACACCAGTGACACCCCGACCAGCAGCGCCCCGCCGCCGAAGAACACCGCCGTGGCGGCACCGGAGGCCCGGACGGCCGTACCCAGCCGGGCGCGTTCGTCCGCGCCGAACAGCAGCCGCCGCAGCGGCCCCGGCAGCACCGCCAGCGCGCTCAGTACCGGCTCGCGCGGACAGCCGTACGCCGACCACACCCCGGCCGCCGCCGACCCCGCCGCCACCAGCGGCAGACACACCGTCACCCAGAGCCACTCGGGCCGCAGTTCCGCGCCCGAGCAGTACAGCGCGACCGGGCCGCCGACGCCGAGGTAGCCGAGGACGACCCCCGTCCACACCGTGTGCGCCGGTACCGGCGGCGGACCGTCGGCGTCGGCGGGCGCGTCCACCGCGACCCTGGCCGCCCGGTACACCAGCCACACGGGCAGCACGAGCAGCAGCAGCGGGGTCACCCCCACCGGCATGGACGCGCCGGAGAGCGTGTCGGTGCGGACCAGTTCGACACCGTGGGCCAGCAGCCACAGCGCGCCGGCGACGTGCAGCGCGCCGCCCGGACCGCTGTCGGGATACGGCGAGCTGACCCACAGGACCATCACCAGCACGGCGAACGAGCCGAATCCGAGTCCGGCCGCGACGGCGCCGCCGAGCAGGCTGGCGGCGAGTCCGGGCTCGCGGTTGCGCATCCGGGTCAGCAAGGGCGAGATCGACGGTCGGCGAGCGGTCATCTGGATCACACACGCCATGCTCCCAACGACACGCTCTTTCCCGTCGTAACAGGCGAACCTCCGTAGTGTCGCTCAATATACATTTATGTGCTTTTTCGTACGGAAGGGCGTACGGTGACGCCGCAGAACACCGCCGGTCAGCTGCCACCGCCGACGGAACGCCGACGCCTGCGCCAGTCCCGGTCGCTGACGCACGCTCAGCTCGCCGCGCAGGTCGGCATCGGCCCCTCGACACTGTGCGCGTGGGAGTCCGGCCGCCTCGTTCCGCACGGGAGCGAGGGCGAGACGTACACCAGGCTGCTGACGACGTTCGCCCTCCAGGATGTGGTCGAGGGAACGACAGCGGTCGAGGGGTCGACGACGATCGACGGGTCGCCGGTGGTCGACGGGGCGACAGCTGCCGAGGCGGGCCGGGAGACTCCTCCGGCCGTCATCCCCGACCCCCTGACGCCCGCTCAGGCCTTCGACGCGCTGTACGCGTTCTGCGCCCCCGCCCTCGTACGCCAGACCTATCTGCTCACCGGGCGCCGCGAGCTGGCCCGCGAGGCCGTGGAGCGGGCCTTCCAGCTGGCCTGGCAGCGCTGGCCCGAGGTGGCCCGGGACCGGGATCCGGGCGGCTGGGTGCGGGCGGTGGCACACGACTACGCGCTCTCGCCCTGGCACGGCTTCCGGCCCCGGTACCGGCACCCGGAGCCGCCGTCCGCCGATCCGGCCGACCGGGCGCTGCTGGGCGCCCTGCTGACACTGCCACCGGCGTACCGGCGCACGCTCGTCCTGTACGACGGTGTGGGCCTCGACCTGCCGGAGACGGCGGCGGAGACGGAGGCGAGCACACCGGCCGCCGCGAACCGGCTGACCCACGCCCGCGAGGCGCTGGCCGCGCAGGTGCCGGCCCTGGCCGACCCCGCCGAGCTGCATAGCCGGCTGCGGGCACCGGCCTCGAACGAGGGACTGCGCGCGGCCGATCCGGAACCGGTGCGGCGGGCGGGCGAACGCCGCAACGCGTTCTGGACGCGGGCGGCGATCGCGTTCACGGTGACGATCATCGGCGCGACGGCGCTCACGATGCGGTCGGCGCCGACGCACTATGAGGCGCCGATCGCTCCGGCACAGGCGGTGCAGGGGGTTCCGCCGGTGGGGGTGATGGGGCCGCTGTCGCGGGAGGAGCAGGCGCTGCGGGCGAAGTTGCGGGGCGCTGCCGCGAAGGGGCCGGATCGGCTGGTTCCGGAGGCGCGATAGGGCTACCGCCGGTGGGCGCGACAGGGCCACCCGCCGTGGGGAGTGCCTCGCCGTTGCGGGTGCGGGTGCGTGGTGGCTGGTCACGCGGTTCCCCGCGCCCCTGGGGAGCCGCAGTGCGGTAAGCGAAACGCCGGCAGGCCCGCCCCGGCTGACGGGACGGGCCTACCAACGGTCAGCTGAGAAGCTCAGCCGCCCAGGATCTCGCGGGCGAGCTTCGCCGTCTCGGTCGGGGTCTTGCCGACCTTGACGCCCGCGGCCTCCAGGGCCTCCTTCTTGGCCTGTGCGGTGCCGGAGGAGCCGGAGACGATGGCGCCGGCGTGACCCATGGTCTTGCCCTCGGGCGCGGTGAAGCCCGCGACGTAGCCGACGACCGGCTTGGTCACGTTCTCCTTGATGAACGCGGCCGCGCGCTCCTCGGCGTCGCCGCCGATCTCACCGATCATCACGATGAGCTCGGTCTCCGGGTCGTCCTGGAACGCGGCCAGGGCGTCGATGTGGGTGGAGCCGATGATCGGGTCGCCACCGATGCCGACGGCGGTCGAGAAGCCGATGTCACGCAGCTCGTACATCATCTGGTAGGTCAGCGTGCCGGACTTCGACACCAGGCCGATGCGGCCCGGCTTGGTGATGTCGCCCGGGATGATGCCGACGTTCGACTGGCCCGGGGTGATGATGCCGGGGCAGTTCGGGCCGATGATGCGGGTCTTGTTGCCCTTCTTGCCGGCGTACGCCCAGAAGGACGCCGTGTCGTGCACGGCGATGCCCTCGGTGATGACGACGGCCAGCGGGATCTCGGCGTCGATGGCCTCGACGACCGCGTCCTTGGTGAACTTCTCCGGCACGAAGATGACGGAGACGTTGGCGCCGGTCTTGTCGATGGCCTCCTTGACGGTGCCGAAGACGGGTACCTCGGTGCCGTCGAAGTCCACGGTCTGACCCGCCTTGCGCGGGTTCACGCCGCCCACGACGTTGGTGCCGTCACCGAGCATGAGCTTGGTGTGCTTCATGCCGGTGGAGCCGGTCATGCCCTGGACGATGACCTTGCTGTCCTTGTTGAGCCAGATAGCCATGGTGTGTTGGTGTCCTCGTCCTGAGTGCTTACTTGGCTGCGTGGGCCAGCTCGGCGGCCTTGTCGGCCGCGCCGTCCATGGTGTCGACGCGCTGCACCAGCGGGTGGTTGGCGTCGGTGAGGATCTGCCGGCCCAGCTCGGCGTTGTTGCCGTCGAGGCGGACGACGAGCGGCTTCTCGACCTTCTCGCCGCGGTCCTCCAGGAGCTTCAGGGCCTGCACGATGCCGTTGGCGACCTCGTCGCAGGCGGTGATGCCACCGAAGACGTTCACGAACACGGACTTGACGTCCGGGTCGCCCAGGATGATCTCCAGGCCGTTCGCCATCACCTGGGCGGAGGCGCCACCGCCGATGTCCAGGAAGTTGGCGGGCTTGACGTTGCCGTGCTTCTCACCGGCGTACGCGACGACGTCCAGGGTGCTCATGACGAGACCGGCGCCGTTGCCGATGATGCCGACCTCGCCGTCGAGCTTGACGTAGTTGAGGTTCTTCTCCTTGGCGGCGGCCTCGAGCGGGTTGGCCGCGGCCTTGTCGTGGAGTTCCTCGAAGTCGGGGTGACGGAACTCGGCGTTGTCGTCGAGCGACACCTTGCCGTCGAGGGCGATGACCTCGCCGGAGGCGACCTTGGCCAGCGGGTTGACCTCGACCAGGAGGGCGTCCTCCTTGATGAAGGTGTCCCACAGGCGGACGAGGACGTTCACGACCTTGTCCGCGACCTCGGCCGGGAACTTGGCGGCCGCGACGATCTCGCGGGCCTTGGCCTCGTCCACACCGTCGATCGGGTCGATCGGCGTCTTGGCGACGGCCTCCGGACGGGTGGCCGCCACCTCCTCGATCTCCACGCCGCCCTCGACGGAGGCGATGGAGAGGAAGGTGCGGTTGGCACGGTCGAGGAGGAAGGAGACGTAGTACTCCTCGAGGATCTCCGGAGCGGTCTCGGCGATCATGACCTTGTGGACCGTGTGGCCCTTGATGTCCATGCCGAGAATGTCCGTCGCGCGGGCGACGGCCTCGTCCGCGGAGGCGGCCAGCTTCACGCCACCGGCCTTGCCGCGACCACCGACCTTCACCTGCGCCTTGACGACGGACTTGCCGCCCAGACGCTCGGTGATCTCGCGCGCCGCCTCAGGCGTGTCGATGACTTCACCGGCCAGCACCGGTACATCGTGCTTGGCGAAGAGGTCCCTCGCCTGGTACTCGAACAGGTCCACGCGCTTCCGTCCCTATCAGTGATCTCGCGGTTCGTTGGATGCGTGGGCGTGCCGCGAAGGGCAACGTGACGTCCGCTTGTCACAAGGGGGGCGCACACGGTGACCGAGCGCGCGGCATGTCCGTCTCGCAGGTTATCGCCGCTTGCGGGGGGTCCCTAAATCGAGGGTCACACCCGAGCGGTGATACCTGTCACATGATGCCGGGTTTCCTGGCACGGCGTGCCGACGGATGGGGGCGGATGCGTGGCTTCGGCGGGTCGGTGGTGGATGGGTGGTGGATCCGTGACTTCGGCGGATCGGGGGCGGATCGGCGGGGGATCCGTGGCTTCGGGGCATGTGCGAGGCCTCACCGGGCTGGGGTTGACCCGGTGAGGCCTCTGGGGCGGCCCCGGTGGTGCCGGGGCCGGGGCGGTTGATCCCCACCCCAATGGGGACCACCCGCCCGGGCCGCGGGGCCCCGGCCGGACACGCCGACGGCATTCGGCCGTCCGGGGCCGGACACCCCGCGGAGCGGTTCGGGGCACTCAGCCCTGGTACTGGATGCCCGATGTGATGTCCTGCACGCCGTGCCCCTCCTGGAAGTCCCGCAGATACGTCGGTACGGCCGTACGGGCGACCTCGTCGGCCCCGACGACGGCGTGCCCGGCGAACGCGCCGCCGGCGTCCCGGACCGTGCCGTGGAGGTCGTGGGCGAACCCTCCGGCCTGCCGCACGACCGGCGCGGCCGCGGACCCGGCGACCCCGGCCGCGAAGGGCCCGGCCTCGCCCGCGAGGCCATGGGCCAGACCGGCGGTGCCGGGCAGCACGGTCCCGGTGGCCTGGCCGGCCACGGGCGACACCGCCTCCGTAACGGTCCTGGCCGCCTGGTGCGCGGTCCCGGCCGCCTGGTGCGCGGCCCCTGTGGCGGTGCCCGCAGTCTGAGTGAGCGTGGACGTTGCGGCGTCGGTGAGCGGTGCCGTCGCGCCGGTGACCCCGGCCGTGAAGTGGGGCACCTGGGCGGTGACGGCCTCGGCGAAGGCTCCGGTCCGCGTGGTCACACCGTGTGCGAGCCGGGGTACGGCGCCGGCGACACCGCCCACGAAGGGCCGGACGTCACCGGCCACGCCGTGGCCGAGGGCGCCCGCGTCCGCGACGGCATGCCCGGCGACCGGCACGACCCCGTGCACGGCACCGGCGGCCACCGGCGGCAGCACGGCGTCGGTGGCGTCGTGCGAGACCTGCCCGGACGGCCGAATGCCGCCGGCGTACGCCGTCACCCCTGCCGCCACCGGCTGTACGTCGCCCAGGGCGCCCGCGGCGACCCCGTGGACCCCGGACACGGCGCCCTCAGCGGTCCCGTACACACCCGTCACGGCACCCTCGGCGACGCCCAGCGCCCCGGAGACCCCGTGCACGGCGGAAACGACGCCCGTCACGGTCTGGCCGGTGACCGGCACGGCGCCGTTCACCGCCGCGGAGGCCACCGGCGGGACGGCGGCGGCGGTCGTCTCGTCCACCACCGGCGTGACCACGCCGGGCACGGCCCGGACCGTGCCGACGACCCGCTGCTCGGCGCCCATGGCCGTACCGGTGACATGCGCGGGCACACCCGCGACGGAGGCCTCCGCCACGCCCGTCGCCTCGGCGGCCGCACCGCGCACGGCGGCCGCGGCACCGGCGGTCCGCCCCTGCGCGCCCGCGACGGTCCGCCGCGCCGTCGTCCGTACCGCGCCCTCGACACCCTGCGCCTTCAGGCGGGCCGCCGCCTGCGTGGCCTGGAGCCTGGTCTGGGCGGCGGCCAGGGCCTCCTCCACCTCGGGTGCGAAGGAGGAGAGCGGGCCGAAGAGGTAGTCGATCTCGTCCTGCGGCTTGGCGTGCGGGATGGCCCGGGAGGCGGTCGGGGCGGCGTGCGCGGCCGCATGGGTGGCGTGGCCGGCGACCTGCGTGGCGTCCGCCCGGACGTGGGCCTGGACGTGCCCCTGCGCCGTGCGGGCCGCCTGGGCGCCCTTGACGGCCTCGGCACCGCGGATCCTCGTGGCGGTCGGGACCTCGGCGTCGACGTAGCGGCGGGCCGGGTCGGCGGTGCCGGTGGCGGTGGACGCCGTCGAGGTGAGCGAGGTGGAGGACGCGGCGGGGCCGGCGGTGGCTGTGCCGGTCAGGTCGGAGACGGTGTTCTGGACGCCGGAGACGGTGTCGTGGACGCCGGTGAGAACGCCGTCGACCGTCCCGGCGACGCTGTCGGTGGCGCCGGCGGCCTCGGTGCCCGCGTCCGGCACGGAGAGGGATGTGGAGGACAGTTCGTCGGCGCTGGCGACGGCCGAGCCGAGCGCCCACGCCCCGGTGACACCGGCGGCTATCACGATCGAACGGCGGATGTTCTTGTTCATTGCGTGCGTCAAGTCCTTTGAAATGGCCCGGAAATGGCCGGAAACGGCTGGAAGCGGCTGAGAATGCCGTCCGGAGACCTCTGGACGCCGGTCGCGGTGAAAGCTTCGACGGCTGACAGCGACGATCGCTGGAAGGGTCCGGACGGGCGGGCAGACCTGTTCCGCCCCGCGCGACAGATCTGTGGCGGGGAGGTCGGCCCCGCTGTCTAGCCGGGGAAGACGGGGATGTCCCGGTGCCGGTCCCGGGTGCGGGGCGCGTCGACGCGCGCGGCGGCGCCGGGCACGAGCCGCAGGGGCGCCAGGTCGTCGAGGGTGACGGCGTGCGCGTCGCCGTGGCGGGACGCGCTGCCGTCGGCGGCTTGCTTATCGAGCACGCCGTCGAAGTCTCCGGTGGGCACGGGCCGGCCGGGCACGCCCAGGGCAGCGGCCCCGTGGCGCGCGACGGTGAGCGCCACGGGTCGCGGCACGGGGGCGGCCTCCGGGCCGTACACGACGGCCGTCGCCGGTGCGCCGACGGCGGTGCGGCCCTGGGCGCGGGCGTGCCGCTGCTTCTGACGCTCCGCCGGCACGGGCGCCGCCGTACCGCTGGACCGCTGCGGGCGGGGCGCAGTGGACTTCGGCTCCGGCGTCAGATCGACGGGGACGTCCGTGCCGTGAGGGAGGTCGGGCAGGGGCAGGGAGGGCGCCGGGGTCCGGGGCTTGTCGACCACGGCTTGGGCTGCCGTGGCCTCGACGGTCTCGACGGACTCGGCGGTCCGCGTAACAGTGGTGAGTACGTCGCGTACGGGGGTGACGGCCTGTTCGCCGGCGGTGTGGGCCTGGGTGGCAACCCGCTCGGTGGCCGTGCGGACCGCCCGTACAACGTCCTCGTGCCCGGCGGCCCCCACGGACCGCACCGGTGTCGCCCGCGCCGGCACCGGGGTGCCGTCGGCCGCGTGCGCCTGTTCTCCGCAGAGGAACCCCAGCGCGAACAATCCGCCCACCAGCAGCGCCAGTTGGAGCGCACGCCGCCCGGCCGCCGTACGCAGCGCGCGCACGGTGGGACCAAGGAGGGCTGCTGGGAAGGTCAAGGAGCTGGACATCCTCGGCTCGGCACGACACGGGCTCCGCCGATCCTTGCACGGCACGCCCGAAGTCGCGCAAGTCCCCTGTTACCGATGGGTAGTCATGTCCCTTTTCTCGCCCCTTTCGTGTCCGGCGTCACACGGTGTCCGGTATCGGCAGCGGCCGCTTCTCCAGTGCGGCGGCCATCACCTCGGGGAACAGATCGGGCGTGCAGGCGAAGGCCGGTGCGCCGAGCGCGGCGAGCGCCGCCGCGTGCTCCCGGTCGTAGGCGGGCGCACCCTCGTCCGACAGCGCGAGCAGTGCCACGAACTGCACCCCGGACGCCTTCATCGCCGCCACCCGCTTGAGCATCTCGTCGCGGATGCCGCCCTCGTACAGGTCGCTGATCAGCACGACCACGGTCTCGGCGGGCCGGGTGATCTGTGACTGGCAATAGGCCAGCGCCCGGTTGATGTCCGTGCCACCGCCGAGCTGGGTGCCGAAGAGGACGTCGACCGGGTCGTCCAGCTGGTCGGTGAGATCGACGACCGCCGTGTCGAAGACGACCAGCCGGGTGCTGATCGACCGCATCGAGGCGAGGACCGCACCGAACACGGACGCGTAGACCACGGACGCGGCCATCGACCCGGACTGGTCGATGCAGAGGACGACCTCTTTCTTCACGGACTGCGCGGCCCGCCCGTATCCGACGAGCCGTTCCGGCACGACCGTGCGGTACTCGGGCAGATAGTGCTTGAGGTTGGCCGCGATGGTGCGGTTCCAGTCGATGTCGTGGTGGCGCGGGCGGCTGATCCGCGCGCTGCGGTCGAGGGCGCCGGTGAGGGTGGCCCGCGTACGGTTCGCGAGCCGCTTCTCCAGGTCCTCGACGACCTTGCTCACGACCGCGCGAGCCGTCTCCTTCGTGGTCTCCGGCATCGCCTTGTTCAGCGAGAGCAGCGTGCCGACCAGGTGCACATCCGCCTCCACCGCTTCGAGCATCTCCGGCTCCAACAGCAGGGCGGCGAGGCCGAGCCGGTCGATGGCGTCGCGCTGCATGACCTGGACGACGGAGGACGGGAAGTACGTGCGGATGTCCCCGAGCCAGCGCGCCACCGACGGCGCCGAGGCACCGAGCCCCGCCGAACGGTCCCGTCCCGCCTGCGGCTTGTCCCCCTTGCCGTAGAGCGCGGCGAGCGTGCCGTCCATCGCCGCGTCCTGGCCGGACAGCGCGCATCCGGTGCCGTCGGCCTGGTCCCCGCCGAGCACCAACCGCCACCGCCGCAACCGCTCCCGCGCCGGATCGCCGCCAGCCATCGCGATCACCTCACTCGTCATGCCCCCACCCCCGCAAGGCTGTTGTCATCGCTCGCGTCCCCACCGGCCGAGACCGGCTCGGCCGGCCCCGACTCGGGCATCTCCCACCCAGCCGTCCCCCGGGCCGCCGTATCGCGCTCGGCCGCCTCGCGCTCGGCCGGGGCCGGGTCACCCTGCGCTGGACCGGCCTGCGCCGCACCCCGCTCATCCGGTTCGCGCTGGGCCCGGTCTGGCTCGGCCGGATCTCGCTCGGCCTGATCTCCCTCTGCCGGGTCGGCCAGGCCGAGCAGCAGGCGCAGCACCGGCAGGACGGCGTCGGCGCGCTCGGTGTCCGGTTCGGCGGCGAAGCCGGGTGTCATGGCCCCGTGGGCGGCCCGGGCGGCCGTCGGGTCTCCCGGTCCGCGCCGGACCAGTTCGCCGAGCGTTCTGCGCACCCCGGGCTCGTACGCCCCGAACGTGCGGCGCAGCAGCGGCAGTACGTCCGTGAACGCCTCCACCGAGACCCCGGTCAGCCAGTCGTCCACCAGACCGAGCAGCCGCTCGTCGTGCACCAGCAGCAGCCCGTCCCCGCCGCCGACGAAGCCCTCGATCCAGGCGGCGGCGTCGGCCGGCGGAGTCCCCGGGGACAGCGCGAGCCCCATCAGCCGTGCCGCCTCATCGGCCCCCAACTCACCGTCGTCCAACAGCAACCGCACCGCCCGCCCCCGCAGCACACCGGGCACGCTGTCGCGCAACGACAAGGTCCGCAGCACCGCTCGCCAACGGCCGCGCAGATCTCCGTGTCCGGCAGCAGGAACAGCGCCGCCATCCCCATCGGCACCACCGCGCGCATCCACACCGGCACGCCCGCCCGCGCCCGAACCCGCGCCCCCACCACCCCCCGCGGCCACCGTCTCCGCCAGCAACCCCACCGCCGTATGTACGGAGTCCACATGCCCGCGCATCTCCTCCGCCGCATCCGTGTCGAGCGCGGCGCACGCCGGGGGCAGGCCGACGAAGATGCGTTCGGCAAGGCCCGCGGCGACGTCGGTCAGTGCGCCGGTGTCGGTGCCGCGCACATCGCCGTAGCGCAGGGAGCGGACCAGGGCGGGCAGGGCCTGGGCGAGATGACCCGCGTCGGCGTCGAGCGCGGCCCGGTCGGCGAGGACCCGCATGACGACGGGGAGAGCGTCCGGCAGCCCGGCGAGCAGGCACTGCTCGGCGAGCGCGGTCACGTCGGCGAGGGTGCGCGCGGCCGTCGCGTCCGCCTCCGCCTTGGCCTGCGCCGCGTCCAGTACGGTCGTCCCCCACACGCCCGCCTCCGCGACCCGCACGGACAGCTCCGGCTCCCAGCGCAGCCGCCACGTCTCCCGGAACGTGCCCGTGCTCCCCCGTGACCGCGCCGGCTCGCCCCAGCCGACGCCGAGCAGCCGGAGCCGGTGCAGCAACCTGCTGCGGCCTGCGTCGGTGTCACCGCGCAGGTCCAGCTCCAGTTCGCGCTCCAGCGCCTCGGGTTTGAGCCGGAGCGAACGCTGATGCCGGGCCAGGTCGCGCTGCAGCGGTACCGCGGGCGCCGACTCCGGGACTTCTCCGAGGACGTCCCCGACCACCAGCCGGTCGTGCACCAGCGCCAGCGGCACGTCCGAGCCGTCGCCCATCACCGCGCGCACCGCGTCGGTGGTCTCGCCCAGCCCCGGCAGCGGGCGCCCGCGCAGTGCCGCCAGGGTCTCGGCGAGCCGGACGGCCTCGATGACGTGGGCGGAGGACACGATCCGGTCCTCCTCGCGCAGCAGCCGCGCCACCTTGGTCAGCCACCGCTCGACCGGCCGGTCGGGGGCGTGGAACAGATGGCCGTACCAGCCCGGCGAGTCGATGCCCGCGCCGTACCCGCTGGACCGGGCCAGCCTGCGGTGGGTCCAGGGCACCCAGGTCAGGTCCGCCTTGACCTTGGGCAGCCCCTTCAGCAGGGACCGGTCGGCGGTGACCGTGGTCTTCTCGCGCAGCGCGGGCACATGCCAGGCTCCGCAGACCACGGCCACCTCGTCGGCGAACTCCTTGCGCGCGGCGCGCAGCCGGAGTCGCATGTGCGCCTCGCGGACCAGGTCCCGGGAGTGCCCGCCGGCGCCGTACCGCTCGCGGAGTGCGCCCATCGCCTCCTCCAGCGCGGCGAAGGGGGCGAAGGCGTCCCGCTCCCCCGGGCCCCGGTGCTCGACCACGTCCTCCCACCAGCGTTCGGGGTCGTCGTATCCGGCGGCCTCGGCGAGCACGGCGAGCGGGTCGACCCGGACCTGCACGCCGCTTCCCCAGTTGTCATCGGCGTCCCGGCTCTCATGGCCGTCCCGGCCGGCGACGTCCTCCCTGCCGGCGTCGGCGTCCCGGCTCTCCTCGCCGTCCGCGCGGGCATTGGCATGCTGCGCGTCCGCCACGGTCCCCTCGGAGCCGGGTCCGGCGGTCGAGCCGGGCTCGGCACGAACGCCCCTCTTCTCCTCCCCCTCCTCCTCCCACGCGAGCGTGTGCGCGGCCGGCAGGTCGATGAAGTGGGCCGGGACTCCGTGTTCCAGGGCCCAGCGGATCGCCACCCATTCGGGGCTGAACTCGGCGAACGGCCAGAACGCCGAGCGGCCTGGCTCGTCCACGGCATGGGCGAGCAGGGCGACCGGGGGCCGCAGGTCCGGGTCGGCGGCCAGTGGGATCAGCGCGTCGGCCTCCGGCGGGCCCTCGATCAGGACGGCGGCGGGCCGGGCGGCGTCCAGGGCGCTGCGCACCGCGCGGGCGGAGCCGGGGCCATGGTGCCGCACGCCCAGCAGGAGCGGTCCGGAGCCGTGGGCCTTCGGCCAGCGGGTGTCGTCGGTCATGCACTGACCTCCCGGCACGCGCGGTAGAAGTCCGTCCAGCCCTCGCGCTCGCGGACGACCGTCTCCAGGTACTCCTGCCAGACGACCCGGTCGGCCGCCGGGTCGCGCACCACGGCGCCGAGAATGCCGGCGGCGACATCGCCCGGGCGCAGCACGCCGTCGCCGAAGTGGGCGGACAAGGCGAGGCCGTTGGTGACGACGGAGATCGCCTCGGCTGTGGACAGTGTGCCGCTGGGCGACTTCAGCTTGGTGCGGCCGTCGGCGGTGATGCCGTCGCGCAGCTCGCGGAAGACGGTCACGACCCGGCGGATCTCCTCGATGCCGTCGGGCGCGGCCGGCAGGTCGAGGGAGCGGCCGATCTGCTCCACCCGGCGCGTGACGATGTCGACCTCGGCGTCGGCGTTCTCCGGCAGCGGCAGCACCACGGTGTTGAAGCGGCGGCGCAGCGCGCTGGAGAGGTCGTTGACCCCTCTGTCCCGGTCGTTGGCGGTGGCGATGAGGTTGAACCCGCGGACCGCCTGGACCTCCTGGCCCAGCTCCGGGATGGGCAGGGTCTTCTCGGACAGGATCGTGATCAGCGTGTCCTGCACGTCGGCCGGGATACGGGTCAGCTCCTCCACGCGGGCCGTCATGCCTTCGGCCATGGCGCGCATGACGGGGCTGGGCACGAGGGCGTCACGGCTCGGTCCGTGCGCGAGCAGCTGCGCGTAGTTCCAGCCGTAGCGGATCGCCTCCTCCGGGGTGCCGGCAGTGCCCTGCACCAGCAGGGTGGAGTCCCCGCTGACCGCGGCGGCCAGGTGCTCCGACACCCAGGTCTTGGCGGTGCCGGGCACGCCGAGCAGGAGCAGGGCGCGGTCGGTGGCGAGCGTGGTGACGGCGACCTCGACGATCCGGCGCGGGCCCACGTACTTGGGCGTGATCACCGTGCCGTCCGGCAGGGTGCCGCCGAGCAGGTACGTCGCCACCGCCCACGGCGACATCTTCCAGCGGGCCGGGCGCGGGCGGTCGTCCTGCGCGGCGAGTGCGGCGAGTTCGGCGGCGAAGGCGTGCTCGGCGTGCGGGCGCAGCGCCTGAGCACTCTCGGACGCGCCCTCTCCATCGGTCGGTTCGGCGGTCGTCGGTCGCACGGACGCAGACGCGGACGTGGCAGACGCAGGCATGGCTGACATGGCTGAGGCCCCCTCCAGCTCGGCCGGTTCGGATCTGGCATCCACCGTGCACCACGCCACTGACAATCGCTCTGACCTGCACAAAAGCCCGCGCCGGACGGATTGTCAGTGGCGGGACCTACCGTCGGAGACATGACTGAGCAGGGGGTGCGCTGGACCACGGAGCAGGTGCTGTCACTGGCGCCTGACGCGGCGTCACGCAAAGCGGGAGGCAGGCTCGGCACGGCCGGTCCGTGGTCCGAGGCGGGGAGTGGAGAGGGGACGGTGTGGGGGCTGTGCAAGGGCAGTGGCAGCAGGCCGTACCAGACGGTGGTCGATCTCGCCGACGCGGCCGGTCCGGCCTACAAGTGCAGTTGTCCAAGCCGCAAGTTCCCGTGCAAGCACGCGCTCGGACTGCTTCTGCTGTGGGCGGGTGGCGACGGCTCGGTGCCGGCGGCCGCGGCGCCGCCGGACTGGGCCGAGCAGTGGCTCGCGGGCAGACGCGGACGCACAGAGAGCAAGCAGGGCCCGGGCGAGGCGAGTTCCGGGAGCGGGTCCGCCGATCCGGAGGCGGCTCGGCGGCGGGCCGAGCGCCGGGCCGAGCGGGTCACCGCGGGTGCGACGGAACTGGAGCAGCGCCTCGCGGATCTGCTGCGCGGCGGCCTGGCCACGGCCGAGCAGGCGGGGTACGGCCTGTGGGACGAGACGGCGGCCCGCATGGTCGACGCCCAGGCGCCCGGACTGGCCGCGCGCGTACGGGAGTTGGGGGCGATCCCGGCATCGGGCGCGGGCTGGCCGGCCCGGTTGCTGGAGGAGTGCGCGCTGCTGCACCTGCTCGACCAGGGCTGGCTGCGCCGCGACCGGCTGCCGGACGCCCTCGCGGCCACGGTCCGCTCCCGGCTGGGCCTGACCGCCACGGCGGACGGCGCACCGCTCCGCGACCGCTGGCTGGTCCTCGCCCAGTACGACACCGTGGACCCGAAACTGACGACCCGCCGGATATGGCTGCACGGCGCCACCTCGGGCCGCACCCGGCTGCTGCTGTCCTACGGCGCGGCCGGCCGGGCTCCCGAGCTGTCCCTGCCGGTCGGGCTGGCCCTGGAGGCGGAGCTGTCCGCTTATCCGAGGGCAGGTCAGAACCGGTCCGCCCTGCGCGAGCGGTTCGCCCCTCCCGCACCGGCCGCGTTCCGCCCGCCCGGCATCAGCACGGCCGAGGCGGCGGCCCGGTACGGCGAGGCGCTGCGCGACGACCCCTGGCTGGAGTCCGTCCCGGCGACGCTGGACCGGGTGATACCGGCCCCGGACGGCGACCAGTGGCAGCTGGCCGACGCCGACACGGACTCCGCCCTGCCGCTGACCCGGGCCGCCCGCTCCCGCCCGGGCCTGTGGCGGCTGGTCGCCCTGTCCGGCGGCGCCCCGGTCACGGTCTTCGGCGAGTGCGGTCACCGCGGCTTCACCCCGCTCACGGCCTGGCCGGACGGCACGGGCGAGGCGGTGGCCCTGTGCTGACCGGCCGCCTGCCGGCAAAAAGCCGGCACGTCCAGGCAACACACCGAGCCGACCCGATGCCGCCGACCGACCCACCAGAACCGCGCCGGCGCCTTCAGGCACACCCCGCCGAGGCGGCACCGCCATGCTGACCAGCCCGGCGGAAGGCACCGGCACCCCTCGGACACTCGCAGGGAAGGGAACGCGATGAACGGGACGACGACCCCGACCGACGTGGACTTCAGGGCCCCGGCAAGCTCGTGGGAAGACCTGGTCACCGCCGCTCTTCTCGGCACCGACCGGCGCCCCGGGGCGTACGCAGGGTCCGGCCGGGAGGCCCCGCTGGCGCTGCTCGACGAGGCCGCCGTGGCGGCCGTACGGCGGCGGGCCGGGCTGCGGCCGGCGCGGGCGGCGCGCCGGCTGGACCCGGCGCCCGAGGATCCCCGCCCGGCGTTGCCGCCCGCGGCGGCCCGCAGACTCACCGCGCTCCTGGCCGACCGTTCCGGCGGCGGAAGCGGTGGCCGCCGGGGCAGTTCTCCGGACCTCATGGAGCTGCTCCCGCAGTGGCTCGCGGCGGCCAACGCGCACGGATACGCGGCACCCCCGCAGACGCTTCCCGCCCTGCTGGACGCGGCCCGGGGCCGTACGGACCTGCGCCCGGGGGCGCTGGCGTTCGCGGGTCCGCGGGCGCTGTGGCTGGCCCGGCTGAACGCGGACTGGCGCTTCGCGCTGCGCGCGGCCCCCGGCGGCGGCGCCACGCTGCCCGACTCCGAGGACACCGAGGCGGTGGGCAGACTGTGGCAGGAGGGGCTGTTCGCCGAGCGGGTGGCCCTGCTGGGCGCGCTGCGCACCGGTACGCCCGCGTTCGCGCGCGAGCTGCTCGCGTCGACCTGGCCGACGGAGCGGGCGGAGGACCGGCTGATGTTCCTCGACTCGCTGCGCGCGGGCCTGTCCGCCGCGGACGAGCCGTTCCTGGAGCAGGCGTTGGGCGACCGCAGCCGCAATGTGCGGGCGACGGCGGCCGAACTGCTGTCGGCGCTGCCCGCTTCGGCGCTCGCCGCGCGCATGGCCGTACGAGCGGCGGCGTGTGTGGCCCTGAATTGTACGGGGAACTCGCCGGCGATCGCGGTGGAGGCCCCGCTCGAGTGCGACTCCGGCATGGAGCGCGACGGTGTGGTGCCCACACCTCCCGCAGGCAGAGGGGAACGTTCGTGGTGGCTGGGCCAATTGGTGGAAGCGGCCCCGCTCGGCACGTGGCCGGGACGGCTCGGCGGACGGACGGCGGAGGAGGTCGTGGCGCTGCCGGTGACGGACGGCTGGCAGGGCGAGCTGCACGCGGCCTGGTGCCGGGCGGCGGTGCGGCAGCGGGACGCCGAGTGGTCGAGGGCGCTGCTCGGCTCGCCGTCGGCGCCTGAGGCCGGCGGGCCGGGCGCGGTGTCGCTGGCGGAACGCGCGAAGCTGCTGGCCACCCTGGACCCGGCGGAACGGGCCACGTGGGTGGCCGGCTTCATCGCCACGCACGGGTTGTCGGAGGCGTTCCAGCTGCTAGGGGTGTGTGCGGTGCCCTGGGCCGCGCCGCTGGGCCGGGCGGTCGTGGACGCGCTGGACATCGCGCGGGACGCGGGCAGTTACCCGTGGAGCTTCAGCGGGGTGATGGGGCTCGCCGAGCGCTGCCTGGACCCCGCGCAGGCCACCCGGCTCGAGGCGCTGCTGGCGATACCCGACGAACGGGAGGACGCCGCGCCGGGAGCCGGAGGCTACTGGGCGGAGGCGTTCCAGCGGCTGGTGACCACCCTGCGGCTGCGGGCGGAGATGGCGCACGAACTGGCCCCGGTCGGCGCACACAACCCGTCCGGGGCATGAGGGCGAGGCCGTTCGGGCCGAAGCGGGGCTCCGGGGGCGGCAGTCCCCAGGGACACGGGCCGCCCACTCGCCGAGCCACCGGCCCAACCGCCGAAGGCAGCCGTTCAGCCCCCCGACGCGGCCGGCTGACGGACGTTCTCCCGCACCCACTCCACGATCGACGCGGTCGTCGCACCCGGCGTGAAGATCGCCGCGACGCCCTTCTCCTTCAGCGGCGGGATGTCCTCCTCCGGGATGATGCCGCCGCCGAAGACGAGGATGTCCTCGGCCTCGCGCTCCTTGAGCAGGTCGATCACCGCGGCGAACAGGGTGTTGTGCGCGCCGGAGAGGATGGACAGGCCGATCGCGTCGGCGTCCTCCTGGATGGCGGTGTCCACGATCTGCTCCGGCGTCTGGTGGAGCCCGGTGTAGATGACCTCCATACCGGCGTCGCGCAGGGCTCGCGCGATGACCTTGGCCCCACGATCGTGGCCGTCGAGCCCCGGCTTGGCGACCACCACGCGGATCGGACCGGCTGCCACACCCATCACTGCCTCCATCAAACGATCACGGAAGCGATCGCTTCCGTCCGTAACGACAAGTACCGCACTTTTGGCGCGTCCCGCCACCCGTCGCGAAGTGAACGAACGTTATCTCCAGCATCCCGCAACCGGCAGTTTCACGGTGCGCAGCGAGGGGGAAATCACATGGTGGGACATCAGGGCACACGGGGGATCGAGCCGTCCTCCGGCGTGCCGACAGGAGGTCGGCCCATGAAGGTCACCGGGGTACTGCCACTCTTTCTCCCGTTCTGCCGGCGCCTGTGGCCCGGCAGACTCGCCGGAATCTCCGTGGCGCTGCTGAAGGCGACCGCCCTCGAGGCCGCGATCCTGGCCGGCCATCTCCTGCTGTATCCCACCGGCCTCGTCCAGGAGCGCCGCGCCGCCCCGCCCGCCCGCGACGGCACCGCCCAGCTGCCGGTCCGGTCCGGTCCGCCGGTGGTGCTGCTGCACGGTTTCATCGACAACCGCTCGGTGTTCCTGCTGCTGCGCCGCAACCTCGCCCAGCACGGCGGGCAGCGCGTCGTATCGCTCAACTACTCCCCGCTGACCTGCGACATCCGCGCCGCCGCCGAGTTGCTCGGCAGGCACATCGAGGAGATCTGCGAGCGCGCGGACAGCGACCGGGTCGACATCGTGGGCCACAGCCTCGGCGGGCTGATCGCCCGTTATTACGTGCAGTGTCTGGGTGGTGACCTACGGGTGCGCATCCTCGTCACACTGGGCACACCGCACTCGGGGACCAGCGCGGCGCCGCTGGCCAACGCCCATCCGATCGTGCGCCAGATGCGACCCGGCTCGGGAGTGATCGAGGAGCTGGCCCGGCCCGCGCCCGGCTGCCGCACCCGGTTCGTCAGCTTCTGGAGCGACCTGGACTCCGTGATGGTGCCGCTGGAGACGGCCTGCCTGGAGCACCCCGACCTGGACGTGCAGAACGTCCGGGTGACCGGCATCGGGCATCTCGCTCTGCCCGTGCACCCCGCCGTCGCGGCCGGGATACGCGAGGCGCTCGACGCCCCGCACCCCGGGGAGCGGGTCGCCGGCGGTCTGACGGTGGCGTGAAGTATCCGACGGCGGAGTGACGCACAGGTGACGAACAGTCACCACACATCGAACACCAATCGAACTCTCGGCCAAACTCGTGTCGAGCGCCCCCCGAAACACCGCCGAATGCCCGTTTCCGGCCCCCGCGAAACCGGCCGAAGATTGTCGCGCCCAGGTACCGGCGGGTACAGTCACCGCACTGCTCTGGCAGCCCCTGTTGTCGAGGCGAAAGAGAAGTTGGTGAACGACCGTCACCCGTCGGGGACCATGACCACCCCGGCCCCGGCTTCCGACGCCTCAGCCGCGCACTACGCGCCGTACGGGACACACGGAGCCCCTTACGGCGACTTCACCACGTACGGCGACTACGACACCACCGGTTTTCCCGACGGCACCAGCACCTTCTCCACGGACCCGCTCTTCGGCAGCATGCCCGGCGAGCAGGGCACCGGCGCGTACGACAGCACGCAGTGGCAGACCGGCCAGCTCCTGAACCACGACCCGTACGCGGCCCAGCACCCCGCCGCCTACGACTCCGGTGTCTACGACTCCACGGCCTGGACCATCCCTGCCCAGGCGACGGGCAACGACATCAGCGGCCAGTGGGACGCGAGCGCCTGGCTGCAGCACGACCAGTCCGGCATCGCCGAACCGACCCAGCAGTGGGCGTGGGGCACCCAGACCTTCGAGTCGGGCATGTTCGACGCCACCCAGTGGAACTCCGGCGGCCACGCCGTGCAGGCGGAGGCCGAGCAGGCTGCTGAACCGTTCGACCAGCAGGCCACCGCCCTCTTCGGCCAGGTCGGCGACCCGCAGGCGACCGCGGGCTTCGCGCAGGTGCCGTACCAGCAACAGGCGCCGTACGAGGACGACACCCCGTACGCGGACAATGCGCCGTACGCGGACAATGCGCCGTACACCGACGATGCGCCGTATGCGGACAATGCGCCGTACACCGACGATGCGCCGTACGAGGAAAACGCGCCGTATGAGGACAGCGCGCCGTACGAGAACGACGCGCTGTACGCGGACGACTCGCTGTACGCGGACACGGCCTTCGACGAACAGGGCGCCGGGGACGACGAGTCGGTCACGACCGGTGAACAGCCCGCCGCCGAGTTGCTGGACGACCAGGAAGAAGTCGCGCCGGCGCCCCGTGCCGGATCGCGCAGCGCCGCGCGCTCCCGCCGTCGTACGACCGCCAAGCGCTCCGCGCTGCTTACAGTCGCCGTGCCCTCGGTCTGTGTGATGGGCGTCGCCGGGATCGCCGCCGCCTCGGTCGGCGCACTGACCGACCACGGCCAGGACACCACCGCCTCCGCCTCGGACACGCACACGGTCAAGGCCTCGGTCGCCAACAGCAAGCTGGACACCCAGCTCAACACCCTGTCCGCAGGCGCCCACGACTTCGCCGACCGGGCGAGCCGCACGCAGGAACGGATCGACCTCAAGAACCAGCAGGAGCTGGAGAAGAAGAAGGCGGCCGCGGCGGCCGCGCTCAAGGAGCGGCTGCGCCCCAAGTTCGTGCTGCCGGTCACGCAGAGGGGGCTCAGCGCCTACTTCGGCCAGGCCGGGGTGAACTGGATGTCCGTGCACACGGGCATCGACTTCCCGGTGTCGTACGGCACCACGGTGATGGCCGCGACCGACGGCGTCGTCTCCACCAAGTGGAACAGCGCCTACGGCAACATGATGATCGTGACGGCGAAGGACGGCACGCAGACCTGGTACTGCCATCTGTCCAGCTACCGCGTGCCCGCCGGGACATACGTCAAGGCCGGCCAGCCGATCGCCTACTCCGGCAACTCCGGCAACTCCACCGGTCCGCATCTGCACTTCGAGGTACGGCCCGCGGGCGGGGCGGCCATAGACCCGCTGCCGTGGCTGCGGAGCCACGGGCTCGACCCGACGTAGGAATCCGACACTCCGAAGGGGCCCTCGCCGTGCGGCGAGGGCCCCTTCGGCTTACAGCTTCTCCACGGGCGCGTACCGCAGCAGCAGCCGCTTCGGCTTGGCGTCGCCGAAGTCGATCGTCGCCTCCGCGTTCGCGCCCGCGCCCTTCACGGCGACGACCGTGCCGAGCCCGAACTGGTCATGGGTGACCCGGTCCCCGACGGCCAGGGCGACCACCGGCTTCTCCGTGGTGCGCCGCGTGGCGAACCCGGACGCGCCCGACGCCGAGGAACGCGAGCGGGTCGAGGACAGCGAGGCCGCGATCCCGGAGACGGGTCCGGAGGACGCCGGCGCCGTCGCTCCCGTCCGCTTCCAGTCCACATGGGTGGCCGGGATCTCCTCCAGGAAGCGGGAGGGCGGGTTGTACGACGGCTGGCCCCAGGCGCTGCGCATCGCCGACCGCGTGAGGTAGAGCCGCTCCCGCGCGCGCGTGATGCCGACGTACGCCAGGCGCCGCTCCTCCTCCAGCTCCTTGGTCTGGCCGAGGGCGCGCATGTGCGGGAAGACGCCGTCCTCCATGCCGGTCAGGAAGACGACCGGGAACTCCAGGCCCTTGGCGGTGTGCAGGGTCATCAGGGTGATGACGCCGGAGCCTTCCTCGTCCTCGTCGGGGATCTGGTCGGAGTCGGCGACCAGGGCGACCTGCTCCAGGAAGTCGGACAGCGCCACCGACTCGCCCTCCCCGCGGCCCTGCTCGAACTCCAGGGCCACGGCCGCGAGTTCCTGGAGGTTCTCGATGCGGGTCTCGTCCTGCGGGTCGGTGGAGGCCTGCAACTCGGCCAGATAGCCGGTGCGTTCCAGCACGGCCTCCAGGACGGTCGCCGGGCCCGCGCCGGACTCGACGATGGTGCGCAGGTCCTCCATCAGCGTGTTGAACCGCTTGATGGCGTTGGTGGAGCGCGCGGCCATGCCGTACGCCTCGTCCACGCGCTTGAGTGCCTGCGGGAAGCTGATCTTCTCGCGCTGGGCGAGGGCGTCGATCATCGCCTCGGCGCGCTCGCCGATGCCCCGCTTGGGCACGTTGAGGATGCGGCGCAGCGGCACCGAGTCCTCGGGGTTGGCGAGGACGCGCAGGTAGGCCAGGACGTCCCGGACCTCCTTGCGCTCGTAGAAGCGGACTCCGCCGACGACCTTGTAGGGCAGGCCGACGCGGATGAAGACCTCTTCGAAGACACGGGACTGGGCGTTGGTGCGGTAGAAGACGGCGACGTCGCCCGCCTTGGCCTCGCCCGCGTCGACCAGGCGGTCTATCTCGTCGGAGACGAACTGCGCCTCGTCGTGCTCGGTGTCCGCAACATAGCCGGTGATCCGCGCACCCTGGCCGGCGTTGGTCCACAGGTTCTTCGGGCGGCGGGACTCGTTGCGCTCGATGACCGCGTTGGCGGCGGACAGGATGGTCTGCGTGGAGCGGTAGTTCTGCTCCAGGAGGATCGTCGTCGCGTTCGGGTAGTCCTCCTCGAACTGGAGGATGTTGCGGATCGTCGCGCCCCGGAAGGCGTAGATGGACTGGTCCGCGTCACCCACGACGCACAGTTCGGCGGGCGGGAGGTCATGCTCGCCGGGCGGGGTGTCGCCGTCCTCGGCGGAGCGCTCTCCCGTGCCCACGAGTTCCCGTACGAGCGCGTACTGGGCGTGGTTGGTGTCCTGGTATTCATCGACCAGAACGTGCCGGAAGCGACGGCGGTAGTGCTCGGCGACGTCCGGGAAGGCGCGCAGCAGGTTGACCGTCGTCATGATCAGGTCGTCGAAGTCGAGCGCGTTGGCCTCGCGCAGCCGCGACTGATAGAGCGCGTAGGCCTGGGCGAGGGTCTTCTCGAAGCCGTCGGTGGCTTGGGCGGCGAAGTCCTCCTCGTCGATCAGCTCGTTCTTCAGGTTGCTGATCTTCGCGCTGAACGACTTCGGCGGGAAGCGCTTTGGGTCGAGGTCCAGGTCGCGGCAGACCAGGGCCATCAGGCGCTTGCTGTCGGCGGCGTCGTAGATCGAGAACGACGACGTGAATCCGAGCTTCTTGCTCTCCCGGCGCAGGATGCGCACGCACGCGCTGTGGAAGGTCATCACCCACATCGCGTTCGCGCGCGGGCCGACGAGCTGCTCGACGCGCTCCTTCATCTCGCCCGCGGCCTTGTTGGTGAAGGTGATCGCGAGGATCTGGCCCGGGTGCACGTGCCGCTCGGCGAGCAGGTGGGCGATGCGGTGGGTGAGCACACGGGTCTTGCCGGAGCCGGCGCCGGCGACGATGAGCAATGGGGAGCCGGCGTGCACGACCGCGGCGCGCTGGTTGTCGTTCAGCCCCGCCAGCAGGGCCGCCGCGTCGAGGGCGGGACGCGGGGCGCCGTCGCGGTAGTACGCGTCCCGGTCCGGCGGCACGTCGAACTTCCCGCCGAACAGATCGTCCGGAAGCGGCTCCGGAGCGTGATCGTCCTCGGGCGGCGGCGGGGGCTCCTCCTCACGCCCGCGAGGGGCCTGGAGGTCCGCCAGGAAGCTGTCGTCAAAGAGGCTGCTCATCGCTCTACGAGTCTAGGGCGCCCCACCGACAACCGGTCGCCGTCCCCGGAACATGGCCGGTCCGGAACACAGTTGATCTTGACCGCCGAGCGGCCCGCATCCTGCTCACACAGGGGAACCGTCCGATGACACAGGAGCGAAACCTGGCTCAGGTCACGAAAATGTATCGGACATATCACGCACCAACCTTCACAGGAGTCACACGAGTTGGCTAGCGTGCGTCCGGGCCGTACGACCCCTACCGGCGAACCTCGCCGGGCCGCGCGGCCTCCGCCGAGTCCGGCGCGCCGCAGGGCGCCCGGAGCCGGGGACCCACCGACCTTGGGGTGAATCGGCCGGCTCCCACCCGGGACGCCGCCGTAGGGCAACCCTTCCGAACCACCGCCCGAACCCGACAGCTAACCCGGTAGGCGGCCCATTGGAAGGAGTCGCCTCCCTTGGCGTCGCACCGCAAGCCGCGCCCCGGCGGGACCATCGGAACGGGTCTTCGCACCCCCGCCCTCGCCACCGCCGCCCTCACCTCCATGGCCGTGCTCTCGCAGACCGCAGAGGCCGCCCCCAGTACCGATCACGCCAAGCCGAGCCTGGAGGAGGTCGAGAAGAAGGTCGACGATCTGTACCGCCAGGCGGAGTCGGCGACCCAGAAGTACAACGCGGCCAAGGAGCGGACCGGTAAGCAGAGGGGCCGCGTCGACGCCCTCCGCGACGACCTCGCCCAGCGCACCGAACGCCTCAACAAGGCCCGCGAGGAGCTGGGCTCGTTCGCCGCGGCCCAGTACCGCACCGGCGCCGCCGCTCCCGACACGGCCACCTTCCTGCTGGCGAACGACCCGCAGGACTACTTCGACCAGACCCAGCTGATGAACCGGCTGACCTCGCGGGAGAAGACCGCGGTCGACGACTACATCGGCGAGCAGGCCGCGACCATGAAGAAGCGGCGGGAGGCCGCGGAGAGCCTGCAGACGCTGAACGTCTCACAGCACGACCTGCAGACCGCCAAGTCCACCGTCCAGAAGAAACTGGCCTCGGCCCGTGAGCTGCTGTCGCGGCTGAACGCCCAGGAGAAAGCCCGGCTGGCCGCCATCGAGCGGGAGAAGCAGCAGGAGGCGGCGCGCAAGGCGGCCGAGCTGGCGAAGCAGCAGGCGGCCCAGCAGCAGGCAGCTCAACAGCAGGCCGACTCGTCCTCCTCGTCCTCCTCGTCCACGGGGTCCGGGTCCGGATCCGGTTCGACGGGCTCCGGCTCGACCGGGTCCACCACCACATCCAGCTCGTACGACACGAAGGCCGAGAAGGCGATCGCCTTCGCCCGCGCACAGATCGGCAAGCCGTACGTGTGGGGCGCGACCGGGCCGGACTCCTACGACTGCTCGGGCCTCACCCAGGCCGCCTGGAAGGCCGGCGGCGTCTCACTTCCGCGCACCACGTACGACCAGGTCAATGCGGGCACCACGGTCTCGCTCGCCGACGCGCGCCCGGGCGACCTGATCTTCTTCTACGACGACATCAGCCACGTCGGCATGTACATAGGCAACGGCATGATGATCCACGCCCCGAAGCCGGGCGCGTACGTCCGCGAGGAGTCCATCTACTACGGCGGAGAGTCGATCATCCACAGCGTGGTCCGCCCGGGCTGAGGCCCGCCCCGGGCACGGGCGCGCCTCAGCCCTTCGACGCTCCACGCGGGCGTACCGGCGAATCGGACGGCCGCGTGGGCGCGTGCCCATGTCTTGGGCTGCCACGCGCGTGCCGACGTTTCGGGCTGCCACGCGCCCGTGACGGTGCCTTGGCCTCCAGGCGCGCGTCGGCGAATCACGTGGCCATCCACGTGCGCGTACCGGCGTTTCTCGCGCCCACGCGCGCGTGCGGCCTCTTCTTCGTCCACGTGCGCGTGCCGGGGTCTTCTCCGTCCCCGCCCGCGTGCGGCCCTTCATCCGCCCACGCGCACGTGTCGGCTTTCCTGTGTCCACGCGCGGGCTGCCCGCTCTTCCGGCCTCACGCACGCGTACCGGCGTTTTCGGTCTTCACGCGCGCGTGCCCTTCCGGGCAGCGACGCCCCGGCTCCCTAGCATCGGGCCCATGCCCGGCATCTCAGATCTGCGCGCGTGGTGGGCGGGGCGGTCCCCCGCGGCCGGGGCCGCCGTGATGGCGACCGGCATCCTGTCGGTGGGGCTGCACATGACCGGCGACGAGGCGGTCTCCCGGGTGGTGCTGGCGCTGGCGTGCGTCGCCTGGGCCGCGCTGGCCGCGGAGTTCGCGCTGCGACTGGTCGGCGAGCGGCAGCGCTGGGCGACCGAGGCGGAGAGCCCCGGCGCGCTGACCTCCGTCGCCGCGACCACGGTGCTCGGCACCCGGATCTCGGCGCTGGGCCTGCAGACCCTGGCCGAGGCGCTGCTGGCGCTCGCGGCGCTGCTCTGGCCGGTGCTGCTGTTCATGGTCGTACGGCGCTGGGGGCCGCGCATGCCAGGGGCGGTGTTCCTGTGTTGTGTGGCCACGGAGGGGATCGCCGTACTGGCCGCCACGCTGGCCGAGGCCGAGCGCGCGGCTTGGCTCGCGCACACCGCGCTGGTGCTGTTCTGGCTGGGCCTGGTGCTCTACGGCCTGGCGCTGGTCCACTTCGACGCTCGGCAGGTGCTGGAGGGGCCGGGCGACCACTGGATCGCGGGCGGGGCGCTCGCGATCTCGGCGCTGGCCGGGGCGAACCTGCTCATCGCCGGGGACTCGGGCATGTACCTGTGGAACGACGACGACCGCGGCGTGCTGCGCACCGTGACGGTCGCGCTGCTCGTGCTGGATCTGGGCTGCTACGTCGTACTGCTGGCCGCCGAGGCGGCGCGGCCCCGGCCCGGTTACCACGTGCTGCGGTGGGCGACGGTGTTCCCGATGGGGATGACGGCGGTGGCGACGCTGTCCGTCGCGACCGTCTTCAGCGTGCCGTGGCTCGACTGGCCGGGACGGGTGCTGCTGTGGGCGGCGGTGGCGGTGTGGCTCGCGGTCGCCGCCGGTGCGCTGCTCGCGGCCCGCGCCGACGGCAGGGGCGGATGACCGTCAGGTCCACAGGACGGCGATGAGGATGTTCGCCGTGGTCAGCAACCCGACCAGCCCGAACACGCCCTTGTCGACCTTCTCCTCGTCGCGCTTCACATAGACCAGCCCGAGGATCACGATCAGCAGCGCCAGCTTGACGCCGATCTTGATGGTGTTGACGTGGTGGTCGTCGGCCTGGTTGAGGCCGACCAGGGCCACGCCGGTGACCAGCATGGTCAGCGCGCCATGCAGCATCGCGGGCACGAACCGGGCCGTGCCCTGGCCCATCGCCTTCATCTGGGTGAGGAAACCGCCGAGCAGCGCGGCGATGCCGATGATGTGCAGGCCGACGAAGAGATGGATGAGTACGTCCATGGGCCCGGAGCCTAACCAGGGGCCCAGGGGCCTCCTGCCACCGGCCCCGGTCACAGCGGTCGGCGATCACACAGGTGATCTTGCATATATGCGCCCCATAGCACCCCACGCCTCCCGTCCGTCCCGCTTTCCGCGCTTCGGTCACCACGCTCTGTGAAGACGACGCCTCCAGAATGGCCATGCGGTCACTTGCGGTCACATCCCGTCGGTCGGGGGCAGTTCCGTACACTGCGTTACCCACTCGTCACAGTCGGGCCTAGCGTCCTCCCCCAGGTGACCGGCTCCCCACCGCCGCCCGGGCCAGGGGCGGCCGTCGGCCACCACCGCCGAGAAGGGTCCGGCGGTGGCCCGCTTCCCCTGTGCGGGCCGCCGCCGGACACACGGACGTCTCGGTCGTGCGAGTCCTACGGAAGGACGTGACGGTCCAGGTGGCAGTGCACCGCAAGGCCCGGCAACGCTCGATGGGCGGCCATACGGCCCGGACGGCCGCCACGCTCGCCCTGGCGGGCGCGGCCACCGCGACGGGGTTCGACGGGACCGGACACGCCGAACCGCAGCTGACGCCGGCGCAGGTGAAGGCCAAGGTGGACAAGCTGTACCAGGAGGCCGAGGCCGCGACCGAGAAGTACGACGGCGTGAAGGAGAAGGCGGACACGGGGCAGCGGCGGCTGAACGCGCTGCGCGACGAGACCGCCCGCAAGCAGCAGAACCTCAACACCGCCCGGGACGCACTGGGCTCGTTCGCGGCGGCGCAGTACCGCGAGGGCGGCTTCGCACGGACCTGGCAGCTGGCCCTGTCCGGCGACCCCGACCGGTACCTGGACGACGCCGCGTTCGTGGAGCGGGCCGGTGACCGGCAGGCCGCCGCCGTGTCCCGGGTGCGCGAACAGCTGCGGGAGATCGAGCAGCTGCGGGGCGCGGCACGCATCGAGCTGCAGTCGCTGCGGTCACGGCAGGCCGAGCTGCAGCGTCAGAAGAAGACCATCACCGGCAAGCTGGGGGAGGCCCGGCGGCTGCTGGCGGGGCTCACTCCACAGCAGCGGTCCGAGAGCGGTGACGGCAGCGCACCGGGACGTGCCTCCCGCTCGGCCTCGGACGCCCGGGACGCACTGGAGCAGGCCGGGTCGGCCGCGGCCCCGAACGCGCGCGCCGAGGCGGCCGTCGACTACGCCTTCGCCAAGCTCGGCAGCCCCTATGTGTGGGGCGCGGCCGGCCCGAACGCCTTCGACTGCTCGGGCCTGGTCCAGGCCGCCTACCGCTCCGCCGGTATCTCCCTGCCCCGCACCACCTACGCCCAGATCGACGCGGGCCGTCGCGTCTCCCGCTCCGAACTCCGGCCCGGGGACCTGGTGTTCTTCTACTCCGGCATCAGCCACGTCGGCATCTACGTGGGCAACGGGCAGATCATCCACGCCCCGAACCCCTCGGCACCGGTCCGGCTGGCCCCGGTCGACCTGATGCCGTTCGCGGGGGCGACCCGGGTGTCCTAGGGGCGGGCCCGCAGGGGTCAGACCAGGCGGCGGGCCGTCGCCCAGCGGGTCAGCTCATGGCGGTTGGACAGCTGGAGCTTGCGCAGGACCGCCGAGACATGGGACTCGACCGTCTTCACCGAGATGAACAGCTGCTTGGCGATCTCCTTGTAGGCATAGCCACGGGCGATCAGCCGGAGCACCTCGCGCTCGCGCTGGGTGAGGCGGTCGAGGTCCTCGTCCACGGGCGGGGCGTCGGTGGAGGCGAAGGCGTCCAGCACGAACCCGGCCAGCCGCGGGGAGAAGACGGCGTCGCCCTCCTGGACGCGGAAGATGGAGTCGACGAGGTCGGTGCCGGTGATGGTCTTGGTGACATAGCCGCGGGCGCCGCCGCGGATCACACCGATCACGTCCTCCGCCGCGTCCGACACGGACAGCGCGAGGAAGCGCACGGGCTGCTCGGTGTCCGCCATCAACGCCGCGCACCGGCGCAGCACTTCGACACCACCGCCGCCCGGCAGGTGCACGTCCAGGAGGACCACCTCGGGCCGGGTGGCGGTGATGACCGTGACCGCCTGGTCGACGTCCGCGGCCTCGCCGACCACCTCGACGCCGGTCTGGGCGGTCTGCCCGATCTCGGCTTGGACGCCGGTGCGGAACATCCGGTGGTCGTCCACGAGCACCACCCGTACGTGCCGTCCGCCCGCGCCGCCATCGGCGGAACCGGCCCCCTCGGGGGCGCCCGCCGTGCCGTTCGCCTCGGTCGCGTCGCTCATGACGTCCTCTCCGCCCTCTCCATCTCCAGCTCGACCTCCGTGCCGCCGCCCGGCACCGACCGCAGCCGGGCCGTGCCGCCGTTGCGCTCCATACGGCCGATGATCGATTCTCTGACGCCCATGCGGTCGGCGGGTATCGAGTCGAGGTCGAAACCGGGTCCCCGGTCGCGCACGGACACGAAGACCGTCCTCCCCTCGACTTCGGCGTAGACCTGTACGGCACCGCCCTCGCCACCGTACTTGGCGGCGTTCACCATCGCCTCGCGCGCGGCCTGCATCTGCGCGCCGGTCCTCTCGTCCAGCGGGCAGTCGCCGACTATGACCACCTCGATGGGCACACCGTGCTTGTCCTCCACCTCGGCGGCATTGCGCCGCACCGCCTCGGCGACCGTGTCCGGCTCGTCGGCCTCGTCCTTGCCGGTGCCCTCCGGCTTGTACAGCCAGGTGCGCAGGTCGCGCTCCTGGGCGCGGGCGAGGCGGCGCACCTCGTTCGCGTTGTCGGCGTTGCGCTGGATCAGGGTGAGGGTGTGCAGCACGGAGTCATGGACGTGGGCGGCGACCTCCGCACGCTCCTGGGCGCGGATGCGCATCAGGCGTTCCTCGGACAGGTCCTGGGTCATGCGGACCAGATACGGGCCAGCGAGGAGCGTGATGCCGACGAGGACGGCGAGGGCCGCCTGCAGGACCGCGCCGAGATGGGCGGCCGAGCCCTGCAGCCAGAAGATCGCGGACACACCGGCCGTGACGAGCAGGACACCGCCGGCCGCGCGCAGCAGGGTGAGGGTGCGGCGCCGGCCGCCGACCTCGACCCAGCGGGCCCGGCGGGCGTTGTCCGCCTGGCGCCAGACGAGGGCGACACCGGCCGCGACGAGGACGGCGGGCAGCAGATACGCCTTGGCCGCACTGGTCAGGTTCACGCTGCCCACGAATACGAGGGACACGACGACCATGAGGAGCAGCGCGACGATCTGCCCGCGGTCCGGCTTGCGGGCCACGAGTCTGCGTCGGCCGCCCGGCGCGGTCTCGGTGGCGACCAACGGCTGCTTGTGACCGCCGACGCCGCCGACGCCGAGCGGGACGAAGAACCAGAACGCCGCGTAGAGCAGCGCGCCCAGGCCGTTCGCCATGAACAGGCCGACGAAGGCGAGCCGCACCCAGATGACGGGCAGCCCGAGATGCCCGGCGAGGCCCCGCGCCACTCCGCCTAGCCAGCGTCCGTCGCTGCTGCGGTAGAGCTTGCGCGGCGGCCGCGGGTCGTCGACTGGCAGGCTTGCGGCTTCCGGCATGCCAACGATGGTCACATGCCCGGCGGGGCCAGGCATCAGGGTCGGCCCCCGAGACGCCCCTGATCTTCCTCGGGGCCGGGTCGGGGAGCTCCTCGCGGGGCCGGCCGGGTGCGGCTCGAACGGTTCCCCGCCTTGTCTCAGGGCCGATTTCAGGGTTCGGCCAGGGTCGTCCCGACTGCCGCGGCGGCGGCCTGGCCGTCACCATGGACGCATGACGGATCACGAGCACGCCGCGACGGGTCCGGGACCCGGCTCCGGCCCGCGCCCGGCCCCGGGCACCGGACCGACGGATGCCGCGCCCGCCGCGACGGAGAAGACGGGAGCGGCCGGCGCCGGCACGCAAGCCGACGCAGTGCAGCAGGATCAGGAACAGCCCGCAGCCGGGGCCCCCGAGCGGTTCCGGCGCGACCACGGGCACAAGATGATCGCGGGCGTGTGCGCGGGCCTCGGCCGGCACACCGACATGGACCCGGTGATCTTCCGGATCACCCTGGCCGTGCTGTCGGCGACCGGCGGCATCGGCCTCATTTTCTACGGCTTCGCCTGGCTGCTGGTGCCGTACGAGGACGAGGAGGAGAACGAGGTCCGCAAGCTGCTGACGGGCCGGGTCGACGGCCAGGCGCTCGCCGCCGTGCTGTTCGCCCTGGTCGGCTGCGGGATCTTCCTCACCATGCTGAGAAACGGCGGGGTGCTGGCCTTCGCGGTGGTGCTCTCCCTTCTGCTGGCGGGCGCTGGGTACTGGTCGCGGCGCCGCGGCGCCCCCGGCCCCGACCCGCTCGCCGCCCAGGCCGCCGCCGACGCACCGCCGGAGGCCCAGGCCCCCCCGGTCGTCACCGTCTTCCCGTCGTGGTGGCGGGACCCGATCGTCAAGGACGGCACCCATGTCGGCGGCACCGGCTATCTGTGGGGGCCCGGCGACGCCCGCGACCGGGACCTCACCTCGATGGTCGACGTCGGCATCGCCACCCCCTGGACCCACGGCCACCAGGGCTCCGTACAGCCGCGGACCAGTGCGCCCCCGAGACCACGCGGCCCGCGCTGGATCGGTGGCTGGGTGTTCCTGCTCGCCCTGGTGGCGGGCGGCCTGGGCACCGGGCTGACCTGGGACACGCACCCGCTGGGCACCAGTCTGCAGACCGGTCTGGCGTGCGCGCTGGCGGTCTTCGGCCTGGGCATCACGATCAGCGCGTTCCTGGGCCGTACGGGAGCCGGGACGGTCTTCCTGGCGGTCGTCACGGCGGCGCTGCTCGCCGGGGCGTCGGCCATGCCCAAGGACATCACCACCCACTGGAGAGACACCTCCTGGGCGCCCGCCGCGACGGCGCAGGTGCGACCGGCGTACGACCTGGGCACCGGGCGCGGCACGCTGGATCTGAGCCGGGTGCATCCGGGCAAGGGGCGGACGGTCACGACGGACGCCCACGTGGGTGCGGGACAGCTGAAGGTGATCGTGCTGGCGGACGCGACGGTACGGATGAGCATCGAGGTGGGCGTCGGCGACATCCGGTTGCCCGGCGACAGCAGGAAGGACGTGGACGTGCAGCCGCGCAGGCTCAAGAACGTGACGCTGGCGCCGGCCAAGGGCGCCCAGGAGGCCGGCACGCTCGACCTCACGCTGAAGGTCGGGGTCGGACAGGTGGAGGTGGATCGTGCTGCGCCATGAGTTCCAGCCCGGGAGGCTGGTCGCCGGGCTCTTCCTCACCGCCACCGGCGTGGTCTTCGCGGGAGACGCGGGCGGACTGTGGGAGACGCCGTGGTTCGCGGTCGTGCCGCTGATCGTGGGCGGCCTGTTCCTCGCCGGTGCCACGGCAGCGGTGGCCCGGGGCATACGCGGACGGGGTCACGCCGAGCGCGTCTGACGGTCCCGGTACACCGGGCCGGTCGGCGTGCGGCGGCCAGTGGTCGTCCGACGGCGGTGGGTCTCCCGCGGCCGCCGGCCCCATGGCCGCCGGCGGCCAGGGCGTCGGCGCCATGGGACCGTCCGTCGGCTATCGGTAACCGCCCAGTCGCTGTCGGCGGCGGGCTCGCCAGGCCGCGTCCACGGAGAGGTAGGGGGCGCCGGCGAGGATCAGGGGGATCCAGGCCATGAAGTAGGCGAGGTCGTTGCCGTAGTAGTAGGGGGTCGTCGACCAGCTCACCGTCATCCACAGGCTGAACGAGATCAGCGCGCCGCCGAGCGCGGCCAGCCGGCCGAGCAGACCGAGCAGGGTGCCGATGCCGACGGCCAGTTCACCGAGGGCGATGGCGTAGCCGAAGCCGACCGGGGACTTCAGGGCCAGGTCGACCAGGGCCGGGATGGCGGCGGAGTCGCGGGCCGAGCGCATGGTGTCACCGATGGATCCGGCTCCGCCGGACTTCAGGAAGGAGCTGCTGGTGAGCTTGTCCAGGCTGGCGTAGATGAAGGTGATGCCGAGGAAGACACGAAGCGGCAGCAGGGCGTAGTGGCCGGCGGTCTCCCGCCAGCCGCCGGTGCCGTTGAGCCGGTTCATGTGCGTGTCCGTCCGAATGCCGTGAGTCATCGTCGCAAACCGCCCTCTCGCCCGCCGTCCCGCCCCTCACTTGACCATACGTACGACGAGGGGACGCAGTTCAATCCCGACTCGGATGTTTTTCCGGATTTCGGCCCCTCATGCGGGAGGCCGGGAAGGGCCTGTCGGACCTCGTTCAGATGCGGGCCATGATCTGCCGCACGGGATGGCCGAGGACCCGGGCGACGGCGGTCAGTTCCTCGGGGTGAGCAGGGAGCGCTGCGGGTTCCAGGCGGCGATCTCGAAGCGGGCGAAACCACACGGCCAGTCGTAGTCCAGTCGGTCCAGGGAGGTGTCGGTGGCGCAGCAGGGGGCGGTGATGTCGAGGGTGGGCAGGCTGTCGTGGCCCTGCTCGTCGTACGCGTCGAGCAGGGCCCCGTACCACTCGGGGCCGATGGCGCCGTCGCAGTGCGGGCAGCGGATGCTCACCAGGTTCGAGCCGCAGTCGACGGCGGTGATCGCCTCGTGCCAGTCGACGTCCAGTTCGACGGCGTCGGGGTCGGCGTGGAGGTCGTCGGGGGAGCCGGAGACCAGTTACAGGACCAGGGCTGCGACGCGCTTCCCGGCGTCCGGTGCCGGCTGCCGGTGCGGGTCGGTCGGTATCACCGACAGAACGCTCTCGCTCATCGGCCGACCGCTCCCCCGCTGCTCACTCGGTGACCTGGACGACACACCGGTTGGTCGCCACCCCGGCCGCGGTGACCACCTGCACCTCCACCGCCCCGGGCTCGACCTCGGCCGGCACGGGCACGGTCAGGACGCTGTCGGTGGGGTTGCTGAAACCGCCGGTGACGGGGACCAGCGGGACGTGCACGTCGACGCTGCCGATGCGGACCACCATGCGGGAGAGCCGGTCGGCGCTCTGGGCGCCGGGTGGCACGAAACCGGCGCCACGGATCTCGATGTCGTCGCCGGTGCGGATCGGCCCGTCCAGGTCGCCGGGTTCACGGGCGCGGACCACGGAGAGGACGACCGGGCGGCCGCCCTCGGCGTACTTGCCGGCCAGGTAAGTCACGGCCGAGATCAGCACCACCACGCCCAGGCCCCAGGGCAGGTCGGGCAGCTGGTCGGGGCGGCGGGCCAGGCGTACGGCGGCGAACAGCAGGGCGACGGCGCTGATGGCGACGTACTGGATGTCGGTGAAGGCGCCCCGGCCGGAGTCGTCGGTGAGCAGGTCGGCGGCGCGTGGCCGGTGCGCCGGCACCTTCTGCAGCCGCTGCGCGAGGATGCGCAGGCCCACCACCCGGCGGACCAGGACGGCGATGCCGCACACCACGGCGAGGACGGTCACCACGCCCGCGCCGCGCGCGAGGTCGAGGCCCGAGATCAGCGCGTCGCGTTCGGTGTGGTCGGAGGCGGCGGCCAGCCGGACGGCCAGCACCAGGACGGCGTAGCCGACGAACAGCACCCAGCAGGCGGCGACCGTACGGGAGGTGGACATCCGGTTGTCCTCGCCGATCAACGGGGCCGGCGCCCCGCCGCGCGCCCGGTGCAGCCAGGAGGCGGCGGTGAGCACACCGGCGACGAGGAGCGCGGCGGTCAGGGCCGCGGTGCGGGCACCGGTCCAGCCCGCGGCGACCGCGGTGAGCGCCTCGCCGAGCAGCAGGGCGAGCACCACGCCCCACACGACGCACACCGTCCGCAGCCACAGCCGGGCGAGCCAGGCCTCACCCTCGGCGCGGCCGCGTTCGGCGACGGCCTCCGCCCGCTGGGTCAGTTCCTCGGAGACCCACTGGCGGGAAGCCGAGGCCGAGTGCGCCACGGCCGCCGGCAGACCCAGCCCGGCCGCGAACTCGTCACGCCGGCGCAGGAACGCGGCGACGGCCCGCCGGTGTCCCTCCCGGGCGCCGTGCGGGCAGTCCCCGCAGGTGCAGCCGCCCTCGTGGATCCCGTCGGCACCCGTGCCCTGTCTCGCCTCCTGCACCGCCACGACCGGCGCCCGCCTTCCCCACGACCTCCCGGCACGGCCGGCGGTCCCTCGATGGAAGGACTCACCCCCGCGCAACTGCCCTGCGTCGACAGCGAATTGTGCCCTACGCCGGGCCGTCCGGGACCGTCGGGCCGCGTCGTGGCGGGTGAAGTACGAGCCAGCGTGTTGACCCGGCTGCGAGAATTTCCGTATGGCCGAGATCATCCAGCGGGACGGGACCTGGGCCTTCGACGGCAGCACGATCCGGATCACCCCCGGACTGCACCGCTGCGTGCCGCTGTTCCGGCAGACGTACGGGGAGATCTCCGTGCCGCTGGAGGCGGTCTCGGACGTGGTCTGGGAACCCGAGCGCAGGCGTGGCCGGCTGCGGATGCGGCTGCGCGAGGGCGCCGACCCTCCCCCACTGCCTCAAGGGCGTGGGCGGTGCCCCCAGCTGCAGGCGACGGGCGGGCGGCTGCCGGACCCGGCCGACCCCTACCGGCTGACGGTGGAGGCGGACCGCGGCGGGGTCGCGGAGTACGTCGCCGAGGAGATCCGGCACGCCCTGCTCCTCGACCGGATCCCCAAGGAGCCCACGAACGCCTATCTGCTGCCGGGCCCGCCGGTGCCGGTGTCCGTGCGGTCCTCCGACGGCACGGTCTCCTTCGACGGCACGCAGGTGCGCATCGACTGGGCCGACACCTCCGACCGGGTCAAACGCGCGACCGGCCCGCGGATCATCGCCCTCGGCGACCTGGTGCAGGTGGAGTGGCTGCCCAACTCCGGGTACGAGGACGGCTTCCTGCGGTTCGTGACCCCGGAGACGGTGTTCTCCAAGCTGCCGCCCGAGCGGGACCCCTACACCCTGGACCTGTGGGGCAGCGTGCGGCGCGATCTGCTGACCGCGCTGGTCGCGACCGCCGTCACCGCCCGGCTGCCGCATCCCTCCACGCGCACGGGCGGCGCGTACGACGGCCGGGACCGGCAGCGGGCGGCCGTACCGGAGCAGGCCGACCACCATGACGTACTGCTGCGCCGGCTGCGGGAGTTGGGCGAGCTGCACCGGGACGGGGTGTTCACGGAGGAGGAGTTCGCGATGACCAAGGCGGCGGTGCTCAGGGGGTTCGGCTGAGCATGCCCGGAGGGTTCAGCTCAGCAGGTCGGGCTCGCTGCGGCTGATGTCCTGCCACAGGGGCTGGTAGTTGATCCAGGCCACCAGGTCGCCGCCGAGTTGTTCGCGGGTGGCGACGGCCAGCTTGTGGTCGATGAGGATCGGGCGGCCGGCCGCCTTCGCCATCAGCTGCACCTGGCAGGACCGCTCCATGGACAGGAACCACCAGGCGGCGGCGTCCACCGAGTCGCCGACAGTGAGCAGTCCGTGGTTGCGCAGCACGAGCGCCTTGCGGGAGCCGAGGGCCCCGGCGATCCGGCGGCCTTCCTCGATGTCGACGGTGACTCCGCTGTAGGCGTCGTAGAGCGCCACGTCCTCGTAGAAGGCGCAGCTCTCCTGGGTGATGGGGTCGATCAGCTCGCCGAGCGCGGCGAGGGCGCGGCCGTGCACGGAGTGGCAGTGAGCGACGGCGACGACGTCCGGGCGGGCGGCGTGGACCTGGGCGTGCACGGTGAACGCGGCCTGGTTGACGTGGTAGCGGCCCTCGACGACCTGCCCGTCCTGGTTGACGAGGACGAGATCGCCGACCGTGACGTGCTTGAACGGCATCCCGAAGGGGTTGACCCAGAAGCAGTCGGTGAACTCCGGGTCGCGGGCGGTGATGTGCCCGGAGACTCCGTCCTCGAGCCCGGACCGCCCGAAGATCCGCAGGGCACCGGCGAGCCGCTCCTTGCGGTGCCGGCGCTCGTCCTCGACCGAGCCGAACATCGGCGGCATGGCGAACTGCAGCTGGTCGGTGGGCAGCGGCAGGGGCGGCGGGGTGGGCCCGTGCATAGGTCCTCCAGCACTGGGATTGCTGTACGCGCCGGAAGTTACCGCCGGGCAGCGCAAAAGGGCAGAGCTGTTTTGTAAAGATGACGTTCGCGGTGGAAACACGACAGAGGATGTCCGGTTTGCCGGTCAGACTGGCGTGCATGGCACATATGAACTGGGCGGCCTTCGCCTCCGCCGAACCCGGGTCGGCGCGGCTCGTCGAGGAGCGTTTCGGCGCCTTCCGTCACCACGTCCTCGCCACCCTGCGCAAGGACGGCTCGCCGCGCACCTCCGGGCTGGAGGCCGACTTCCGAGGCGGCGAGCTGTGGCTCGGCATGATGGCGGGCTCGCTGAAAGCCCTCGACCTGCGCCGCGACCCCCGCTTCTCGCTCCAGGCCAACCCGGGCGAGGGCACGGACATGGGCGGCGGGGACGTACGGATCGCGGGGCGGGCGTACGAGGTCGGGGGTGAGCGGAAGTCCTGGTACACGAAAGAGGTGGAACCGCCGGAGCCGTTCCACCTCTTCCGCACCGAGCTGACGGAGGTCGTACGGACCTACGTCGAGGACGAGAAGTACCTCGTCGTCCAGGTCTGGAAGCCCGGTGCGCCCTTGCGCACGCTCAAGCGCGCCTAGGGCCTACTCCCACTCGATGGTGCCCGGCGGCTTGGAGGTGACGTCGAGGACGACCCGGTTGACGTCCCGGACCTCGTTGGTGATCCGGGTCGAGATGCGGGCCAGGACGTCGTACGGCAGCCGGGACCAGTCGGCGGTCATGGCGTCCTCGGAGGACACCGGGCGCAGCACGATCGGGTGGCCGTAGGTGCGGCCGTCGCCCTGGACGCCGACGGAGCGGACGTCGGCGAGCAGCACCACGGGGCACTGCCAGATGTCGCGGTCGAGGCCAGCCGCGGTGAGCTCCTCGCGGGCGATCGCGTCGGCGTCACGCAGCAGGTCCAGGCGCTCCTTGGTGACCTCGCCGACGATGCGGATGCCAAGGCCCGGGCCCGGGAACGGCTGGCGCTGGACGATCTCCTCCGGCAGGCCAAGCTCCTGGCCGACCATGCGGACCTCGTCCTTGAACAGCTTGCGCAGCGGCTCGATCAGCTTGAACTCGAGGTCCTCGGGCAGGCCGCCGACGTTGTGGTGCGACTTGATGTTGGCGGTGCCGGTGCCGCCGCCGGACTCGACCACGTCCGGGTACAGGGTGCCCTGGACCAGGAACTCCACGGCTGGGCCCTCGTCGGCGATGATGTCGGCCTGCGCCTGCTCGAAGACGCGGATGAACTCACGACCGATGATCTTGCGCTTCTCCTCGGGGTCCGAGACGCCCTTGAGCGCGGTCAGGAAGCGCTCCTCGGCGTCCACGACGACGAGCTTGACGCCGGTCGCGGCCACGAAGTCCTTCTCGACCTGCTCGGTCTCGCCCTTGCGCATCAGGCCGTGGTCGACGTACACGCAGGTCAGCTGGTCGCCGATGGCCCGCGCGACGAGGGCGGCGGCGACGGCGGAGTCCACGCCGCCGGACAGACCGCAGATCGCCCGCTTGTCGCCGACCTGCTCGCGGATCGCGGCGACCTGCTCCTCGATCACGTTGCCGGTCGTCCAGTTCGGCTGCAGACCCGCGCCGCGGTAGAGGAAGTGCTCCAGCACCTGCTGGCCGTGCGTGGAGTGCATGACCTCGGGGTGGTACTGGACGCCGTAGAGCTTCTTCTCGTCGTTCTCGAAGGCGGCGACCGGGACGACGTCCGTGGACGCGGTGACGGTGAAGCCCTCGGGGGCGGCGGAGCAGGCGTCGCCGTGCGACATCCACACGTGCTGCTCGTCCGGGGTGCCCTCGAAGAGGGTGGAGGACGTCCGGGAGACGTGCAGATCGGTACGGCCGTACTCGCGGGCGCCGGTGTTGTCGACGGTGCCGCCGAGGGACCGGGCCATCAACTGGAAGCCGTAGCACATGCCGAAGACGGGGACGCCGGCCTCGAAGATCTCGCGGTCGAGGGTGGGGGCGCCCGCCTCGTACACCGAGGAGGGGCCGCCGGAGAGGATGATCGCCGCGGGGTTCTTGGCGAGCATCTCCTTCACCGGCATGGTGCTCGGCACGATCTCGCTGTAGACCCGGGCCTCGCGGACGCGACGGGCGATGAGCTGGGCGTACTGCGCGCCGAAGTCGACGACCAGGACGGTGTCCGGGGTGGCGGCAGTGGAAGTCGCTGATGACACGGGGTGCCTTCTGGTGGTCGGGCGGGGTCTGTGCTAACGAGTCTAACGGGGTGGGCGCGGAGGCTTCCCCTGCGCCGAGCCATGGCATACTGACCCCATGCGCAAGCACTCGACCTTCGTCTTTACCTATGGCATCCGGCCCGCCGGCTGCCATGGTCGTGCTGCTTGAGCGCAACGCCAAGCGACTTACCAGGCGCCCCGGGCCGACAAGGCCCGGGGCGTCTGTCGTTTCCGGGTCCTGCCGTTCCGGGGCGTCCCAGCCACCTTCACCAGGAGCCCCCGACATGACCACCACCACCCCGGAAGAGACCACCTCGACCCCGGAAGAGACCATCGCCGGCGCCCGTGAGCGCATCGACGTGCTCGACGACCGGATCATCGGTCTCATCCAGGAGCGGATGGCCGTCTCCGCCGTCGTCCAGCAGACCCGCATCGCCTCCGGCGGACGCCGGGTGCACCTCTCCCGTGAGATGGAGATCCTCGGCCGCTACCGCGAGGCCCTCGGCAAGCCGGGCACCGGCCTCGCCATGACCCTGCTGGAGCTGTGCCGGGGTCGCATCTGAGCGCCGCAACCCAGCGTCGTATGTGAGTTCGAGAGCTGCCTCACCCATACGGCGCGTGACTGGCTCGCGCGGCACTTCGTTGATCGAGGTGTCCGTGCCAGCCAGGGGCGGGCCCGACAGAACCACGCGTGGCTCGCTGGAGCGATGAGGCGTAAGGGTCGTGCCGTACGCCGTGGGACCTCGCTCCAGGGAAGTGACCGGACGGCAGGGGACAGCAGCCCGGTCACCCAAGAGAACGGTCGGCTCCGGGGACGCCCGGGGCCGACCGGCGGAAAACTGCACATACGCACCAGTGCCGGGTCACCTGCCGGGTGCCCGCACCGAAACGGTATTGCTGCACACCGTCCGCCCCCCGGGGGCAGGACCAACGAACCAGCGTGCGCCCCCGGCGCCGCCCCAGGCACCGGCGCTGCCCTGACGTCGGTGCTGACCAGAAGAAGGGCCCCGCGGTCTCTCCGTCCCGCGGGGCCCTTCGTCATGCCCCGGCCGAATGCCCGGCCGAATGCCCGGCGGAATGCCCGGTCGAACGCCCGGTCGAATGTGACTGGCATCACACAGTCTTACGCCCGGCATGCGCACAACCCTTCTCACAGGTCACGGGTCTCACCTACGCAACCAACGGCCATGCCCGTGCCCCACACACGGAGGCCTCCGAGACACGTGCTGCCGCGTGGCAGCACGGGAGCCCCACAAGAGGTCCTCAATGAAGCTTCGCCGCGCCATGATGACCGCGGCCGCGACGGCTGCCCTCGCGCCGCTCGCACTGGTCTGTGCCCCTGCCGCGTTCGCCGACGACTCCCCGAGCCCCTCGGTCAGCACCTCGACCTCGACCGAGACGACTCCCGCGGCCGACCCGAGCACCAGCCCGGCCGCCGACGAGAGCTCGCCCGCCGGCCAGACGTCGGTCAGCCCGTCCGCCTCCGACTCGGCGAGCCCGAGCGCGTCGGAGTCCGCCTCCGCGTCCGAGTCGGCATCCCCGTCGGCGTCCACGTCCACCGAGCCCAGTGAGAGCGCCGAGCCCAGTGACGAGCCGACGACGCCGTCCGGGATCTGCGAGGAGGACGACGCCAACTACAAGTCCAAGATCCACGTTTCGCTCAGCGGTCTGCCCGGCGAGATCGCCGTGGGCAGCGGCTGGCACCCCTTCACGCTCAGCGTCAAGAACCCGACGTCGACCAACCTCAAGGACGTCATCTTCTACGCGGGCGTCGGCCCGAGCGACCCGAACGCCCAGTACGCGTTCAAGACCAGCCAGGTCCAGCTCCAGGTGAAGTACGCCGGCGCCTGGTACGACGTCGAGGACGGAGCCGGCCACTCCAACGGCTACCTCGACCTCGCCGACATCAAGGCCGGCCAGACGGTGGACTACCAGCTCCGGCTGAACGTCAAGGCGAACGCGCCGGTCGGTGAGGGCCTCACCATCGGTGGCGGCATGTACTTCGACGACGACGAGAACTGCATCGGCTCGGACCAGGCCAGCTACCTGATCAAGATCGTCAAGGCCGGCACCGACACGGGCGGGACGAAGCCCCAGGAGGGTGGCAAGGTCCCGGTTCCCACCCAGAAGCCGAGCAAGACCAACACCCAGACCGTCACCGGCTCGCTCGCCGAGACCGGTTCCAGCTCCATGCTGCCGACCATCGGTCTCGTCGGCGGTGTGGCCGTCGTCGCCGGCGCCGGAGCGGTGTTCACCGTCCGCCGCCGCAAGGGCGCCGGTTCGAACGCAGCCGCGTAAGCGCGGTCGCACAACCGAAGGGGCCTGCGCCAGGAGGGGGGTGCAGGCCCCTTCGGCGTGCCCGCGCTACTGCTTCGGCGGCACCGCCGGCATCCCCAGGAACGGCAGGCGCAGCGCGCCGAACGCCTCCGCGGGAACCGCCGGGGCCTGCGGCTCCACCGGCTTCAGCCGCTCGTACACGGCACCCTGCGCCGGACGCGGATCCTCCTCGCCCTTGTTCGGCCAGAAGGACATCGCGCGCTCGGCCTGCGCGGTGATCGTCAGCGACGGGTTCACGCCCAGGTTCGCCGAGACCGCGGCGCCGTCCACGACGGAGATGCCCGGGTGGCCGTAGAGACGGTGGTAGGGGTCGATCACGCCGGTCCCGGCGGAGTCGCCGATGGGGCAGCCGCCGAGGAAGTGCGCGGTGAGCGGGGTGCCCATCAGCTCGCCGACGTTGCTGCCGGCGAAGCCGTTGATCTCGGCGGCGAGCGCGGAGGCGGCCTCCGTGGCGGCCTTGATCTGCTTGGGATTCGGCGTGCCGTGCCCCTGCCGCGCGGTGAGCAGACCCTTGCCGACGCCGCCCGGCTTCAGGTACGTCGTCAGGGAGTTGTCCAGCGACTGCATCACCAGGCCGATGATGGTCCGCTCGGACCAGCGCCGGTTGGACAGGGAGCGCAGGACCAGGAGCGGATGCCGGGCCGCGTTCGCCAGCCAGGCCAGCGCGCGAGAGGAGCCCTCGGCGTAGGGGACCTGGAGGATGGACAGGCCGCCCATCGAGTTCGAGCCCTTGCCGTAGCGGACCGGCTCGATGTGGGTGTTCTCGTCGGGGTGGATCGAGGACGTGATGGCGACACCACGCGTGAAGTCGGCCTTCGGCTCGCCGGTCGCCTTGCGGTAGCGGCGGTTGTCGGTCTGCGCGCCGACCAGCGCCTCGGAGTTGGTGCGGGTCAGGTCGCCGAGCCGGGCGGAGAGATACGGCAGCTGGCCGCCGGTCTTCATCCGGTGCAGCAGGGTCTGGGTGCCGTAGGTGCCGGCGGCGAGGACGACCCTGCGCGCGGTGAAGAGCCGGCTCTCGCCCTTCTTCTTCCGGTCCGTCGGCAGGGTCGCCACCGCGTACCCGCCGCGCGAGTCGTCCGTGACGGACACGACCGTCGTCATGGGGTGGACCACCGCGCCCGCCTTCTCGGCGAGGTAGAGGTAGTTCTCGTTCAGGGTGTTCTTCGCGCCGTGCCGGCAGCCGGTCATGCACTCGCCGCACTCGGTGCAGGCGTTGCGGGACGGACCGGCGCCGCCGAAGTACGGGTCGTTCACCTGCTCGCCGGGCCTGGCCTTCGCCTTCCCGTCCGCGTCCTTGCCGTCGCCGAAGAACACGCCGACCGGGGCGAGGTGAAAGGTGTCGCCGACGCCCATCCGCTGCGCCGCCGCCTTCAGATGCACGTCGGAGGGGGTCATCGTCGGGTTGAGCCGTACGCCGAGCATGCGCCGGGCCTGGTCGTAGTACGGCCTCAGCTCCTCCTGCCAGTCGGTGATCTCCCGCCACTGGGGGTCGTCGAAGAACGCCTTCGGCGGTACGTAGAGGGTGTTGGCGTAGTTGAGCGAACCGCCGCCGACGCCCGCGCCGGCCAGCACCATGACATTGCCCAGCAGGTGGATGCGCTGGATGCCGAACATGCCGAGCTTGGGCGCCCAGAGGTAGTTCTTCAGGTCCCAGGAGTTCTTCGGCAGGGAGTCCCGGGTGAAGCGGCGGCCGGCTTCGAGCACACCGACCCGGTATCCCTTCTCGGTCAGGCGGAGGGCGGTCACCGAGCCGCCGAACCCCGATCCGACCACGACGACGTCGTAGTCGTACCCGTCCTCGTCCCGGGTCTGGACAGACTTCTCCTGCGACACGTGCTCTCCTCGTCGAGAACGGGTGTGGGCGAACGGTGCTTCTAGCGGAACCGGAATGCCTTCATCAGGCGCAGACTCGTGCTCATGAAACGGGCGTAGCCCTCGTCGGTCATGCCCAGCGAGGGAGCCATCGGCAGCAACCGCTGCTGGGCCACCGTCTGGGCCTCGGTGTACTTGAGGATGCCCTCGGAGCCGTGGCGGCGGCCGAGGCCGGAGTCCTTCATGCCGCCCATCGGGGACTGGACGCTGCCGTAGGCGGGTGCGTAGCCCTCGTTGACGTTGACCGTGCCGGTGCGCAGGCGGGCGGCGACCTCCCGGCCGCGCTGGGCGCTCTTGGTCCAGACGGAGGAGTTGAGGCCGTACGGCGTGGCGTTGGCGCGCTCGATCGCCTCGTCGTCGCTCGTGAACCGGTAGATGGAGACGACCGGGCCGAAGGTCTCCTCCTCGCACACGGCCATGGAGTCCTCGACGCCGTCGAGGATGGTCGGCTCGAAGAAGTACGGGCCGATGTCCGGACGGGCGGCCCCGCCCGCGATCAGCTTCGCGCCCTTCGCCACGGCCTCCTCGACATGCCGCTGAACGGTCTTCAGCTGGCGCTCGCCGACCAGCGAGCCCATGTCGGCGCCGTAGGCGAGGGAGTTGCCGAGCCGCATGGCCTTCGTGCGGGCGGCGAAGCGCTCCAGGAAGGCGTCGGCGATCGACTCGTGGACGTACAGCCGCTCGATGGAGATGCAGAGCTGCCCGGCGGAGGAGAAGCAGGCGCGTACGGCACCGGCGGCGGCCTTCTCGATGTCGGCGTCGTCCAGCACCAGCATGGCGTTCTTGCCACCGAGTTCGAGGGAGACGCCGACCAGCCGGGCTGCGGCGCCCTGGGCGACCTCGCGGCCGGTGCGGGTCGAGCCGGTGAAGGAGACGTAGTCGGCGTGCTTGACCAGCTCGGGACCGACGACCGGGCCCTCACCGAGCACGACCTGGAAGACGCCCTCGGGCAGCCCGGCCTCGATCAGCAGGTCACGCGCCCAGAGCGCGGTGAGGCACGTCTCGGTGTCCGGCTTCATCACGACCGCGTTGCCGGCCACGAAGGCGGGCAGCGCGTCGCCGACGGACAGCTCCAGGGGGTAGTTCCAGGGGGCGATCTGGCCCACCACGCCGCGCGGATGACGGAGTTCGGTGACCTTGGTGAGCGTGGGGACGGCGCCGGTGTGCCGCTTGGGCCGCAGGTAGGCGGGGGCCTTGCGGCCGTAGTGGCGGGCCGCGACGGCGACGGCCTGCACCTCCTCGTGCGCGTGCAGCCGGGCCTTGCCGGTCTCCAGCTGGATCAGGTCGAGCACCTCGGCCTGCCGCTCCAGCACCAGGTCGTGGAAGCGCAGGAGGACGGCGGCCCGCTGCCGTACCGGGGTCCTCCCCCACACGGCCTGCGCGGCGCGGGCGGCCTCGAAGGCCTTGAGTACGTCCTCGGGGGTGGACTCGGGCAGGTCGGCCAGCTTCTCGCCGGTGAACGGGGTGTGGTTGGCGGTACGGCCGGAGCCGGCGACGCCCTTGGTGAGCTGGGCCACCAGTTCCGGCGTGACCACGTCGGCGGCGGTGCGGGCGCCCTCGGGGGCGGGCGCGAGGGGGTTGGTGCCGGTGCTGTCCGGGGCCTGCGTGTCCGTCATGACGCGCAGGGTATGCCGCGGGACAGCCTTTGTGTACCCGTCGGTAACGGGGATTCACGGACTGCACACATACCGCCAGTGATCACTGGCAGCGAATGTGCTGATCAGGGCGTTGACACGGTCGCGAGCAGAAGGATCACTCCAGTCCGGCTTTTTTCGCCAGGAGGAGTCCCAGCGCCGTCCTCGGCGTGCGGCGAGGCGGGTCGGAGGGTGGCGGCGAAGGGGGCTCGGGCGCGGCTTCGGGTGCCGGGTCCGGTACGGGCGTGAGCCCGAGGTAGTCCCGCAGGGCCGCCGTGACCTCCTGCGCACCCGGACGGGCCTCCGGCTCGTCGGCGTGCAGCCGGTCCAGCAGGGGGCCCAGCGGGCCGGGGTCCGTGTCCGCGAGGGCGGCACGGAGCAGGGCGCCGAGGGACCACAGGTCGGAGGCCGGGCCGGCGCCGGGTCCCGCGGCACGCTCGGGAGCGACGAAACCGGAGGGCGCTTCCGCAGGGTGTCCGTCGCCGGTCCCGAAATCGGTGACGACCACCCGCCCGGTGCCCGACTCCAGCAGGACGTTGGCCGGTTTGACGTCCCGGTGCACGATGCCGACGGCGTGGGCGGCGCGCAGGGCACCGAGAACGGCGAGCCCGATCCGGGCGGCCTCGGCGGGCGGGAGGGGGCCGCTCCGCAGGACCTCCCGCAGCGAATCGCCCGCCACCAACTCCATGACGATCCAGGGAACATGGCCCTCGGTGACGACGTCGTACACCGTGACGGCGGAGGGATGGCGCACCCGGGCCGCGGCGCGGGCCTCCCGGTAGAGCCGGTGGGCGATACGGCGGCTGTCCTCGTCGTCGGCCGGATCGCCGGGCAGCAGCGGCTCCTTGACGGCGACCCGGCGACCCGGCTCCTGTTCGTCCAGGGCCCGCCAGACGGTCCCGGTGGGCCCGGACCCGAGGCGTCCGGCCAGCCGGTAGCGGCCACCGATCAGACGTGCGTCGGGCGGGCGTTCACCGTCTCCACTCATGTCACATGAGTACCGCGAGCACCAGGCCCTTGTCGAAGCGGGACCCTCAAAAACCCGGCGCTCACAGCTTCTTGATGTCCAGGTTCGCGATCGCCGCCTCGGCCACCTCCCGGCCGCGGGCCGTGAAGTCGCCCTTGTTCGGGTAGCCGACGGTGAGCTTGTACAGGTCGCCGCCGCCCGTGCGGTAGTAGAAGATCTGGAGTTCGCGCGGGCTGGGGTTGCCGCCGTCGTTGCTCTTGTAGACGACGGTGTTCTTCGCGGCCTCCTTGCCGTGGTACGTCGCGGTGTCGTCCGGGTGTGTCCTCGCACCGCCGGGCATGTCGAGGGAGTAGTCGCCGTCGCCGCGGAACTTCTCGTCGTCGGCGTACATCTGGGACCGGGCGGTGTTCTTGATCTCGCCCAGGGAGTCCTGCGACTTCTTCGCCAGCTCCAGCGTGATCCAGACGCCGCCGCTCCAGTCCTCGTACGTCACCCAGTTCCGGTCCTGGTCGTCCTTGCCGGGCGTGACCACCTTGTAGCTCGCCGGGGCGGCGAGGGTGGCGCCGAGCTTCGGGGCCGGGCGCTCGGCCCAGCCGTCGGGCAGCGGGCCCGCGAAGGGATCGGCCAGGACCAGGTACGCCGCCACCGCCGTCACGACCAGCGCCGCGCCCGCGACCGGCCACGCCCTGCGGCCGAGCCGCCTGACCGGGGTGGGCGCGACCATCTGGACGGGCTGGGTGGGTGTCGGCGGCGCCGGGGGCTTGGCCGCCTCCTGAAGCAGCGCCCGTACCCGGTCCGCATGGGGCCGGTGCGCGGGGTCCTTGTGGAGCAGCCCGTTGATGACCTCGGCCAGCGGGCCGGAGGCGGAGGCGGGCGGGGCCGGGGTGGAGTTGAGGACCGACTGGAGGGTGGCCGGGGTGTTGCTGCGGCGGAACGGCGAGACACCCTCGGTGGCCGTGTAGAGCAGCACGCCCAGGGACCACAGGTCGCTCGCCGGGCCGGGCCGCCGGCCCAGCACCCGCTCGGGCGCGATGTACTCGGGCGAGCCGACGAAGCCGCCGGTGTCCGTGAGCCGCGTGTCGCCCTCGATCCGGGCGATCCCGAAGTCCGTCAGGACCACCCGGTCGTGCCGGCCGAGCAGGACGTTGTCGGGTTTGACGTCCCGGTGCAGGACACCCGCCGCGTGCGCCGCCTCGAGCGCGCCGAGCACCTGCAGTCCGATCCGGGCGGCCTCGCGGGCGTCCAGCGTGCCCTCGCGCAGGACGTCGCCGAGGGTGCGGCCGCGCACCAGCTCCATCACGATCCAGGGCCGGCCCTCGACCACCGCGACGTCGTGGACGTTCACCACCGCCGGGTGGTCGAGACGGGCCGCCGCGCGGGCCTCGCGGCGCATGCGCTCGAAGGCGTTGGCGCGTTCCCGTTCGGGAAGGCTGTCCGGTACGCGCGGCTCCTTGACGGCGACCTCCCGGTCCACCGTCTCGTCCTGGGCCCGCCACACGGTCCCCATCCCGCCATGGCCCAGCTTGCCGAGCAGTCGGTACCGGCCGGCGACGAGCCGCCCGGCGCCGGGGTCCTCCTGCTGAGCCGGGATGGGGTGCGGCTGTGCGTTCGGCTGCGGTTGTGGCGGCTGCGGCGGTTGCAGAACAAAACTCGTCGTGTCGTCGGTGCCGTGACCGACTCCCCCGTCACTGCTCATGCATCATCCATATCGCGCCATCGGCCCCCACAGCCACAGGGAAGACGAACCGGTCACCGACCCGTGACCGAGCGGCCGTTCAGGACCCCGCCCGGAAGGTGTCGACCGCCACGTCGAAGTACTCCCGCGCCTCCCGCACCTTGCCGACCGGCGCCGACACCCACACGTCGTACATCCTCCCGCTCTCCTCCCAGCACAGGTCGTAGGTGTGCCGCGGTCCCTCCGCCGCGCTGAAGCCGTTCCAGCTGAACTCCCAGAGCGCCGCCGGGTGTCCGCCGTGTGTGGTGGAGGTGACCCGGCCGTCGTGGTAACCGGGGTTGGTGACGGGGCCCTTGGCGGCCGACTGATCCATCACGGCCTGCGGGCCGCCCGGTTGGGGATCGGCGACCTTGACGCCGAGACGGAAGGTCTCACCGGGTGAGAGATAGAAGACGCGCTCGCCCTGCGGACTGCGCGTGAAGTCCTCCGGTACGGCGAGGGAGAAGCCGGCCGGGTCCCGGGCCGTGCGGTATCCGGAGGGCGCGGTGTGCGAGCCGGCCGAGGCCGTCGGGCGGGTCCCGCTGGGCGACGGGGACGGCAGCGCGGACGGACTCGTTCCGGTCCCGGTCGCCGGGGAGGTCGCTGTCCCGCCGGGGCTGCCACCGCCGCCGTCCCCGCTCCCGTGCAGCAGCAGCGTCGCCGCCGACACACCGGCCCCCGCCAGCGCGGCGACGAGCAGGGCCGCGATCAGCACCCCGCGCGTGAACGTGCGGGCCGGGGGCTCCGCCGCCGCGGATGCGGTGGGCGGCGAGTGGGGTCCGCCGTGCGGAAGGTCCTGCCGGGTCGGCGAGTAGGCCGCGGCGGCCTCCGGCGTACGGCCCCGGGCCACATCGGCCCACGGCGCAGACCCCGAGGCCGCATCCGACCTCGGTACACGCGGCCCTGCAGCGTCGGACCAGGACGTACGGTCCTGGACCGCATCGGACCCCGACATACGGCCGTGGGCCGCCTCGGACCCCGAGACAGGCCCTTGCACCGCATCGGATTCCGAGGGACGACTGCCCGCCGCCCCGGACCCCGGCGTACGACCCTGCGCCGCATCGGACCCCGACGTACGGCCGTGGGCCGCCTCGGACCCCGAGACAGGCCCCTGCACCACATCGGATTCCGAGGGACGACTCCCCGCCGCCCCGGACCCCGGCGTACGACCCTGCGCCGCATCGGACCCCGACGTATGCCCCCGGGCCGTATCGGACCCCGGCGTACCGCCCTGCGCCGCACCGATCCCCGGCATACCGTCCGGGGCCCCATCGGACCCCGATGGACGGCCGTGAACCGCATCGGACCCAGGCCTACGGCTCCCCGCCGCCCGGGACCTATGCGTCCAACCCCCCGCCACTCCCGACCTCGGTGCCCGGCCCCCGCCGATCCGGTGGCCTCGCCCGGAGGCCGGCCCGCCCGGCGTTCCCGGTGCCTCCGGGGTCCGGCCCGTCTCGAGGAACGTCCACAGCATCTGCTCGGCGTCGGCCGCGCCGAGGCGCCGGTCGGGGTCGCGTTCCAGCAGCCCCCGTACGACCGGCAGCAGCGGCTCGGCCTCGACGGGTGGCCGGATCTCGGCGGCGACCACGGCGTGCAGGATGCCGCCGAGCGAGTCGCGCCGGAACAGCGACTCGCCGCTGAGCACCGTGCACAGCAGCGCGCCGACCGACCACAGGTCGGACTCCGGCCCGGTGCGGACCCCGGACATCCGCTCCGGCGCGGTGTATTCGGGCGAGCCGACGAACGAGCCGGTCTCGGTGAGCGTGGTGGCGCCCGCGACCTGCGCGATGCCGAAGTCGGTCAGCACGATCCGGCCGGTACCGGACTCGATCAGCACGTTCGCGGGCTTGATGTCCCGGTGCAGCACCCCGGCCTCGTGCGCGGTGCGGACCGCGCCGAGCAGGGCGATGCCGATCCGCGCGGCCTCGCCGGCGTCGACCGGGCCCTGCCGGAGGATACGGTCGGCGAGCGAACCCCCGTCGACCAACTCCATGACAAGGTAGGGACGTTCGTCCTGCTCCACCACGTCGTGCACGACGATGATGTGCGGATGCCGCAGCTGGGCGACCGCCCGCGCCTCACGGAACGTACGCTCCCGGCGGCGCCGCGCGTCGCCCTCGGAGAGCGAGTCGTCCGGGAGGAGTTCCTTGACCGCGACCCGGCGTTCCAGCACCTGGTCGAGGGCCCGCCACACGACGCCCATGCCCCCGCGCCCGATCCTCGCCTCCAGGCGGTAACGGCCCGCGATCACACGGAAGACGTCCCCCTCGGTCCCCATGCGCCCCATCATGCCGCATCGGACGGACGCCTTCCGGGGCGGCGATCGGCCAAGTATGCCGCCGTCCCGAGACAGCCGGTGGCACACTCCTGGGAACTCAGGCCTCGGCGCGGACCATGCCGGACCGGATCGACGAGGCCACGGCGATGGAACGGCGCCTCAACGCTCGCATCGAGGAACACATGCGGCCGTTCGAACGGCAGGTCGAGCTGCCGGCCACGATCCCCGGGGTGAGTGCGCGCCGCTCTGGTGATCCTGGCCGAGATCGGTGCGGACATCTCCCGTTTCCCGTCCGCCGGCCAGCTCGCCTCCTGGGCTGGACTGCGTCCGTGCAACTACGAGTCCGTGGGCAAGAGCCCCTCCGGCAAGCCCCGCCCCGGTGACCCGTGGCTCAAGGGAGCGCTCGTCCAGGCCGCGATCTCCGCCTGTCACACCAAGGACACCTACCTCGCCGCCCGATACCGGCGTCCGAAGATCGCTGCCGAGGTCGGGATCAGCGAGTCCACCGCTCACGCCTACACCCTCGCGGTCATCCACCTGCTCGCCGAACGCGCGCCGGGTCTGCTGAAGGTCCTGCGCGAGGCCCACCGGACTTCGCCCTGCTGGACGGCACCCTCGCCGAGTGCGACCGCGTCCCCAACCTGGGCCGACCTCGCCTACCAGGGCGGCGGCCCCTGGGTGACCACCGGCAAAGTCGCCCTCACGGAGGTAGTCCAGCGCCTTGCCGAGCTCCGACTGGCCCTGTTCCTGCCGGACGCCTTGTCTACGAAGATCCGGGAGCAACACCAGGTCGGGCCGGGCGGCCAGGGGCGATCATTTTCGGCCACAACCTGCTTTGAAAAAGATACAAAACATGGCAAATTACCAAGGGATACACGCCATACAGGGTAAAACGGGTGGCTTGAATCATGCTGTCATGTGAATCATGGAACCCTTACCTTTTCCTTATGGGAAACACACTTAAGCGCCTTTCCGTCACGAGCGTCGCGGCGGTGGCAATATTCGCTACGGCCACAGTGACCAATGCCAGCGCGGCGAGTGGCGGAGCCGCGTGCTCGGTGACCGGCGCCTCGGGGAGTCTCACGTTCACCAACTGGACAGCCCACCATGTGGACATCAGCGGTTGGGTCAAGGACACCGCTGCCGATGGTCACCATGTGGCCATTCGACTGGTTTCCATTGACGACGGCACTGGGTGGGTAACCGAGTGGCCCTGGCATTCCGAATACGACGGAAACGGATCGACTACCTCCTTCACCACTTACGCGTCGCCCTCCGGCGATGATCTCGACTACATCGGCGCGCAGGTGGCGGTCATAGAAGGGAGTACGATAGTCCGTTCTTGCACGGACTATGCCTGAGCCCCGCGATGAAGGTGACGCCGACCGACTGCGGATTACCCCTCGCTGAAGCACAGTGGTTGTCGGCGCCCTCTTTTACTGTCATTCGCCAGCGAGCTTCGCTCACCTGAGAGCAGACGGGAAGCGCTCGGGGTCGGCCTCGAATCGTTGACGTATCGGCCCACGCGATTTTCGGATGGGCCGATACGCGACCGCGTTCCCTGAAGTCGTTCTCCACGTAGGTCACGACGTTCTCGGACTTCTTGTTACAGGGACAGGCCCGCCGACACAACGTGGCTCGGGTCGGTGTAGGTAACCCAGTGCTCCTTGCCCGACTCCCGGCTGGGGACACCCCGCACATAGCCCTCCGGCACCGCCGACGACGTCCTTTTCTTTGACCCGCTCCCAGCCGTCCGGCAGCGGCCCCACGAACGAGTCCGAGATCACCAGATACGCCGCCACCGCGGCCGCGACGACCGCCGCGCCGAGCCCGAACAGGGTCTTGCGGCCGAGCCGGATGCCGCCCTTCGACGCCCCCTCGGCCGACTGCACCGCCTGAGTCGCGGCCGGCCGGAGCAGGCGGATGCGCGGCCGTCTCCAGCAACGCCCGCACCTGCCCGGCGTCCGGACGGCGCGAAGGTCCTTCTGCAGAAGCCCGTTGATGACGTCGGCCAGCGGCCCCTCGGCCGAGGCCGGCGCCGCGGGCGGCGTCGAGTTGAGGACGGACTGCAGGGTCACCGGGGTGTTGCTGCGGCGGAACGGCGAGACGCCCTCCGCCGCCGCGTACGGCACCACGCCGAGCGACCAGAGATCGGAGGCAGGACCCGGCCGCTTCCCCAACACCCGCTCCGGGGCGATGAGAGCGACCACAGTGACAGCGGAACCTTCTGTTCCACTCGGATCAACCCTCCTGGAAGCCCCGCACGATCCAGTCGAACTGCTTTCTGGTGGTGGCCCAGTCGTCGGCCGGCGAGGCCGCGTAGATGGCGTACTCGGTGCCGTCACTCTCCATGTACCCGACGTCGATCGCATGGTAGGGCCCCGGGAAGTAGTGCGGCGGGTCCTTGGCCAGCGCGTTCCACGTGTACTCCCAGCGGACGCCCGGCTGGTCGCGGAAAAGCTCCTCCTTGAGGCTCAGCTGCTTGTAGTCCAGCAGCCGCCGTGAGACCCGCTGGTCCAGGTTGCTCATGTGCTCGTACGAGGTGCGGAAGTCCGGCGCGGTGTCGACGGCGACGCGCACGAGGTGCTTGCCCTTGTCGGGCGAGTAGTCGACCTGCCGGAGGCCGTCCTGGTCGATGGAGACGGACCGCTTCCACCCCTTGGGCAGGGAGATGCTGAAGCCCACAGGGTCGTTGCGCCGCTCCCAACCGGCGGGAACCGCCCCCTGACCGCCCTCGTCGCTCGGCGTGGCACTGGCACTGGCGCTGACACTCGGAGTCGACGAAATAGAGGCGGAGTCGCCGGGGCTGCCCGTGCCGAACTGCTGCAGCGCGACCGCGACACCTCCGCCGACGATCGCGGCGAGGACGACCACCAGGGCGAGCGTGCGCAGCCTGCGGCGCTTGGGCGGCCGTACCGGCTGTACCGGCTGCCCCTGCGGGACGGGCGTGTGGTGCCCGGAACCCCTGTCGTACGGACCGACGACCCGCGTCGGCCCGGTCACCGGCGGATACGGCGTTCCGGTGGTCCTCTCCGCGCCGGAGCGCGTGGGACCCGTCTGCGCCTCCGGCTGGAAGCGGCCGTGCTGCGTGGGCACGTACACCTGCGCCGCGTTCGGCCGCCGCCCCTCCGCCGCTTCGGCGAGCATCTGCTCCGTCTCGTCCGCGCCGGGCCGTTGCGCCGGGTCCTTCTGCAGCAGGGCGATGATGACAGGGCCGAGCGGACCGGCGTACTGCGGTTCGGTGGCCTCCTCCTCGACGACCGCCTGCATGGTGGTCAGCGGCGAGGTGCGGCGGAACGGCGAACGGCCCTCGACCGCCGTGTACAGCGTGGCGCCGAGCGCCCACAGGTCCGAGGCCGGGCCGGGGTCGTGGCCGCGCACCCGCTCGGGCGCGAGATAGTCGACCGAGCCGACGACCTCTCCGGTGCGGGTGATGGTGGAGTCGCCCTCGATCTGGGCGATGCCGAAGTCGGTGAGCAGGACCCGGCCGTCCCGGCCGAGGAGGACGTTGCCGGGCTTGACGTCCCGGTGCAGCACGCCGGCGGAGTGCGCGGCGCCCAGCGCACGCAGCACCCACAGCCCGATGCGGGCGGCCTCGCTGGGCTCCACCCGTCCCCGCTCCTTGACCGCGTCGGCCAGCGAGTTGCCCTCGACCAGCTCCATGACGATCCACGGGCGGCCGTCGTGTTCGAGGACGTCGTGCACGGTGACGACCGCGGAGTGGTTGATGCGCGCCGCGGCGCGGGCCTCGGCCCGGGTGCGGGCGAGCAGCACGGCCCGGTCGCTGTCGGAGACGTAGAGCGCGGCGGTCAACTCCTTGACGGCGACCGTCCGGTGCAGCACCTCGTCGTGGGCGCGCCACACCCGGCCCATGCCGCCGCTGCCGATGGATTCGGCGAGCCGGTAGCGGCCCGCTATGAGCAGGCCCTGCATCTGATTCACGTTGCCCCGCAATGCTCTTGACAGGGTCAGACTAAGGACCCGTCAACCAACTGGGAACCGGCGGGGTCCCAAGGTGACAGCACTGTGACGCTTGTCGCCGCAGGAATCGGCCGGTACCGGCCAACCGGTATACGGGGCGCTCAACCGGTGTAGCGGTACGTCGCCGTCGCCTGCTCGTACAGCCGTGTCACCTGGTCCCGTTCGGCTTCCGGGCCACGGACCTGAATGAGGTGGTACCGGCCGTTCAGCAGGATCGCCATGTTGCGCACGAACAGGTCGCGGCCCTGGCCGTCGGTCCAGGTGAACTGTCCCTCGGCCATGGTCCGTCCGCCCACCTCGATGGTTCTCAGGCCGGTGGCCGTGGCCCAGCTGGAGTCGCGGTACGGCTGGAGCTCGCTCTCCTTGTCCCGCTGGTAGGCCATCGGGTCGCTGCCGTACGTCGACGCGCTGTCCCTGCCCGGTACGACGATCAGCTCGAAGTTCCCGTGCCCGTACGCCACCTGGCCGCTGCCGTTCTTCGGGGTTCGGTCCCAGCCCTTTGCGACGGCGACCTGGAACCCCTCCGGATCCTTGCGCAGGGTGAAGCCGTCGGCGACGGACGGGTCGCCGCCGGTCTGGGGCTCGGTGGCGGGCGCGGACGCGGAGGGGCCGCCGCCCTGCTCGGAGGGTGACTGCCGGGTGGGCGAGGGCGCGGGACCGGCCTCACCCGCGCTGCCCGTACGGTCCGTGCTCCCCGCGGCCCCGCTCTCCCCCTGCTTGGGCATGAACAGCATCGCGTACGCGATCGCGCCGGCCAGCAGGATCAGGATCAGCACAAGCAGGGTCCGGCCCAGACTGCGCGGCGAACGCGCCTCCTCCCGGGCCCGGCCGCGCTTGTGCCGGCCGTGTGGATGGACCTCGGGCAGCCCGGCGCGTCGCCGCCGCATCCGCACCAGCTCGCCGCGGCGCCGGACGATCGGCAGCCGGCTCGGGTCGGCTGGCGGCACGGGTACGACGTGGGTGCCGGCGTCCGGCTCGGGCGCGGAGCGCACCAGCGAGCGCAGCCAGCCGTTCAGCTCCTCGACGTCCAGACGCTCGGTGGGGTCCTGGCGCAGCAGCGACTCCACGACCGGCCGGAGCGGGCCGCACTCCTCGGCGAAGGCGGGCGGCTCGGCGCACACCAGCTGCACCAGTTCGGCCGTCGACTCCTCCGGGTAGGGCGCATGCCCCTGCACGGCCCGGAACAGCAGCGCGCCCAGCGCCCACAGATCGGTGGCGGGCCCGATCGGCGCCGCCAGCTGCCAGTTCTCGTGCACGGGCCCGGCCTGCTCCGGCGCCCACCGCTCGGTCACCGGCCCCACGACGGTCATCCGCACCTGCCGGGCCCGCTCGGCCGCCAGGGCAGTCGCGGGGCCCCGGCGGGCAACGGCGGCTCCCGGCTCGTTCCAGTGGGGGTCGGCAGGGTGGGGGCCGGTGTGGGGAGTGGCTGCGGGGGTCGCGTAGGGGGCCAGGTCGGAGGCCTGGTGGGCGAGGTCGACGGTGGGGTCCGGGGCGGAGGCGGGGGCCTGGCCGGGGACTGACGGTCGGGGGTTCGCCGAGGGGAGCCCCGGGCGCTGTGGGCCGCCCGGCAGGGCCGGGGAGGGGCCGCCGGCAGCGGGGCGCGGTGAGGCGCCGTGCCAGGGGGCGCCCCGCACTCCGTACGGGTCGGCGATCCGTCCGGGCGGGGTCGTGGTGCCCGGGCCACCGGAGTACGGCGGCTGCGGCGTGCCGTCGGCCCGGGCGGGGCCGGCGTCGCCCTCGGCGGGCGGCCGGGCCCCGGGCAGGCTGGGGCGCCCGCTCTGCCGGGCCTCCTGCACGCGGGCGGCGGCACGGGCACCCGCACGGTACGCGGCGATGGCCCCGGCGCGGGCGGCACGGATGTCCGCCCCGTTCTCCAGGGGCCGTTGACCCGCCGGGTTGGGCCCGCCGGACACCCCGTTCGCCCCCGGCACCGGCAGCCCTCCGGCCGCCCTTGCCTGGATCGCGGCCCGGCGCGCGGCCTCGGGGTCGACGTCCGCGGAGGGCACACCGCTCGCTCCGGCCGCCCCGCCGGCCACACCCCTCGGCCGGTCGCTGGAACCGGGGGAGTCCCCGGTGGCTCCGGCGAAGGGAGTCCCTCCCGGCCCCCGGCCCGCTCCCAGCCCACCCGGCCTCGGTGGCACATCCAGGCCACCGCCCGACCCCGGAGGAACGCCCAGACCACCAGCGGCCCGAACTGCCACCCCGGGACCGGCGCCTGGCCCGGTCGGTCCGGTAGGTTCGGCCTCCGTCCCCGCTCCTCCGACGGCCCCCTCTTCCCGTCCTTCCCGGCCCGGCACCGGGTCGTACCCGCACAGCGCCTCCTCCGCGGCGCCGATGGCGAGACCGGTCAGCATCACGCGGCCGTCGTCGCAGACGAGCACCGTGCGGGCGGTGATGTTGCGGTGCACCCAGCCATGGCCGTGCAGCACCCGGAGCGCCATGAGGACGTCGGCGGCGACCTCGGCCGCCCGGTACGGCGACAGCGGCTGCTCGGCGAGCAGCGCGGCCAGCGGGCGCGCGGCCACCAACTCGCTGACGATCCACAGCGAACCGCCCTCGGCGAACACGTCGAAGACCTGGTCGAGGCGCGGATGGTCGGGGATGCGGGCCGCGGCCTGCGCGGCCTCGACGGCACGCCGTACGGCCGGATCGGCGGGCCGCCGGGTGGCGGTCCGGGCGTCCGGCGTCCGCCGGGTCCCGGCCCCGCGCTCACGCGCGGTGAAGCCCGCGGGCAGCCCCTCCGCGTCGAGCACCTCGGCCTCGACGACCTCCGGCAACGGCACCTGCCGGACGAGCACTTCCTGACCGCTGTAGGTGTCGAAGGCGCGGGTCTCGGTGAGTTCGTACTCGTCGGAGGGCGGCAACGGCAGGCGGTAGCGGTCGGCGAGCACCCGACCCGCGTAGTCGTCCACGTTGCCTCCCCCGGCCGCCCGGCTGGTCACATCCGTTCGCCTCGCGACCCGTTTCGCACACACTTCCGGCTGCGTACGGTCCGCAACCATTCACGATACGTGCCGGAGGCAAACCGCACGGAGTGGATGACGGATTCTCACGCCCCGAACCGACGCCCGAAGCCTATGGCTTGGGCTGGAAGGAGGCGGTGAGCGTCTTCCACGTGTCCTTGCGCAGGTCGCTGTCCCAGTTCGCGGCCTTCGCCGTGTACATCAGCCCGTAACCGAGATGGCCGTCGACCACGAACCCGCGGTCGATGGTGCGGTACTTGGTGCCACCGTCGACGTAGGTGAACTCCCAGTCGGCCGTGTTCCAGTCGCGGTAGTCGACCTTCTCTATGCGGATCCTGTGGTACTGGGAGCGCACCATGTAACCCTCCTGGTTCCTCCAGTCCGCCACCGGGTCGCTCTTGGGGCTGCTGGTCCAGCCGATGAGCAGCTTCTGCCCGTCCGGACCGGCGTACCGGTCACCCGCGCTGCCGGTGGACTGGTACGTCCATCCCTTGGGCAGCCCGATCGAGTACCCCTGGCCGCCCTTGCGGGTCGACACCACCGGTGCGCTTCCGCCGTCCTTGGCACCGGACTTGCCGGAGGAGTCGGCCGAGCCTGAGTCGTCGGTGGACGCGCTCGCGTCGGCGGCGGCGCCCGGGGCGGCTCCGGTGCCGGACGACGACGTGCTCGTCCCGTCCGTCCGCGCCCCGCTGCCGGTGGTCTTGTCGTCCTTGTCCTGCTTGGTGGACGCACTGGCGCTCGCCGCCGCCTTGGCCCCGCTGTTCTTGCCGCTCTTGTCGTCGCCGCTCAGGGCGATGGCCAGGACCGTGCCGAGCACGGCGAGGGCGACGATCACCGCGATGATCACCAGCGTGCGCTTGGGCACCACGTCGGTCAGCGGTGCCCGCGGCACCGGCCGCGGCGGCAGGTCCAGGTCCGGCGGCGGCATCACGGGCCAACCCGAACTCGGCTTGTTCGCGCTGGAGTTCGTCACACCGGCGGCACCGGAGACACTGGAGGCGCCGACGGCAGGACCCGCCTGTCTGCCGGCGGCCCCGGCGCCGGACCCACCGGAGGAGGCGGGCCGCGCTCCGCCGGAGGACGCCGGTCGCACTCCGCCGGAGGAGGCCAGTCGTCCCCCGCCCTGCGCGGCAGGGCGTGCCCCGCCGGCCGTCGCACCGCCCGCACCCGCGGCCTCACCGGCACCCGGCGCGGCCGTGTCGCCGCCGTTCTTCGTCCGGGCGGACCCGGCTCCCGTGGCCGCCCCGGCCGCCTTGCGGACCGAACGCAGCGCGCCGCGCAGCTTCTCCCCGGCCTCCTCGCCCCGCCTGCCCTGGGACGAACCCGGCTGCGGCGGCAGCGGCACCACCCGCGTGGCGTCCATCGGCTCCGGTTCGGGCGCATGGATCACGGCGTTGAACATGGCCCGGGCGCCCGCGTCGTCGAGCCGCTCGGCCGGGTCCTTGGTGAGCAGGCCGTAGATGACGTCCTTGAGCGGCCCCGCGTTCTTGGGCTCCTCCAGGGGCTCGGTCATCACCGCGGTGAGCGTGGCGATCGCCGAGCCCTTGTCGTACGGGGGCACGCCCTCGACCGCCGCGTACAGCAGGCCGCCGAGCGACCACAGGTCGGCCGCCGGCCCCGGCTTGTGGCCGCGGGCCCGCTCGGGGGAGATGTAGGAGGGGGCACCGACGAGCATGCCGGTGGAGGTGATGGACGGGTCACCCTCGACCTGCGCGATACCGAAGTCGGTGAGCACGACCCGGCCGTCCTCGGCGATGAGCACGTTCGACGGCTTCACGTCCCGGTGCAGGATGCCCTCGCGGTGCGCGGAGCGCAGCACGTCGAGGACGGCGAGCCCCACCTCGGCGGCGCGCTTCGGCTCCAGCAGGCCGTCCTCGCGGATGACCTCGGCGAGGGACTTGCCCTCCACCAACTCCATGACGATCCATGGCCGGTCGTCCTCGTCGACCACGTCGAAGACCGTCACCGCGCTGTTGTTGCGGATCCGGGCGATCGCCTTGGCCTCGCGCAGGGTGCGCGTGATCAGGCGCCGCTTCTCCTCCTCGTCGATGTTCGACGGGAACCGCAGCTCCTTGACGGCGACCGTCCGGCCCAGGGTCTCGTCCTCGGCGCGCCAGACCGTGCCCATCCCGCCCCGGCCCAGCACATCTCCCAGCCGGTACCGCCCGGCGAGGAGACGACGCTCGCTCTTGTCCTGACGAGTCCCCTGACGAGATGTACCCGCCCGCTCCGCCTCCGACATGCGTCCCCTCAAACAACCCGCCCTGACAGAGCCTCCATTGTCTCTCACCCGACAAGTGCCGAGCGCCCAGGGTGCCCTTCGCCTCAGGCGGGAGCCGGTGCGCCGGTTTCGGGGAAATGCGCCTGGTTTCGGCGGGGGTGACGGGTGTTCGGCTGCCGCCGGGCACCTGGCGCATGGGCCGGCTTCGGCCGCGCTCGCTCAAACCAACGGCACGATGTCCGGCGCGCCCAGCCTCGCCGCGTCCGCCGTCAGGTCGTCGGGCTGGCGCTGGGACTCTCGCTCGGCCTCCACCCGCTTCTCGTAGTGCTCTACCTCGCGCTCGATCTGGTCCTTGTCCCAGCCGAGGACCGGTGCCATCAGCTCGGCCGCCTCACGGGCGCTGCGGGTGCCCCGGTCGAAGGTCTCGATGGAGATGCGGGTGCGGCGGGTGAGCACGTCGTCCAGGTGCCGGGCGCCCTCGTGCGAGGCGGCGTACACCACCTCGGCGCGCAGATAGTCGTCGGCCGCCTGCAGAGGCTCGCCCAGGGCGGGGTCGGCGGCGACGAGGTCGAGGACTTCCTCGGCCAGGGAGCCGTACCGGTTCAGCAGATGTTCCACGCGGGCCACGTGGAGCCCGGTGCGGGCGGCCGTCCGGGCGCGCGCGTTCCACAGCGCCTGGTAGCCCTCCGCGCCCAGCAGCGGGGTCTCCTCCGTCACGCTGTCGGCGACCCGCATGTCCAGGCCGTGCACCGCCTCGTCGACCGCGTCCTTCGCCATCACGCGGTAGGTGGTGTACTTGCCGCCCGCCACGACCACGAGTCCCGGCGCCGGATGGGCGACGGTGTGCTCGCGGGAGAGCTTGCTGGTGGCGTCGGACTCGCCGGCGAGCAGCGGGCGCAGACCGGCGTACACCCCCTGCACGTCGTCGCGGCCGAGCGGCACCGCGAGCACCGAGTTGACGTGCTCCAGCAGGTAGTCGATGTCGGCGCTGGACGCGGCCGGATGGGCCTTGTCGAGGTTCCAGTCGGTGTCGGTGGTGCCCACGATCCAGTGCCGGCCCCAGGGGATGACGAAGAGGACGGACTTCTCGGTGCGCAGGATCAGGCCGGTGGTGGAGTGGATACGGTCCTTGGGCACGACCAGGTGGATGCCCTTGGAGGCGCGCACGTGGAACTGGCCCCGCTCCCCCACCATGGCCTGTGTGTCGTCGGTCCACACCCCGGTCGCGTTGACGATCTGCTTGGCGTGGATCTCGTACTCCCCGCCGCCCTCCACGTCCTGCACCCGGGCGCCGACCACCCGCTCGCCCTCGCGCAGGAACCCGGTCACGCGGGCACGGTTGGCCACCTTCGCGCCGTAGGACGCCCCGGTGCGCACCAGGGTGGCCACGAAGCGGGCGTCGTCCATCTGCGCGTCGTAGTACTGCAGGGCGCCGACCAGGGCGTCCTTCTTCAGGCAGGGGGCGACACGCAGGGCCTGACGGTGGGTCAGATGGCGGTGCAGGGGCAGGCCCCGGCCGTGGCCGCGGGCCATGGACATCGCGTCGTAGAGCGCGACGCCCGAACCGGCGTAGAGCCGCTCCCAGCCCTTGTGCTGCAGCGGGTACAGGAACGGCACCGGCTTGACCAGGTGCGGGGCCAGCCGCTCCAGGAGCAGTCCGCGCTCCTTGAGGGCCTCGCGGACGAGAGCGAAGTCGAGCATCTCCAGATAGCGCAGACCGCCATGGATCAGCTTGCTGGACCGGCTGGAGGTGCCGGACGCCCAGTCGCGGGCCTCGACCAGACCGGTGGACAGGCCGCGCGTGACGGCGTCCAGCGCGGTGCCCGCGCCGACGACTCCGCCGCCGATCACCAGCACGTCCAGCTCACGCTCCGCCATCGCCGCCAGTGCCTCGGCGCGCTGCGTCGGCCCCAGAGTCGCTGTCCTCACGCTGCCTCCCGCTGTCGCAGACTCACTCGCGTCGGCCGCACCCCGGCGGGCGAAGCCCGGTTCATCCCCTCCTCATGCCCAAATTCTGACCGGCTTGCCCGACTTCAGCCACCACGAGTTCCCAACCTGTGGACAACTCACGCACAACCCTCGGAAGACACACGAACAGAATCACACATAACAGTCATATGTGTACCTAGTCTGACATTGCATGCGCTCATCCTGTCCACAGCGGTTGCGCGCCTGTCCCGCTTCGGCTATCGGGAAGGACCGCCCACGCCATGCCCGCAGACCTCGCCGTCATCGGACTCGGCCCCTACGGCTTGCCGCTCGCTCAGGCCGCCGTCGCCGCACGCATCCCCACCGTCGGTTACGCCACCGGCCCCGAGGCGAGTTCGCTCAGTCCCGCCGAGCTGCGCCGGATGCACTCCGCGGGCTTCCGGCCCGGCACCGACCCGGCCCAGCTCGGCCGGGTGCGCACCGCGGTGATCTGCGCGCCGACCCCGCGCGGCGCCGACGGCGGACTCGACCTCGGCCAGGTGGAGGCGGCCGCCCGCACCCTCGCCGAGCGGCTCCGCCCGCACATCACCGTCATCCTGGAGTCGCCGGTGCTCCCCGGCACGACCGAGGAGTTCCTGCGCCCCCTGCTGGAGGAGGGCTCGGGGCTGCGCGCTGGCCGCGACTTCCACCTCGCCTACTCCCCCAGCCGCGTCGACCCCGGCAACCGCGACCACGTCCCCGCCAACACCCCCAAGGTCATCGGCGGCCTCACCCCCGCCTGCACCGAGTCGGCCGCCGCCTTCTACGGCCGGCTCACCGACAAGGTGGTACGCGCGCGTGGATTGCGCGAGGCGGAGACCGTACAGCTGCTGGAGACCAACTTCCGGCACGTCAACATCGCACTCGTCAACGAGATGGCCGTGCTGTGCCATGAGCTGGGCGTCGACCTGTGGGACGTCATCCGGTGCGCGGAGACCAAGCCCTTCGGCTTCCAGGCGTTCCGGCCGGGCCCGGGCGTCGGCGGGCACGGCGTACCGCAGGACCTGACCGGGCACGCCACCCGCACCCTGCGGATGGTGGAGCTGGCCCAGCAGGTCAACAGCCGGATGCCCCGGTACGTCGTGCAGCGCGCGGCCACCCTCCTCAACGAGCACGGCAAGTCCGCCCGCGGCGCGCGCGTGCTGCTGCTCGGCGTCGCCTACAAGCCCGACCTGGCCGATCTGCAGGGCACACCGGCCCAGGAGATCGCGATCCGGCTGATGGAGCTGGGCGCCTCGGTGAGCTTCCACGACCCCCTGGTGGCCTCCTGGAACGTGCTGGACCGCCCGGTCCCGCGCGCGGAGTCGCTCTACGAGACCGCCGCCGACGCCGACCTGACGATCCTGCTGCAGCAGCACCGCACGTACGACCTGCAGGGGCTGTCGGTGAAGGCGCAGTTGCTGCTGGACACGCGCGGGGCCACGCCCACGGGGGCGGCACACCGGCTCTGAGCCCGGTCACGAACGGAAAACAGCCGGGGGCGTTGTCGTCCCCGGCTGTTAGTCTCCCCCGGACTCGCCGCACACGCGTGTGCCGGGGGTTTTTCGTTTCCGTCCTTCAGTCGTGCTCCACATCGGGGGGATTTCTGTCATGAGCCAGTCAGCTCCACCGCCGCAGTCGCCGCAGCCCGGTCCGGTCGACGGCAACCCGTACGCGCAGCAGGCCCCGGCCGGCGCGCCGTACCCGCCGCAGCCGGGCGCCCCTGCCGGCCAGCCGGGCGCTTTCACCCCGCCGGCGCCGACCGCTCCGGCCCGCAACAACCTCGTCCTCGGCCTGGTCGCCGCGGTCGTCGCCGCCGTGGCCACCGCGGCGCTCTACGGCGTCATCATCGGCGCCACCAAGCACGAGATCGGCTACGCGGCCGTCGGCGTCGGCTTCGTCGTCGGTCTCGCGGCGGGCAAGGCGGGTGGCCGCAACCCCGTCCTCCCCGTCGTGAGCGCGATCCTCGCGCTCGGCTCGGTGTACATCGGCCAGCTGGTGGGCGAGGCCATGATCGGCGCCGACCAGCTGCACGTCGGCTTCAACGAGCTGTTCTTCCAGCACTTCGACGTGGTCCAGAAGGTCTGGAAGGAAGACGCCGACCCGCTGACCTTCCTCTTCTTCGCCATCGCCGCGTTCGCGGCGTTCTCCGGCGCCAAGAAGGCCGCCGCGTAACGCCTTCCCACAAGCGGCAGGGCCCGGCCACCTCTCGGTGGCCGGGCCCTGTGCGTCGTCCGCGTCAGCGGCGGTGCTGGCTGTCCGCGACGGTCACCTCGACCCGCTGGAACTCCTTCAGCTCGCTGTAGCCGGTCGTGGCCATCGCGCGGCGCAGGGCGCCGAAGAAGTTCATCGAGCCGTCGGGCGTGTGGGACGGACCGGTGAGGATCTCCTCGATGGTGCCGACCGTGCCGAGGCCGACCTTCTTGCCGCGGGGCAGCTCCTCGTTGACCGCCTCCATGCCCCAGTGGTGGCCCTTGCCGGGCGCGTCCGTGGCGCGGGCCAGCGGGGAGCCCATCATCACCGCGTCGGCGCCACAGGCGATCGCCTTGGGCAGGTCGCCGGACCAGCCGACACCGCCGTCCGCGATCACGTGCACGTACCGGCCGCCGGACTCGTCCATGTAGTCACGGCGGGCCGCGGCCACGTCCGCGACGGCCGTGGCCATCGGGACCTGGATGCCCAGCACGTTGCGCGTGGTGTGGGCGGCGCCGCCGCCGAAGCCGACGAGCACACCCGCGGCACCCGTGCGCATCAGGTGCAGGGCCGCCGTGTAGGTGGCACAGCCGCCGACGATCACCGGGACGTCCAGCTCGTAGATGAACTGCTTCAGGTTCAGCGGCTCGTGCGAGGACGAGACGTGCTCCGCCGAGACCGTCGTACCGCGGATGACGAAGATGTCCACGCCCGCGTCCACGACCGCCTTGGAGAACTGGGCGGTGCGCTGCGGGGAGAGCGCGGCCGCCGTGACCACGCCGGAGTCGCGCACCTCCTTGATGCGGGCGCCGATCAGCTCCTCCTTGACGGGCGCCGCGTAGATCTCCTGGAGGCGGCGGGTCGCCTGCTCGGCCGGCAGCTCGGCGATCTCGTCCAGCAGCGGCTGCGGGTCCTCGTACCGCGTCCACAGGCCCTCGAGGTTGAGCACGCCGAGGCCGCCCAGCTCGCCGATGCGGATCGCGGTGGCCGGGGAGACGACCGAGTCCATGGGGGCGGCGAGGAACGGCAGCTCGAAGCGGTAGGCGTCGATCTGCCAGGCGATCGAGACCTCCTTCGGGTCCCGCGTACGGCGGCTGGGGACGACGGCGATGTCGTCGAAGGCGTACGCCCGGCGGCCGCGCTTGCCGCGCCCGATCTCGATCTCAGTCACGTCTGTGGCCTTTCCCTGATGCGTTGCAGCGTCTTCCAGTATCGCCGACGGGTACGACAAGGGCGGCCCCGGATGCTCCGGGACCGCCCTCGGGACGACTGACGACTACTTGCTGCCGTAGTTCGGCGCCTCAACCGTCATCTGGATGTCGTGCGGGTGACTCTCCTTGAGGCCCGCGGAGGTGATCCGGACGAAACGGCCCTTGGACTCCATCTCCTCGATGGTGGCCGCGCCCACGTAGCCCATGGTCTGACGCAGACCGCCGACGAGCTGGTGCAGGACGTTGGCCAGCGGGCCGCGGTAGGGCACCTGGCCCTCGACGCCCTCGGGGACGAGCTTGTCGTCGGAGGAGACCTCGGCCTGGAAGTAGCGGTCCTTGGAGTACGACTTGGCCTGGCCGCGCGACTGCATGGCGCCGAGCGAGCCCATGCCGCGGTACGACTTGAACTGCTTGCCGTTGATGAAGAGCAGCTCGCCGGGCGACTCCTCGCAGCCCGCGAGCAGCGAGCCCAGCATCACCGTGTCGGCACCGGCGGCGAGCGCCTTGCCGATGTCGCCGGAGTACTGCAGGCCGCCGTCGCCGATCAGCGGGATGCCGGCCGGGCGGGCGGCGAGGGAGGCCTCGTAGATGGCGGTGACCTGCGGGACGCCGATGCCGGCGACCACACGGGTCGTACAGATGGAGCCGGGGCCCACGCCCACCTTGATGCCGTCGACACCGGCGTCGATCAGGGCCTGCGCGCCGTCGCGGGTGGCGACGTTGCCGCCGATCACGTCGACGTTCACGCTCGACTTGATCTTCGACATCCAGCTGAGGGCGTTGCTGTTGTGGCCGTGCGAGGTGTCGACGACCAGGAAGTCCACGCCGGCCTCGGCGAGCGCCTGGGCACGCTCCAGGGCCTCGGGGCTGGCGCCCACGGCGGCACCGACGAGCAGGCGGCCCTCGGCGTCCTTGGCGGCATTCGGATACTTCTCGGCCTTGACGAAGTCCTTGACCGTGATGAGGCCCTTGAGAACACCGGCGCCGTCGACGAGGGGAAGCTTCTCGATCTTGTGCTTGCGCAGCAGCTCCATCGCGTCCACGCCGGAGATGCCGACCTTGCCGGTGACCAGCGGCATCGGCGTCATGACCTCGCGCACCTGACGGCTGCGGTCGGACTCGAAGGCCATGTCGCGGTTGGTCACGATGCCCAGCAGCTTGCCGGCCGGATCGGTGACGGGCACGCCACTGATGCGGAACTTGGCGCACAGGGCGTCCGCCTCGGCGAGCGTGGCCTCCGGGTGCACCGTGATCGGGTCGGTGACCATGCCGGACTCCGACCGCTTCACCAGGTCGACCTGGTTGACCTGGTCCTCGATGGAGAGGTTGCGGTGCAGCACACCGACACCGCCCAGCCGGGCCATCGCGATCGCCATGCGCGACTCGGTCACCTTGTCCATCGCCGCCGACAGCAGCGGGATGTTCACCCGGACGTTGCGGGAGATGCGGGACGAGGTGTCGACCGCGTTGGGGAGCACTTCAGAGGCACCCGGCAGCAGCAGCACGTCGTCGTAGGTCAGCCCGAGTGTCGCGAATTTTCCGGGCACTCCGTCGACGTTGGCAGTCATGACACCTTCCCCAAATGGCCTTGATCGGTGCGGATGTCCATGCTAACGGGAAGCATCGCTAGCAAATTCCACGGTACGGGGTGACTTCAGGCTTCGTATGTTCGTACGGAAGCCGAAGCATGTCTGTTCACCAAAGGGAGCTGCAGAGGCTCCGTACAAGGGTGTTACTGCTCGGCGAGCGCGCGGAGGCGGCTCAGCGCCCGGTGCTGGGCGACCCGGACCGCGCCGGGTGACATTCCCAACATCTGCCCGGTCTCCTCCGCGGTCAAGCCCACGGCGATGCGCAGCAGGAGCAGTTCGCGCTGATTCTCCGGCAGGTTGGCCAGCAGCTTCTTGGCCCATTCGGCGTCGCTGCTGAGCAGGGCGCGCTCCTCGGGGCCGAGGGAGTCGTCCGGCCGCTCGGGCATTTCATCGGACGGCACGGCGGTCGATCCCGGGTGGCGCATCGCGGCCCGCTGCAGGTCGGCGACCTTGTGGGAGGCGATGGCGAAGACGAACGCCTCGAAGGGGCGGCCGGTGTCGCGGTAGCGGGGCAGCGCGAGCAGGACCGCGACACAGACCTCCTGGGCGAGGTCCTCTACGAAGTGACGCGCGTCGCCGGGCAGCCGGGACAGCCGGGTCCGGCAGTAGCGCAGCGCCAGCGGGTGGACATGGGCGAGCAGATCGTGCGTGGCCTGCTCGTCACCGTCGACGGCGCGATGGACGAGCGCACCGATCGCCCCATGGGCCGTGCCCGCCTCGTCGTCGCGCATCGGTCCATGGTGCCTTGTGGCCGTCCGGTCCGTCGCATTGTGCTCGTGGTTGTGCACCGAAGCGTTATGAGCAGGTGCGCCGGCACTCATCTCCTGCGCCCTCCCCTTCCGCTCGACCGACTCGTCCCCGAGAGACTCCACAACTCAAGGATGCGGCATCCGCGCCGAAACGAGCAGCGCGCGTCCGGCGGGCCGCCTTGCGCCTCGCCCGCCGAGGCGTCCTGCGCAGTCGTACGCCGGGGGCGCCCCACACCTCGCCGTGCGGCGCCGACCACGGGTGTTGCCGGAGTGGATCTCCGCTCACGCGCGCGACCGACCCTCCGGCCGAACGGCTGCCGCACGACTCCTCGACTGTGACGGGGTCCACCCCGCGAGCGCCCCTCACGACCGCGTCCACGGGCAACCGGAGCACCGGGCATGGCATTTCACCAGCACCGACCTCCTCGAGCGGACCGGAAACGGGACGTGGGGGTACGGCGGCGCAGCCAGGGGCGCGCTCGTCCACACCCGTCCGCGCCGCGCGTGGGCACCGCGCCGGGGATGGGCGCCGCGCCGCGACTGGGCGCCGCGGCCGCGGTAGGGCTGTCCTCCGCACAGCGTGTGAGCGCCGCACGCCGCGCAAGGGTGGTCGTCCGCACAGGGCAGGGGCGCCCCGCCTCGCAGGGTGTCGTCCGCAGGGCGCGCATGGCCGCCGCGCCTCGCAGGGGCGATCGAACCCACAGCGCATGTCGCCACACCCCGCATGGACGATCGTCCGCGCCACGCACCGCAGGGCTGGGGCGCGACGCGCCTGTACGGCAGCTGAACCGAGGAGCGCCGTCGCCCACGCCACCGCACCGGCGGTCGTCCACGCCACGCGCGCAGGGCTGGGCGGAACGCGCCCCCGCGGCAAACGAGCCGCAGGGCGTTTGCGTGCACGCGTGCGTGCCGTCAGGGCGCGTCGGTATGACCTTGGGACCGACGGTGCCGCCGGAGAGCGCGGCCGTCCAGCACCGGGCTGGGCCAAGGCACGGAGCTCCCGTACCTGAGCCCGGCATGGTGCAGTACGTGCGTCGCGTTCGGGTCGGCGGTCGGCCCGGTGGCTCCCCGAGGGGGCCGGTGAGACATCCCGCTGCTGCCAGGGGAGGCGGATACGCCTCCGGAACTGGCGCCCGGTGCCAGGCCGGCCCTGCCTGCCCCGCAGGGCTGGGCACTGTCTACCGGACCAGTCCCCAGCGGAAGCCGAGCGCCACCGCGTGGGCCCGGTCCGAGGCGCCGAGCTTCTTGAACAGGCGCCGCGCGTGCGTCTTGACGGTGTCCTCGGAGAGGAAGAGCTCGCGGCCGATCTCGGCGTTGGAACGGCCGTGGCTCATGCCCTCCAGGACCTGGATCTCGCGCGCGGTGAGCGTGGGCGCGGCGCCCATCTCGGCCGAGCGGAGCCGGCGCGGGGCCAGTCGCCAGGTCGGGTCGGCGAGGGCCTGCGTCACCGTGGCGCGCAGCTCCGCGCGCGAGGCGTCCTTGTGCAGGTAGCCCCGGGCGCCGGCGGCGACCGCGAGGGCCACGCCGTCCAGGTCCTCGGCGACGGTGAGCATGATGATGCGCGCGCCGGGGTCCGCGGACAGCAGGCGGCGCACGGTTTCCACGCCGCCCAGGCCGGGCATGCGCACGTCCATCAGGATGAGGTCGGAGCGGTCGGCGCCCCAGCGGCGGAGGACTTCCTCGCCGTTGGCCGCCGTCGTCACACGCTCGACACCGGGCACGGTCGCGACCGCGCGGCGGAGCGCTTCTCGGGCAAGCGGGGAGTCGTCGCAGACGAGGACGGATGTCATGACCGCCCTCCGCAGCTGATGCGCGTCACCTTGAGCCTCCAGGCTGGTACGGAATCGTCACCTGTGCGGTCGACCGTCTCGGACGCCTGCCCGAGCGCTTCTGTTTTCAACCGCCTCCGCACTCTCAACGACGGTCACTCGAAAGAGTTACGGGGCTACGTGCCGTCTTCGGCACTCTACGTGAGGGGCTCGACACGGTGCAGACATGAACAACGTACCCACAACTTTTCATCACAACTATGCCCCGTTTGGCCCATTTTCTTCCCGTTTTGAGGTGTCCGAGGCTAGATTCGCAATGAGTCATATTTTCATCTCCTTAGACCGGAGATGTACGGTCGTTGGCACCGTATCCGCTCAGAACGGCTACAAGGGGTCACGTAATGGCAGATTTCTCCCGCCTTCCCGGACCGAACGCGGACCTGTGGGACTGGCAGCTGCTGGCTGCCTGCCGCGGCGTGGACAGCTCGCTCTTCTTCCACCCCGAGGGCGAGCGCGGGGCGGCTCGGAGCGCTCGCGAGAACTCGGCCAAGGAGGTCTGCATGAGGTGCCCGGTCCGCGCAGAGTGCGCGGCGCACGCACTGGCGGTGCGCGAGCCGTACGGCGTGTGGGGCGGCCTGACCGAGGACGAGCGTGAGGAGTTGATGGGGCGCGCGCGCAACCGCCTGGTGACGGCTTCGGCCCCCGGCGCGGACACCGCCCCGAATCACTGAAGGAACGTTTCAGCACCTACAGCCCGATGGGTGCCCTCATTCCAACCACCAGGGCACGTCGCGTCACCACGTGCGTGCCCTTGACTCTGCCGCCGCCCGCCCCGAGGGGCGTATCTCCGGTCGCATCGCACCTCCGGGCGAGATGCCCGCGCCCGTCGCGCTCGCGTACTCCGCGCCACGCCTGGCGGCCCGGCCGCCCTGCCACCGGCGCGACAGCCTGGCCGCAACTCCGCCCGACCGCGGCACCGCTTGGCCGCGCCCGACCGTCCAACCGCGCCCCACCGAAAGCCGCGCCTCACCGCCCGAACCGCGCCCAGCCATCCAAGCCCCGCTCCACCACCCGGACCGCACCTCGACCGCCCAAGCCGCACCCGACCGCCCTAGCCACGCCCGACCCGCCCAAGCCACACCCGACCCGCCCAAGCCACACCCGACCCGCCCAAGCCACACCCGACCCGCCCTAGCCACACCCGACCCGCCCTAGCCGCGCTCGACCGTCTGCCCGCGCTCCGTCGCCTGACCGCGCTCCCCCGCCTGACCACGCACCGTCGCCCGGGTCAGCTGTTCCAGCGTCGCCGCCACGGCCGGCACCTGTGCCAGGTCGGGCAGGGTGAGGGCGACGATCTCACGCCGTACCGCCGGTTCCAGCCGTACCGTGCACACGCCCCTGGGCCGTACCGACTCCACCGCCAGCTGGGGCAGTACGGCGACGCCGAGGCCGGCGCCGACCAGGCCGACGACCGCGGGATAGTCGTCCGTGGCGAAGTCGATGCGCGGCGTGAAACCGGCCCCCTCGCACACGTCGACCAGCTGGCCCCGGCAGCGCGGGCAGCCCGCGATCCAGGGCTCCTGGGCCAGCTCGCCGATGGCGACGCTCTCCGCGCGCGCGAGCCGGTGCCGCTCGGGCACCAGCGCCACCAGGCGGTCCATCAGCAGGGGCCGTACGACCAGGTCGTCCCAGTCCTCGGCGACGGCCGCTCCCTCGTAGCGGAAGGCCAGGGCCAGGTCGCAGTCGCCCTCGCGCAGCAGCTCGACGGATCTCGGGGGCTCGGCCTCCTCCAGGGAGACACGGGTGCCGGGGTGGGCGGCGCGCAGGGCGGCCAGGGCGGTGGGGACCAGGGTGGAGCTGCCGCTGGGGAAGGAGACCAGCCGGACCCGGCCGGCGCGCAGACCCGCGATGGCGGCGACCTCCTCCTCGGCCGCGGTGAGCCCCGCGAGGATGCCGGACGCGTGCCTGACCAGGGCTTCCCCGGCCTGGGTCAGCCGCATCTCGCGGCCGCTGCGGATCAGCAGCGGGGTGCCGACCGAGGTCTCCAGGGCCTTCATCTGCTGACTGACGGCGGGCTGGGTGCAGCCGAGCTCGCGCCCCGCCGCCGAGAAGGAACCAGTGGCGGCGACGGCGCGCAGGACGCGGAGATGACGGGCCTCGATCACCCTTCGATCATAAGGGCAGCTTGGGGATGGAACGCCATATTCGCTCGACGCTTTGAGGTGCGGTCACGTACCGTGCGGTCATGAAGCTTCTCTCGGTCAATCTGGGCCGCCCGCAGCTGGTGCCGTACACGGACCAGGCGGAGGGCGTGACGGGTATCGGCAAGAAGCCGGCCGACGGGCCGGTGCGGGTGGCGGCGCCGGGTCCCAAGGGGGTCGGCGGGAGCGGGCTGGCCGGGGACGCGGTGTGCGAGCTGCGGCATCACGGCGGGTACGACCAGGCGGTGTACGCCTTCGCGCGCGAGGACCTCGACGACTGGGAGCGCGAACTCGGCCGATCGCTGGCCAACGGTTGCTTCGGGGAGAACCTGACGACGGACGGTCTGGATGTCTCCGGTGCGCTGATCGGTGAGCGCTGGCGGATCGGCTCCAGGGTGGTCCTGGAGGTGACCTCGGGCCGGATCCCGTGCCGTACGTTCCAGGGCCATATGGGCGAACGCGGCTGGGTCAAGAGGTTCACACAGAAGGGCGCGACGGGTGCCTACCTCCGAGTGATCGAACCGGGTGAGATACGGGCGGGCGACCCGATCGAGATCGTGCACCGGCCGGACCACGGGGTGACGGCGGCGATGCAGTTCCGCGCGGTCACCACCGAGCGGGAGCTGCTGCCGCGGCTGCTCGCGGCGGGCGAGGCGCTGCACTCGGAGACGCTGGAGAAGGTCCGCAAGTACGTGGCCGCGCAGGAGGGCTGAGCGGCAGTCAGCCGACCGAGAGGGCCGGGACACGGCGGGGCGTCCGCCGACCGGGTGGCCCGGGGCAGCGGGGCGGGCGTCCGCCGCGCCGGCCCACCCCCGGCCAGGGCCCCGCACACACCACCCACGGTCCATGGCCCAGGATCCACGCCGGCCAACTCCCGTGTCCGAGCGGAGCGGACGCGCTCGCTCCGGGTCAATACCCTTGGGCCATGACAACGGCTCTGATTACGGGATCGACCGCGGGGATCGGTGCCGCGTTCGCGCGGCGCCTGGCGGCCGACGGGCACGACCTCGTCCTGGTGGCCCGGGACACCAAGCGGCTGCGCGAACAGGCGACCGAACTGCACGACCGGCACGGCATCGTGGTGGAGGTGCTGACCGCCGACCTGTCCGAGGACAAGGGCATCGAGACGGTGGCCGACCGCCTCGGCGACCGGAAGAACCCGGTCGACCTGCTGGTCAACAACGCCGGGTTCGGCAACAAGGGCCGCTATCTGGAGGTGCCCATGGCCGACGAGCTCAAGATGCTCAAGGTGCACTGCGAGGCGGTGCTCCGGCTGACCTCGGCGGCGACCGAGGCGATGCGCGAGCGGGGCAGGGGCGGGGTCGTCAACGTCGCCTCCGTGGCCGCCTTCGTCCCCCGGGGAACGTACGGCGCCTCCAAGGCGTGGGTCGTGCAGTTCACGCAGGGCGCGGCGAAGGACCTCGCCGGCAGCGGCGTCCGCCTGATGGCCCTGTGCCCCGGCTTCGTGCGCACCGAGTTCCACCAGCGGGCCGGGATGGGCACGGACAACATCCCCGGCTGGATGTGGCTGGACGCCGACAAACTGGTCGCGGCGGCCCTGTCCGACCTGGCCCGCGGCAAGTCCCTGTCGATCCCCGACCCCCGCTACAAGGCGCTGATGGGCCTGGTGAAGGTGGCTCCGCGCGGGCTGCTGGGCGGGATCACGTCGAAGACGGGGCGGAAGTACGGGCCGCAGTAGCGAACGGGTGGCGCTGCCGTCCCGGTGCGAAAATGAGCGTGACACAACCGGGTCAGGGGGGCCGGGAGGCGGCGGCATGACCTTCGTACAGCTCATCGAGTGCAGGACCAGCCGGCTGGACGAGATGAACCGGCTCATGGACGACTGGGTCGCGCAGACCAAGGGGAAGCGGACGGCGACGCACGCGTTGGTCGGGAAGGACCGTTCGGACGCGTCGCACATCGTCGAAGTGGTGGAGTTCCCGTCGTACGAGGAGGCGATGCGGAACTCGAAGCTCCCGGAGACCGACCGGATCTTCCAGGAGATGGTCGCGCTGTGCGACGAGAGCCCTACGTTCACCGATCTGGACGTCGTGCGGGACGAGCGGCTGGCCGAGGACACCGTACGGCGGTTCTACGCCGCGTTGCAGACCTCCGGTGAACTGCCGCCGCTCAACGACCTGCTGGACGAGGACATCCACAGCCACGATCCGGTGAATCCCCAGGACACCATCGGGCTGGACAACGCCCGCAGCGAGTACCGGATGTGGCGCGGGGGCTTCGACTTCACGTTCACGATCGTGGACGTGCTCACCCAGGGCGACCGGGCCTGCGCACGCTGGACCTGGAACGCCACGCACAACGGCGACTTCCTCGGCATCCCGCCCACCGGCAAGCAGGTCACCATGTCCGGGATGACGCTGTTCCGCCTCACGGACGACGGCAAGATCGCCGAGATGTGGTGGCAGCACGACCAGTTGGGGCTGATGCAACAGCTGGGTGCGCTCGACGAGTTGGAGCAGTAGAGGGACTGTGTCCCGCACAGGGCGAAGGCCCGGCTCCCCCCACGGGGAACCGGGCCTTCGTGCGAGCGTGTCGGGCTCAGTGGGCGTGGCCGTGGCCGTGGCCCGCGGCGGCCGGCTCTTCCTCTTCCTTCTTCTCGACGACCAGGGTCTCGGTCGTGAGCAGCAGGGAGGCGATGGAGGCGGCGTTCTCCAGGGCGGAGCGGGTGACCTTGACGGGGTCGATGACGCCGGCCTTGACCAGGTCGCCGTACTCGCCGGTGGCGGCGTTGTAGCCCTGACCCTTCTCCAGGTCCTTGACCTTGGAGACGATGACGTAGCCCTCCTGGCCGGCGTTCTCGCCGATCCAGCGCAGCGGCTCGACCACGGCGTTGCGGACGACCGCGACACCGGTGGCCTCGTCGCCGGTCTTGTCGAGGTTGCCCTCGAGGACCTTGGAGGCGTGGACCAGCGCGGAGCCACCACCGGAGACGATGCCCTCCTCGACCGCGGCGCGGGTCGCGGAGATGGCGTCCTCCAGACGGTGCTTCTTCTCCTTCAGCTCCACCTCGGTGGCGGCGCCGACCTTGATCACGCACACGCCGCCGGCCAGCTTCGCGAGGCGCTCCTGGAGCTTCTCGCGGTCCCAGTCGGAGTCGGTGTTCTCGATCTCGGCCTTGATCTGCGCGACGCGGCCGGTCAGGTCCTCCTGTTTGCCGGCACCCTCGACGATCGTGGTGTCGTCCTTGGTGACGGTGACGCGGCGGGCGGAGCCGAGCACGTCGATGCCGACCTGGTCGAGCTTGAGGCCGACCTCCTCGGAGATGACGGTGGCGCCGGTGAGGATCGCCATGTCCTGCAGCATCGCCTTGCGGCGGTCGCCGAAGCCGGGGGCCTTCACCGCGACGGCGTTGAAGGTGCCGCGGATCTTGTTGACGACCAGGGTCGACAGGGCCTCGCCCTCGACGTCCTCGGCGATGATCAGCAGCGGCTTGGAGGCGCCGGCCTGGATGACCTTCTCCAGCAGCGGCAGCAGGTCCTGGATGGAGCTGATCTTGCCCTGGTTGATGAGGATGTACGGGTCGTCGAGGACGGCCTCCATGCGCTCCTGGTCCGTCACGAAGTACGGCGACAGGTAGCCCTTGTCGAAGGCCATGCCCTCGGTGAAGTCCAGCTCCAGACCGAAGGTGTTGGACTCCTCGACGGTGATGACACCGTCCTTGCCGACCTTGTCCATCGCCTCGGCGATGAGCTCGCCGACCTGCTGGTCCTGGGCGGACAGCGCGGCCACGGCGGCGATGTCGGACTTCTCGTCGATCGGGCGGGCCGAAGCGAGGAGTTCCTCGGAGACGGCGGCGACGGCCGCGTCGATGCCCTTCTTCAGGGCGGCCGGGGAGGCGCCGGCGGCGACGTTCTTCAGGCCCTCGCGCACCAGCGCCTGGGCCAGCACGGTGGCGGTGGTGGTGCCGTCACCAGCGATGTCGTTGGTCTTGGTCGCCACCTCCTTCACCAGCTGCGCGCCGAGGTTCTCGTACGGGTCCTCGATCTCGACCTCGCGGGCGATCGTGACACCGTCGTTGGTGATGGTGGGGGCGCCGAACTTCTTGTCGATGACGACGTTGCGGCCCTTGGGGCCGATCGTCACCTTCACCGTGTCGGCCAGCTTGTTGACGCCGCGCTCGAGGGCGCGACGGGCGTCCTCGTCGAACTTCAGGATCTTCGCCATGACAGCGGGAGCCCTCTCGGAAATCTGTGGGTGGTAAGACAACTGCGCCCCGGGCGCCCGGCTTCGTTATCGGTCGCGGGGGCCAGGGGCGCAGCTGAGGAGCAAAAGAATGCTCGAGGTGATTACTTCTCGATGATCGCGAGCACGTCGCGAGCCGAGAGGACGAGGTACTCCTCGCCGTTGTACTTCACCTCGGTGCCGCCGTACTTGCTGTAGAGGACGACGTCGCCGACCTTGACGTCGAGCGGAAGGCGCTCGCCGTTCTCGAACCGGCCCGGGCCCACGGCGAGGACGGCGCCCTCCTGGGGCTTCTCCTTCGCGGTGTCCGGGATGACCAGGCCAGAGGCCGTGGTCTGCTCGGCGTCCAGCGGCTGGACCACGATGCGGTCCTCGAGCGGCTTGATGGCAACCTTGGAGCTGGCGGTCGTCACGATCCGACCTCCCCCTTCGGAGATCTCACGGGGTTAACTGTCTGAGGTGGCGACCAGGTCGATCCGTCGTCGCGGGTGCCGGACCTGCCCGTCGCTTTGTTGGCACTCTCCAGGGGTGAGTGCCAGAGCCGAGACTATGACCGCGATTAGCACTCGGTCAAGCGGAGTGCCAATGCCGTGCGGCGCGTCGGCCGAATCCTGTCCGCGCCGGGTTCCTGGTGGGCCGGTGTTGCCCGGCCGTTCCGGGGGCTGCCGCCCCCAGGCCCCCGCTGTCGGGCCTTCGGCCCTCGTCCTCGGATTCCCCCAGAGGGGGCGCCCCCAGACCGGCCGCGTTTACTGCAGGTAGTCCTCCAGGCGCCCGACCGTCAGCCCCCGCTGCTGCACCCTGCGCAGCACCCGCGTCGTGCGCTCCCGCAGGCTCGGGCCCGTCGTCTCGTCCGGGCCGACGAGGATGATGTCGCCGGGGCGGAGGTGGTGTTCGCCGTGGGTGTAGACGAGGTCGGCCGGGGTCATCGCGGCGCGCCAGAGGACGACCGTGGAGATGCCGCAGTGGGCCGCCGCGTGCAGCGTGGTGGTGTCGTACGAGGCGTACGGCGGGCGGAAGAGGCGGGGGTGGGCGCCCAGGCGGGAGCGGAGCCGGTCCTGCTGGCCGCAGATCTCGGCGCGCTGCCCGGCGTACGGCAGCCCGGCGAGCGCGCGGTGGTCGAGGGTGTGGTTCTGGATGCCGGCGCCGAGCCGGTGCAGGCGGGCGAAGTGGCCGTAGCCGGGGCCGGCGATGCTGTCGGTGAGGAACATGCTGACCGGCAGCCGGAGTTCGCGGACCATGTCCACGAAGCGGGGGTCCTTCTCGGCGCCGTCGTCGTAGGTGAGGAAGACGACCCGGTCGCGGGTGGGGACGTGGTCCACGATGCGGGGCAGGGCGCGGCCCCCCTGCGGGGAGAGGGCGAGGGTGTCGGCGGGGTGCAGGGGCGGGCGGGCGAGGGGCTCGGTCAGGCCCCAGCGGCGGTAGGTCTGGTCGGAACCGGGTCCGTGCGGGCGTACTCCCTCGGCGGCCTTCCTGCCGAGGCGTTCGAGGGGGTCGACGGACTGGGCGCAGCCGGCGAGAAGGAGGGCCGAGGCGAGGAGCGCGACGGAGTACCGGCCCGGGCGGCGCCGCCCGGAACCCGCTCTCGGGTACCCCGCCCCCGCCCTCACAGGTAGTCCTCCAGGCGGGCCACGGCGTAGCCCTCGCGCGTGACCTTGTCCAGGAAGCGGCGCATGTCGTCGACCATCGTGCCGTTCCAGTCGGAGCGGCCGCGGAAGTGGGTGAGGACGATGTCGCCGCGGCGCATCCTCTGGTCGTCCTCGCGGTACTCCCAGTGGTCGACGTAGACCTCCTCGTTCCAGATCGGCGCGTACTTGATGCCGCAGGACTTGGCGGCGCGCAGGGTGTCCTGGTTGTAGTTGCCGTAAGGCGGGCGGAAGACCGTCGGGCGCTTGCCGAACTGCTTCTCCATGATGTCCTGCATCTCGCAGATCTCGGTCTTCTGCTCCTCGTAGGACAGGCCCGGCAGGTAGGGGTGGTGCAGGGTGTGGTTGCCGAGGGTGTGGCCGTAGGACTGCATCGTGCGGAAGTAGCCGTAGTCGTCCTTGACCAGGTAGTTGCTGAGGAACGCGGTGTACGGGATCTTCAGGTCCCGCATCATCCGCAGGAACTTCGGGTCCTTCTCCGAGCCGTCGTCGATGGTGAGGAAGACGATCTTCTGCCGGGTGGGGATCGTGGTGAAGACCGGTGGCAGGTCCCAGTCCTGCTGGTGGCTCACCTCGAAGCCGGCCCGCGCGGTGATCTCCGGTTTCCGCTCGGGGGGCGGGGGCGGCGTCAGCGGGACCTGCACCAGCCCCCAGCGTCTGGCCGCGGCCGCCAGGCGGGCGTGTTCGGCGGCCTGGCGGGCCCGGGGGCTCAAGGCCTGTGCGGGGCCGCCCTGGCCGGACACGGGGCGGGTCGCGTCGGGGCCGGCGTGGCTGGACGGGGAGCGGGCCACATCGGGACCGGCCTCGCTGGACGGGGTGCGGGTCGTGTCCGACCCGGCGCAGCCGGACAGAACGGCGGAACAGGCCAGCGCGGCGGCTCCGCAACCGAGAACCAGACGCCGACGACGGGACCGATTTTTATCGTTTTGTACGACCGCTCGCATAATGCCGGATCTTCGCAGGCCAGAGCCCTGAGCCCGGGCCGACACCGCCGCCGGAAGGCACACGATCCACCGGCTGGCCCACAATGACCCGGTGAACGACCTCGCTCTGCTCCTCACCCCCGAAGGCCGTGCCCTCCTCGACGAGGTCCGCGACACCGCCCCGGCCGACGAACTCGCCGTCGCCACCCGGCTGCGCCGCGACCATCCCGCCGAGCTGGTGTCGGCCGCGCTCGGCCAGGCCCGGCTGCGGCAGCGGGCGGCGGCGAAGTTCGGGGCGGCGGACGCGGGACGGATGTTCTTCACGCCGAACGGGGTCGAGCAGTCGACGCGGGCCGGCGTCGCCGCCTACCGGGCCGAGCGGTTCAAGCACCTCGGCGTGACCTCGGTCGCCGATCTGTGCTGCGGGATCGGCGGGGACGCCATCGCGTTCGCCCGGGCGGGGATCCGGGTGCTCGCCGTGGACCGGGATCCGGTGACCGCCGCCGTGGCGCGGGCGAACGCCGAGGCGCTGGGGCTGGGCGAGCTGATCGAGGTGCGCGAGGCGGACGTCACCGAGGTGGACACGGGTGGTTATGACGCCGTGTTCGTGGACCCCGCACGGCGGGGCGGGCGCGGGAGGATCTTCGATCCCGAGGCCTACTCCCCGCCCCTGTCCTGGGCGATCGGGGCCGCCCGTACGGCACCCCGCGCGGCACTGAAGGTGGCGCCCGGCATTCCGCACGAGGCCGTGCCCGCCGACGCCGAGGCCGAATGGATCTCGGACGGCGGAGACGTGAAGGAGGCGGTGGTGTGGTTCGGCACCGAGCCGGGCCTGGTGCGCGCCACCCTGCTGCCCGGCCCGCGCACCCTCCTGGGCAAGGGACTGCCCGACCCGGAGGTCCGGCCGGTGGGACGCTATCTGTACGAGCCCGACGGCGCCGTCATCCGCGCCCATCTGGTCGCCGAGGTGGCCGAACGCCTGGACGGCGGCCTGATCGACGCCACCATCGCCTATGTCAGCGCCGACGAACTGCGCCCCACCCCGTACGCCTCCTCCTACGAGATCACCGACCGGCTCCCCTTCAGCGTCAAGAAGTTGAAGGCCATGCTGCGGGAGCGCGAGGTCGGCACGCTGACCGTGAAGAAACGCGGGTCGGCCGTCGAGCCGGAGGAACTGCGCAGGAAGGTCAAGCCGCAGGGGCCGAATTCGGCGACGGTGTTCCTCACCCGGGTCGCGGGGGCGCCGACCATGCTGATCGGGGCCCCAGCGACACCGCCCGCGGCCACTGCGCTGCCGTAGTGCGCAGCGCGCCGAGGCCGGGCGCGACCGCGGCCGCCCCCTGCGGGATGGCCGGCGAACTCGCCGCCGGGGCAAGGCTGTTGCAGTACGGCGTGTACGTCCACTGGCTGCTGCTCGCGCTGATCGCGGTGCCCGCGGTGCAGAGCGCGACGGGTCTTCGGCGCGCGGAGGGTCTGCGACACGGCAAGGGCGCGCCCCTGAAAACCCTCAGTGAACAGGAAGGGAATGCAGTTTCGAGAGCAACAGCTGCCGCTCGCGTTCATTGCGCGTGAGCGCCACCGCCCGCTCGAACTCCGCCCGTGCTTCCGCCGTACGGCCGAGGCGGGCCAGCAGGTCGCCGCGGACGCTGGGCAGCAGGTGGTAGTCACGCAGGGCGGGTTCCGCGGTCAGGTTATCCACCAGCTCCAGGCCCTCGGCCGGGCCGTCGGCCATCGACACGGCGACCGCGCGGTTCAGCTCGACCACGGGCGACGGGGCGCGGGCGGCCAGCAGGCCGTACAGGGTGGCGATGGCACGCCAGTCGGTCTCCTCGTAGTGGTAGGCGTGCGCGTGGCACGCCGCGATGGCCGCCTGGAGGGCGTACGGGCCCGGGGCGCCGCTCGCCGTGGCGCCGGCCCGGTCGAGGGCGCGGATGCCGCGGGCGATGAGCATGCGGTTCCAGCGGCGGCGGTTCTGGTCCTTCAGCAGCACCGGCTCGCCGTCCGGACCGGTGCGGGCGGCCGTGCGGGACGCCTGGAACTCCAGCAGCGCGGTCAGGCCGTGCACCTCCGGCTCCTTGGGCATCAGCGAGGACAGGACGCGGGCCAGGCGCAGCGCGTCCTCGCACAGGCCGGGGCGGAGCAGGTCGTCGCCGGCGGTCGCCGCGTACCCCTCGTTGAAGATCAGGTAGATGACGTCCAGGACGGAGCCGAGGCGGGCCTCGCGGTCGGGGCCGTAGGGCACCTCGAAGGCGACGTTCTGCTTCGCCAGGGTGCGCTTGGCGCGGACGATGCGCTGGGCGATCGTCGGCTCCGGGACGAGGTAGGCGCGGGCGATCTCGGCCGTGCTCAGGCCACCGAGCAGGCGCAGGGTGAGCGCGGTGCGGGCCTCGGGCGACAGCACCGGGTGACAGGCGGTGAAGACGAGCCGGAGCAGGTCGTCGTCGATGTCGTCGGGATCGGCGTGCTCGTCGTACGAGGGCGGGGCAGCCTCCAGGTCCCGGCCGATCCCGGCGAGTTTGCGGGCGTAGGTCTCGCGGCGCCGGATCAGATCGACGGCGCGGTGCCGGGCGGTCGCCATGAGCCAGGCGCCGGGGTTGTCGGGCACGCCGTCGCGGGGCCATTGCTCCAGGGCGGCGACGAGCGCGTCCTGCGCCAGTTCCTCGGCGATGCCGACGTCCCGGACGATCCGGGCGACACCGGCGATGACCCGGGGCGACTCCAGGCGGAAGACGGTCTCGATCGCGTGCGCCGCGGTGGGCGCCGGGGTGGGCTGTGGTTCCACAGCCCACCATGCAACACCGCCGTACGGCGCCGCGCCAGGCACTCAGCCCTCGGCGATCTCCCGCACCTCGCAGGTCACGGTCCAGTGGTCCTCGTGGACCTGCAGGAACCGCTTGGTCCACTCCAGGGCCTCGGCCTTGTCCTTGCACTGCATGATGGCGTAGCCGCCGATGGCCTCCTTGGTCTCGGTGAACGGCCCGTCGGTGACGGAGATCCTGCCGCCCTCCCAGCGCACCCGGGTGCCCTGGGCGGACGGGGTGAGCCCGGCGGTGTCGAGCATGACGCCGGCCTTGGTGACCTCCTCGATCAGCTCGCCCATCCGCTGCATCAGCTCGGGGCTGGGGCCCTCGGCAGGGGCGGAGGACTCGTCGATTCGCACGAGCGACAGGTAGCGGGGCATGGTGGCTCCTTCGGTCGGGCGGTGGGGCCTCTCCCCGCCGCTCACCCATGCGTCGAACGGCAGACACCCGGATCGACACACGCACCGGAAATTCTTTCCGGCGTCCGTGATCACTTCAGCTCGAACCCGAATCCCGCCTTCGTGTACGGCGCCCCGACCGCCTTTCCGCCGAAGACCAGGGCCGCGTCCGTGACCAGGCCGCTCGGGCGTCCGCGCAGGCTCCAGACGGCACCGTTGCCACCGTCCTCGCCGGTGGCGGAGGCCGCCAGGTCGGCGTGTCCGTTGCCGTTGATGTCCAGCAGCCGGACGCCGGCGCCGAAGGCGTCGCCCGGCTCGGCGGTGCCGGGTACGCCCGCGGTGTTCTGGGTGAAGGCCTGGGCGCCGGTGCCGGTCAGCCCGTGGCGGCCGCCGGGCAGGACGTCGACCACGCCCTCGGCCTGGTTCTCGCCGGGCGCGCCGACCACCACGTCGTCGATCCCGTCCCCGGTGATGTCCCCGACGGCGACCGAGGCGCCGAACAGGTCGTCCGTCTCCGCCGCGCCGGGAACCCCGGGAGTGTTCTGCGAGAACGACTTCCAGGTGTCCTCGCCGCCGAGGCCGGAGCGCGAGCCGTAGGTCACCCAGATCCGCTCGTCGTTCGCGTACCCGGTGACCAGGTCGTCGTAGCCGTCGCCGTTGACGTCCCCGATCGCGGCCGCGCCGTCGCCGCTCGGGAAGCCGCCGACCGGGGTGAGCCCGGAGGGGCCGCTCAGGTACAGACGGGTGCCGCGGTTGCCGTCGCCGCCGTAGATGTACAGGGCCAGATCGGTACGGCCGTCGCCGTTGAGGTCGCCGGTGGTGCCGTCGTGGACGTTGACGTACTGGAGATGATCGGGGTCGAAGGCTGCCTTGGCGGCCGGGGTGCCGGTGCGCTTCAGCGGGCCCGTCCACAGGGCCGCCGTGGTGCCGCCCGGGTCGTCGCCGGCGTCGGCGCCCGACCGGAACAGGGCCAGGTCCAGGTGCCCGTCGCCATCGAAGTCGCCGGTCTGGGTGTTGCCGGCGGGCACGGACGTGCCGCCGGACAGGCCGTGCGGCCCGCCCCAGACCACGACGGCGTCGGAGGCCGGGGAGCCGACGACCAGGTCCGCGTACCCGTCGCCGTCGAGATCACCCTTGGACAGCTGGAGGCCGAAGGCCTGCCCCTTGGCCGGGCTGCCCGGGATGCCGGTGGTCGCCCGGCTGATGAGGGTGCGGTGCGTCGTGGACAGGCCGTGCGGGCCGCCGTACATCACGGTGACATAGCCCGCCCCGGCCTGTCCGCCGACCGTGGCGTTCGGGGCGCCCACGGCGAGGTCGGCGTATCCGTCGCCGTTGAAGTCGTCGCGGACGGGAGCGGCGCTGTCCGTCGCGGACGCGGTCGGGACGGCGAGCCCCAGGGCCGCCAGCCCCAGGGTCAGCGGCAGCGCCCAACGGGCGTGCCAACGCAACGAGAACACCGGAATACCCCCTGGTGTACGGCGACTTGATTCACCGCACCAGACCCGTGGGCCGCGGGCAGGGTTGTACGGGTCAGCGCAGGGACGCCCACAGGTCGCTCGCCGCCGGCTCCTTCGCGATCACCCGGTTGTGGTCGGAGGGGGCGGTGACGACCGGCATCATCACCGTCTTCACGCGGTCGGCGGTCAGGCCCTTCAGGCTCTGGCCGAGCCGCATCAGCTCGCCCAGAGAGTCCAGGCCGGTGTCCGTGGTGAGGCTCGCGGTGACCGCGTCGGCGACCCGGTACAGCCTGGCCGGGTCGGTGAGCAGGTCCGTGGCGGCCATCTGCTCCAACAGGGCCTTGACCAGCATCTGTTGCAGCCCTATGCGGCCGAGGTCGCTGCCGTCGCCTATGCCGTGCCGGGTGCGGGCGAGCGCGAGGGCCTGCTTGCCGTCGAGGTGGTGGGGGCCGGCCGTCAGGTGCAGATGGCTCTGGTCGTCGTCGATGTCCTGCGTGGTGGTCACGTCGACCCCGCCGAGAGCGTCGACCAGCTTGGCGAAGCCGGAGAAGTCGATCTCGATGTAGTGGTCCATGCGGACGTTCGTGATCGACTCGACGGTCTTCACCGCGCACACCGGCCCGCCCACCGCGTAGGCGGTGTTGAACATCGCGCCGTAGGCCATCGCCGTCGAGCCGCCGGAGGCGAGCGGGCAGGACGGGCGGGTGACGAGGGTGTCGCGCGGGATGCTGACCACGGTGGCCTTCGTGCGGCCCGCGTCGATGTGCACGACCATCGCCGTGTCCGAGCGGGCGCCGGAGCTGTCGCCGCCGCCGAGCTCCTCGTTGGCCTTGCCGCTGCGCGAGTCCGAGCCGAGGACCAGGATGTTCAGGGAGCCGCTCGGCAGCGGGTCGGCGGCGGCCGAGGCGCTCGCGGAGGGGGCGACCACCGCCCGGGCGGGCCGGTCGTCGCCGAGCGCGCTGTTGATGTCGACGCTTCTGATGTTGTGGTTGAGGTGCCAGTACGCCCAGGCCGTGGTGGCCGCGCTCAGCACCAGGACGCCCGCGAGGAGGAGACCGGTGGCCTTCAGCGCACCCGGCCTCCGGCCTCGACGTCTACCCTCGTCGCCGTTCTCGTCATGTCCGGTCACGGCAGGAACGTAAGTCCGAATTATTAGGGGACTGTTAGCGGAAGCCGTGAGAATCGGTTTTCTTCGGAAATTCTCATCCCAGGCTCACCATGGGTACCGGATTACTGCCGCTCCAGGACGCGTTGAAGCCGGACGTCACCGAACCCCCGTCCGATACCGTCCCGTTGTAGGAGGCGTTGGTAGAGGACACCGCCGCGCCCGACTGGGTGCAGGTGGCGTTCCAGGCCAGGGTGATCTGCCGGCCCGGCGCCGTGAGCCGGCGGCGGAGTGGTGCCGCCGCCGCTGCCGCCGAGCGCCTCCGCGACGCCGTAGTAGCCGGTTTCGGCTGGTAGTTCTCGTCGTACGGGGTCGCCGCCCCGTAGCCGGGGAAGGTGTTCGGCACCCAGGAGTCGGCGTCGGTGAAACCCCACACGGTGACGTTCACACAGCGGCTCACGGCCGCCCAGCTGCCACCACCGATGTGAAGTCGGCCTTCTGCTGGGCGAGTTTCGCGCTGTCGGTGGGCAGCTGTACGCGTCTCACCATGAGAACCAGGAAGACCACTCGCCACGACGCGGCCGCCGTGGCGATCGAAGGCGCGCCCTGGGGCACCCGATCCGGCGACGGACGGCACCGCCCCGCACCCACCAGAGCGATGGGTACGGGCATCGGACCGTCCAAGGCCCGACCGGACATCCCGGGGCGTGAGGGAGCCCGCCCCCGTATCCCCGGACCACGGACACGATCCGTCGGCGCCGGATACGGAGCGAAAGCGGGGGACCGGTGTGCCCAACACCGTTCGGGGCACGCGGCTGGGCACGGGTCCTGGCAGCAGGACTCACTCCCGCCGGGGGTCAGCGAGCCGAACTGGGCGCCGGTGCCGTCGCCGTAGGTGCCGGTGAGCCTGGAGGCGGTGACGGCGGTGCCGATGACCTTGCCCTCGGTGGCGGCGAGGTCGCGCAAGGGGGTGCCGGTGGCGGCCGCGGCGGGCGCGGTGAACGGCAGCGCGACGCCGGTCAGCGGGATGCGAGGGATAAGCCGAGTCTCAGAGTTCTCATCGCGGATGTCTCCGAAAGTTTCGGTCGAAGAACCGATTGACTTCGGAGGAGTGTGGCGCCCACTTCACCCGACATTACGTCAGCTTCCGGCCAACGGCGTCACACGGCCGCGGGCGCCGCCGTGCTGCTGCGCACGACCAGGCTGGTCGCCAGCTCCACCCGGGTCGCCACCCGCTCCTCCGGCGCGCGCCCCAGCTCCAGCACCAGGCGGGCCGCCGCCTCGGCCATCTCGGTCAGCGGCTGCCGTACGGTCGTCAGCGGCGGGCCGACCCAGCGGGCCACCGGCAGATCGTCGAAGCCGACCACGCTGAGGTCCTCCGGGATGCGCAGGCCCAGCTCACGGGCCGCCTCGTACAGACCGAGCGCCTGCAGGTCGTTGCCCGCGAACACGGCCGTCGGCCGGTCGGGGCGGCGCAGCAGCTCCAGGCCCAGACGGTAGCCCGCGTCGTGGTGGAAGTCGCCGGCCACGATCAGCGAGGGGTCGACGGGCAGGCCGGCCGTCTCCAGGGCGGCACGGTAGCCGTCGACCCGGGCCCGGCTGCACATCATCCTCGACGGGCCGCTGATCGCGCCGATCCGGGTGTGGCCGAGCTCGACCAGTTGGCGGGTGGCGGCGAGCCCGCCCTGCCAGTTGGTGGCGCCGATGGACGGCACGTCCGGGCCCGGGTCGCCGGCCGGGTCCATCACCACGAACGGGATGGAACGGCTGGTCAGCAGCGCCCGCTGGGACTCGTCCAGCTCCGACAGCACCAGCACCACACCGTGCGGGCGACGCGCGGCCACCTGGTCGGCCCAGGTCCGGCCCGGAGTGAGCCGGCCGGCCGACTCGGACAGCACCACGCTCAGCCCGGCGTCCCGGGCCACGTTCTCCACGCCCCGGATGACCTCCAGCGCCCAGGCGCTCTCCAGCTCGTGGAAGACCAGGTCGATCAGCGGGGAGCGGGACGCCTCGGCGCGGCGGCGCCGGTAGCCGTAGGCGCGCAGCAGTTCCTCGACCCGGGTGCGGGTCGCGGGGGCGACATCGGCGCGACCGTTGAGCACCTTCGAAACAGTCGGAGCCGACACCCCGGCCTCACGGGCGATCTCGGCGAGGGTCGCCGTCTGCGTTTCTGCGGGCTTCGAAGGATTCATGCCCGCGATCGTATCCCCGTCGACCCCCTTGACGAAGGCCTGCTCGCGGCATAGGTTCCCGGAACATTCGGCATATTCTTCGAAACATTCGGGAACATACGTGAGCGACAGTCAGAGTGACGGGAGTTCCATGACCACCGCTCCTTGGCGCGACCCCGCCCTGCCCGCCGACGCCCGCGTGAGCGACCTGCTCTCCCGGATGACCCTGGAGGAGAAGGCCGCCCAGCTGTACGGCGTGTGGGTGGGCGCCGCCACGGACGGCGACGGGGTCGCCCCCCTGCAGCGCGAGATGACCGCCGACTTCGACTGGGACGAGCTGATCGCCCACGGTCTCGGCCAGCTGACCCGCTCCTTCGGCACCGCCCCCGTGGACCCGGTGCTCGGTGCCCGGGCCCTGGCCCGCGCCCAGCGCCGGATCGCCGCCGCCGGCCGCTTCGGCATCCCGGCCGTCGCCCACGAGGAGTGCCTGGCCGGCTTCACCGCCTGGCGCGCGACGGCGTACCCGGTGCCGCTCGCCTGGGGCGCGGCCTTCGACCCCGCGCTGGTGGAGGAGATGGGCCGGCGCATCGGCCACGACCTGCGCGCGTGCGGCGTCCACCAGGGCCTCGCCCCCGTCCTGGACGTGGTCCGCGACCCGCGCTGGGGACGGGTCGAGGAGACGATCGGCGAGGACCCGTACCTGGTCGGCACCCTCGGCACGGCCTATGTACGCGGTCTGGAGTCGGCCGGGGTCGTCGCCACGCTCAAGCACTTCGCCGGGTACGCGTCCTCGGCCGGCGCCCGCAATCTGGCGCCGGTCCGGGCGGGCGTACGGGAGTTCGCGGACATCACCCTTCCTCCCTTCGAGATGGCGCTGCGCGAGGGCGGGGCCCGCTCGGTGATGGCGGCCTACACCGAGACCGACGGCGTACCCGCCTCCGCCGACCCGCGCCTGCTGACCGAGCTGCTGCGCAAGGAGTGGGGATTCACCGGCACAGTGGTCGCCGACTACTTCGGCATCGGGTTCCTGCAGACCCTGCACCGGGTCGCGGCGGACGAGGCGGAGGCAGCGCACCGGGCGCTGGCCGCGGGCATCGACGTCGAGCTGCCGACCCTGAAGTGCTACGGCACCCCGCTCGTCACCGCCGTACGCGAGGGCCGTGTCCCGGAGTCGCTGGTGGACCGGGCGGCCCGGCGCGTGCTGCTGCAGAAGTGCGAGCTGGGCCTGCTGGACGCGGACTGGCGGCCGGAGCCGGAGGGCCCGGTGGACCTGGACTCGGCGGAGAACCGGGCCGTGGCCCGGCGGCTGGCCGAGGAGTCGGTGGTCCTGCTGGACAACCCCGACGGACTGCTGCCGCTGGCCCCCGACACCCGGATCGCCGTGGTCGGCCCGCGCGCGGCGGACGCGCTCGCCATGCTCGGCTGCTACTCCTTCCCCTCCCACGTCCTCACCCGCCACCCCGACGTCCCGCTGGGCATCGAGATCCCCCCGGTCCTGGACGCCCTGCGCGCCGAACTGCCCGACGCCAAGGTCACCTTCGCCGAAGGCTGCGAGGTCTCCGACCCGGACACGGCCGGCTTCGAGGAGGCGGTGGCCCGGGCGGCGGAGGCGGACGTGTGCGTGGCGGTGCTCGGCGACCGGGCCGGCCTGTTCGGCCTGGGCACCTCCGGCGAGGGCTGTGATGTGACCGACCTCCAACTGCCCGGTGTCCAGGCCGAGTTGTTGGACCGGCTGGTGGCGACGGGCGTCCCGGTGGTGCTGGTCCTGCTGACCGGGCGGCCGTACGCCCTGGGCCGCTGGCACGGCCGGCTCGGCGCGGTCGTGCAGGCCTTCTTCCCGGGCGAGGAGGGGGGTCCCGCGGTGGCCGGGGTGCTGTCCGGCCGGGTGAACCCCTCCGGGCGTCTCCCGGTGAGCGTGCCGCGCCTGCCCGGCGGCCAGCCCTGGACCTATCTCCAGCCCCCGCTGGGCCTGGCCGGCGAGGTCAGCAGCCTGGACCCGACCCCGCTGTACCCGTTCGGCCACGGCCACTCGTACACGACGTTCGCCTGGGAGGACGCCCACGCCCCCGAGGCCGAGATCCCGACGGACGGCGCATACGAGCTCTCCGTCACCGTCCGCAACACCGGCGACCGGGCCGGCGCCGAGGTGGTCCAGCTGTATCTGCACGACCCCGTGGCGAGCGTGACCCGGCCCGACGTACGGCTGATCGGGTATCAGCGGGTGGAGCTTCCGCCGGGCGTGTCCCGCCGGCTGACCTTCCGCTTCCACGCCGACCTGTCCTCGTTCACGGACCGCACGGGGGCACGGGTGGTGGAGCCGGGCGCGCTGGAGCTGCGGCTGGCCGCGTCGAGCACGGACGTACGGCACGCGGCCCGGATCCGGCTGACCGGGCCGGTGCGGGTGGTGGGCGGGGAGCGGCGGATGCGCTGCGGGGTCGTCGAACAGGCGGATTGAGCCCCCAGCGCGAACCCTGGCAAAAAGCAAGCCCTGTGCGGCGCGCGTTCAGGATGCGTTCAGGTTGCCCCTGGGAGGGTCGGCGGCCAGTCGACCCCCACAGGAGCACCCTTGACGACTCCCACGACGAAATCCGTCATGAAGAAGCTGCCCGAGGTCACCCTCGCGTTCTGGATCATGAAGATCGCGGCGACGACCCTGGGCGAGACCGCGGGCGACCTGTTCGCCCAGACCCTCAAGCTCGGCTACTTCCTCACCACCGTCGCCCTGTTCCTGGTCTTCGTGGTGACGCTGGTGATCCAGCTGCGCTCCGCGCGCTACAACCCGTTCTTCTACTGGACGGTGATCCTGTCGACCTCCATGGCCGGCACCACCATGTCCGACTTCATGAACCGGGACGCCAGCGCCAAGTACCTCTCGAACGGCGCGACCAGGCTGGGCTGGGGCCCGCAGGGACTGGGCCTCGGCTACCCGGAGGGCGCCGCGATCCTGATCTCGATCCTGCTGCTGATCTTCCTCGGCTGGAAGCTGAGCGGGATGACCTTCCAGATCACCGAGATCGTCACCTTCCGGGGTGAGGCCCTGTTCTGGTCGGCGATCCTGGTCTCCAACACCCTCGGCACCTCGATGGGCGACTTCCTGTCCGACAGCTCGGGCCTGGGCTATCTGGGCGGCGCGGCCCTGGTGACCGGCACCCTGCTCGTCCTGCTCGCCCTGATGAAGGTCCCGGCGGTGCCGAACGTCCTGCTCTTCTGGATCGCCTTCGTGCTGACCCGTCCGCTCGGCGCCACGGCCGGCGACCTCCTGACCAAGCCGGTGGCCAAGGGCGGCCTGGACCTGGGTACGGCCGGTTCCTCGGCCGTACTGCTCGCGGTGCTGTTCGGCCTGATGGCGTACGCGCACCTGAAGGAACGGCGGGTCGCGGCCCCGGAGTTCGCGGGCGGCGGGGCGGAGGAGACCCAGCGGGAGGAGGCCGGACGCCGGTAACGCGAAAGCCCGCCCCCGGAGATCCGGGGGCGGGCTTCCTGTGGAGCGCCGGGCAGGCCTTGCACCTGCATCTCCCCGCAGGAAGCGGGGCGTCTTTCCTTGGACCACCAACGCACTGCGTCCGAGCCGTTCTCCCGGCCGTTCGCTGTGTGATGATCATAGCGCAGGTCGGGGGGATCCCGCCAACTCAGACTTCGGCCACCGACTCGAACCGCCACCGGTGCACCGGCCGGGTCACCAACTCGGATGCAGGCTCCGGCAGTTCGGGGATCCCGGCGTCGTACGGCGCGTCCCACCAGGTGATGACCAGCACCCGGTCCTCGGGCGCGCGGAAGGTCTCCCGGCGCAACGGCTCGGGGACCAGCGGCTGATCCCGTACCCAGGCCAGCAGTTCCTCGCCCCGGCCCATGGCGGCCCGGGCCTCCCACATCAGCGCGACGGTCACGAGTACAGGTTCTCCTTGCCGACCTCGTGCACCTGGTCGTGGTTGCCCGGGACGTGCGACTCCGTGACCGGCAGCGAGGAGTCGGCCGACAGGTCCAGGCTGGAGGCGGCCCGGTTCCGGGCGACCATCTCGGCGCCGAGCGCGGCCACCATCGCGCCGTTGTCCGTGCACAGCTTGGGGCGCGGCACGCGGAGGCGGATGCCGGCCTTCTCGCAGCGCTCCTGGGCGAGCGCGCGCAGCCGGGAGTTGGCGGCCACACCGCCGCCGATCATCAGGTGGTCGACGCCCTCGTCCTTGCAGGCGCGGACGGCCTTGCGGGTCAGGACGTCGACGACGGCCTCCTGGAAGGAGGCGGCCACATCGCGGACCGGGACCTCCTCGCCGGCCGCGCGCCTGGCCTCGATCCAGCGGGCCACGGCCGTCTTCAGGCCGGAGAAGGAGAAGTCGTACGCCGGGTCACGGGGGCCGGTCAGGCCGCGCGGGAAGGCGATCGCCTCCGGGTCGCCCTCGCGCGCGTACCGGTCGATGACCGGGCCGCCGGGGAAGCCCAGGTTCAGCACCCGGGCGATCTTGTCGAAGGCCTCGCCGGCCGCGTCGTCGATGGTCGAGCCCATGGGGCGGACGTCGGAGGTGATGTCCTCGGACAGCAGCAGCGAGGAGTGGCCGCCGGAGACCAGCAGGGCCATGGTCGGCTCGGGCAGCGGGCCGTGCTCCAGCTGGTCGACGCAGATGTGCGAGGCCAGGTGGTTGACGCCGTACAGGGGCTTGCCGAGGGCGTAGGCGTACGCCTTGGCCGCCGAGACGCCGACGAGCAGGGCGCCCGCCAGACCTGGCCCCGCGGTCACGGCGATGCCGTCCAGGTCCCTGGCACTCACCCCCGCTTCCTTCAGTGCCCGGTCGATCGTCGGGACCATCGCCTCCAGGTGCGCGCGGGACGCCACCTCGGGGACGACACCGCCGAAGCGGGCGTGCTCGTCCACGCTGGAGGCGACGGCGTCCGCCAGCAGGGTGCTGCCGCGGACGATGCCGACGCCGGTCTCGTCGCAGGAGGTCTCGATGCCGAGTACGAGAGGCTCGTCGCGTGAGTCAGTCATTGCTCTCGGTTTCCTGTACTGATGAGGAAGGGTCGCTCAGGCGCATCACCAGGGCGTCCACGTTGCCCGGCTGGTAGTAACCACGCCGGAAGCCGATCGGCTCGAAGCCGAAGCGCTCGTAGAGCTTCTGCGCACGGACGTTGTCGACCCGGCATTCCAGCATCACCTCGTGACACTCGAACGCGGTCGCCGCACGCAGCAACTCGGTCAGCAGCAGGGCGCCGAGGCCGGTGCCCTGCTGCTCGCGGGCCACGGCGATGGTCTGGATGTCGCCCTGCTCACCGGCGGCGACCAGTCCGGCGTAGCCGACGATACGGCCGCCGGTCTCGGCCACGAGATAGCGCCGGTTCGCCTCGGCGCCCCGGGAGTGGGCCAGCTCGGACCAGAACATGCCCCGGGACCAGGCGTCCTCGGGGAACAGGTCCTTCTCCAGCTCCAGGACCGGGTCGATGTCCCACCAGCGCATCTCGCGCAGTCGTACGGTCACTTCGGGGTGACCACCTTGTAGTTCTTGGGAACCTGGGCGTCCGGGCGGCGCAGATACAGCGGCCGGGGTGCCGGCAGCTCCTCGCCGGCGGCCAGCTTCTCCACGGCGAGCGAGGCGAGGGCGGCGGCCGAGACGTGCTCGGGCTCGTGGGCGCTCGGGAACGTGCCCGGGTAGAGCAGTGCGCCCGCGCCGACCGACGGGAGCCCGGCGACCTGCTCGGCGATGTCGCCGGGGCGGTCCACGGCCGGTTCGGTCAGCCGGGTCCGCGAGTCGGCGTACTTCGCCCAGTAGACCTCCTTGCGCCGGGCGTCGGTCGCCACGACGAAGGGGCCCTTCTCCATGTCGGCGGCGAAGGCGAGACCGTCCAGCGTGCACAGGCCGTGGACGGGGACGCCGAGCGCCAGACCGAAGGTGTCGGCGGTCATGAGACCGACGCGCAGGCCGGTGTAGGGGCCGGGGCCGATGCCGACGACGATGCCGGTGACGGCGTCCAGCCTGAGTCCGGCCTCGGCGAGCACACGGTCCACGGCCGGCAGCAGCAGCTCTCCGTGCCGGCGCGCGTCCACCTGACTCGACGAGGCGATGACGTCCGTGCCGTCGTGCAGCGCGACGGTGACGGCGGGTGTTGCGGTATCCAGAGCGAGCAAGAGCACGCGAACAGCCTACGGCGCCCGCGCCGCGTACATGGCCGTCCGGGGCGGACGGTCACCGACTGCTACGGTCTGTACGAAGTACGACATATCGCACGAGGCAAAGGTGAGCGCACGTGGCAGGGACCAGCTCGGCGATCGTGGCCGGCCTCACCGCAGCGGCCATCGGCGCCGTCGGATTCCTCGCCCACCAGGCCCAGGCCAACGCGCCGGCGAGCCTGAGCGGCAGACCCGGACCCATCGCCTCCTCCTCGGTGAGCGCCGGCAAGGCCCCCCGACACGGCCCGGCCGCGGCGCCGGGCGGGTCCGGTACGGGTGAACGGGTCGTGTACTCGGTGCACGACGACCGGGTCTGGCTGGTCACCGGCGGGAACCGGGTGGAGCGCAGCTTCAAGGTCAGCCCCGGCACGGTCGACCCTCCGCCGGGCGCCTACTGGGTCACGTCCCGGTCGAGTGCGACCACCGGAACGGATGGTGTTCCCATCGAGCATGTGGTCCGGTTCACCAGCGTGAACGGGCTGGCGATCGGGTTCAGCGCGGCGGTGGCCCCACGGGCGGCTGCCGCCGATCCGGGCATGCGGACGGGCGGGATTCGGGAGACGCGGGCCGATGGGAGTGCGATGTGGGTTTTCGCGACGATCGGGGTGAAGATCGTCGTGATTCGCTAGGCCGCCGCTCGCGTGATGCACTAGGCCGCCGCCTGTGAGTGCCGCGACGTGTCGTCGGGCGGCCGCGGGTTCGCTGTGGCCGGTCGCGCCCCCGCGGCGGTAGCCGCATGGCCGACCGGGCCCCGCACCCCTTCGGGGCGATCCTCAGGGGCCCGGGGTGGACGGGAAACCGCCTTCGCCGCCTCGCATGACGCCAGGAGGTCGCGCATGGATACGACGGTGGGACCGGGCTCGGTCATGGACGCCTCCTTGGTGCGGGGGCGGCGTAGTTAGGTACGCCTAACTACGGGCTCGATACCATGTGACCATGCCCGGGACGTCCTGCGCAACATGTTGCCGACGGCTTGTCGGAATCCTGATGGGAGCTCAGGCCGTGAGTGCCTCCAGGCCCGCGTCTGCCCAGCGCTCCCCCAGCCCCGTGAGGGTGACGTGCCGTACCTCGTCCGTGGTGTCGCCGACGGCGCGGTGGATGACGACCTGGAGCCGGTCCTCGGTCAGCTCCTCGACCTTGCCCTCGCCCCATTCCACGACGATCACCGAGTCGGGCAGGTTGACGTCGAGGTCCAGGTCCTCCATCTCGTCCAGTCCGCCGCCGAGCCGGTAGGCGTCCACGTGGACGAGGGGCGGGCCGTCGCCCAGGGAGGGGTGCACCCGGGCGATCACGAAGGTCGGTGAGGTGACCGCGCCGCGCACGCCGAGCCCCTCGCCGAGCCCGCGGGTCAGCGTGGTCTTGCCCGCGCCGAGCTCACCGCTGAGCATCACCAGGTCGCCCGCGCGCAGCAGCTTGGCCAGCCTGCGGCCCAGCTCCCGCATCTGCTCGGGCGAGGTGATCGTCAGCCGGGTCTCAGTGGGGTCCTGCGCTGCTGCTGGTGCTTCCATAGCCCATAACCGTAGCCCCTGCGGGCACCGCACCCGCGCGGGTGAGCAGGTCGGCGAGGCGGTCGGTGACCACTTCCGGGTGTTCCAGCATCACCAGGTGCCCGGCGTCCGGGACGAGGACCAGCTCTGCCTCGGGCAGCAGGTCGGCTATGGCCTCGCTGTGCCCGCTCGGCGTGACCAGGTCCTGGACGCCGGCCAGGACCAGCACCGGCATGTCCCGGAAGCAGGCGAGCGCCTCGGTCTTGTCGTGGTCGGTGAAGGCCGGGTAGAACTCGGCGACCACGTCGATCGGCGTGGACTCGATCATCCGCTCCGCGAACCGCTCGACGGCCGGGTCGAGGTCCCGCCCCGCGAACGAGTACCGCTTGATGATCCCGGCGAACAGCTCGGCGGTGGCCCGGCGCCCCTTCTCCACCAGCTCCGCCTGCTGCCCGAGCGCCTTCAGCACCCCGGGCAGGATCCGGCGCACCGCGTTGACGCCGGCCACCGGCAGCCCGAAGTTGACCTCGCCGAGCCGCCCGGACGAGGTGCCGACGAAGGCGGTGGCGACGACCCGGTCCCGGATCAGCCCGGGGAAGTGGGCGGCGAGCGCCATGATCGTCATCCCGCCCATCGAATGGCCGACCAGCACGATAGGGCCCTCCGGCACGGCGGCGTCCAGGACGGCCTTCAGATCGCGGCCGAGCTGGTCGATGGTGAGCGGCACCCGGTCCCGGACCTGGGCCATGCCCCGCCCGGAGCGGCCGTGGCTGCGCTGGTCCCAGTGCACGGTCCGTACGACGCCGCGCAGGGCCGCGCGCTGGAAGTGCCAGGAGTCCTGGCTGAGGCAGTAGCCGTGGCAGAAGACGACGGTGACGGGGGCGGGGGCCTTACGGCCGAAGAGCCGGCGCCGGCGTGGCGAGACGTTCGGACCCGGGTCGGGCTCGACCTCGTCGACCTCGTAGTACAGCTCGGTGCCGTCGTCGGCGGTCGCCTTGCCGGGGGTGCCGCGCAGGGTGCCGTAGGGGCCCGCGGAGTCCAGCGCCAGCCGGGCCTTCCTGCGCATCCCGCGGCCCACCGTCATCCGCTCGACGGCGACGCCGGCCGCCGCGCCCGCGGCGAGCACGCCTATCGCGGCACCGGCGATGCCGGTCGCCCTGCGCCAGTTCCCGGCCGCCCCCGCGGCGGAGGCGGCGGCCGCCGAGGCGACGACGTCCGCCATGGCCTCCGCACTGCTCTCGCTCACGTACCGCTCCTCTTCGCCGTACTGCAGTTCGCTTCGTGGGTGCGACCGATGGTGCCTGTGCTGCCCCTGGAACAGGTATGACCGGTGTTACACGTGACCTGGGTCGCGTCTGTCGAACCGGTTACCGGAGCCCTTTCCCATTCACATGAACGCGGTCACATGGACGCGTTGCCTGGGCGCATTCAGATGGACGCGTTTACATAGACGCGCGGAACCCGGGTTCCGATCCGCGTGACGATTTCGTACGCGATCGTGCCGCAGGCCTGCGCCCAGTCCTCGGCGGTGGGCTCACCGCGGTCGCCGGGCCCGAACAGCAGGGCCTCGGTGCCCACCTCGGGCTCGTCGCCGCCGAGGTCCACCACGAACTGGTCCATGGCCACCCGGCCGGCGACCGTGCGCCACTTGCCGTCGACCAGCACCGGACCGGTGCCGGAGGCGTGCCGGGGGATGCCGTCGCCGTAGCCCATGGGGATGAGGCCGAGGGTGGTCTCGCCGGGGGTGACGTAATGGTGGCCGTAGCTGACCCCGTGCCCGCCCGGCACGTGCTTGACCAGCGCCAGCGAGGCGCTGAGCGTCATCACCGGGCGCAGCCCGAAGTCGGCCGGGGTGCCCAGTTCCGGGCTGGGCGAGATGCCGTACATGGCGATGCCGGGGCGGACCAGGTCGAACTGGGTCTCGGGCAGGGTGAGCGTGGCGGGCGAGTTGGCGATGTGCCGCACCTCGGGGCGCACGCCCTGCTCCTCGGCGTACGCCAGCATCTCCCGGAAGCGGGCGAGCTGGGCGGTGATGGAGGGATGGCCGGGTTCGTCGGCGCAGGCGAAGTGGGACCACAGCCCGGTGACGCGGACCAGTCCGTCGGCCTCGGCGCGCAGAGCCGCACGGACCAGCTCGGCCCAGTCCTCCCCCGGCTGGCAGCCGTTGCGGCCGAGTCCGGTGTCGGCCTTGAGCTGCACGCGCGCGTGCCGTCCGGCCTCCTTCGCGGCCGCGACGGCCTCCCGCAGGGCCCACATGCCGCTCACCGAGACGTCGATGCCGGCCTCGATCGCCTGCCGCCAGGGGCCGCCCGGCACCCACAGCCAGCACAGGATGCGGCCCTCCAGCCCGGCCGCGCGCAGCGCGAGGGCCTCCTCGGGCGTGGCCGTGCCGAGCCAGGTGGCGCCCGCCGCGAGGGCCTCGCGGGCGCACGGCAGCGCCCCGTGGCCGTAGCCGTCGGACTTCACTACGGCCATCATGGCCGCGTTCGGCGTCCGGGCGCGCAGGGCACGCACGTTGGCCCGCAGGGCGCCCAGGTCGATCTCGGCGCGGGCGCGCAGGGGGGCGGTCGGCACAGTCGCAGTCTCACTCATCGCGCCCCCAGTGTCTCAGAGGGCCGTTCGAGCCCCGGTCGCAGTCTCGGGTCCCCGGGTCTCAGGTACCCGGCCGCCGCCCCCACACGTAGACGTGGTCGCCGTTCTTCAGCACGTCCCACAGGGTGCGGGCGTCGCCGAGCTTCAGATTCACGCAGCCGTAGGAGCCGACGGTGGTGTAGATGCTGCCGTAGACGGCGTGGAACGCCTCGCCGCCGTCGAAGAACTGGGCGTACGGCATGGGCTGGTCGTAGAGGGTCGACCAGTGGTTCTTGTGCCGCCAGTAGACGGCGTGCCAGCCCTTGCGGGTGACGTGCCCCGTGCGCCCGCTCCGCATGGGCACCGGCCCGAACACCACCTTGGAGCCCTTCTGCACCCAGGTGAGCTGACGGTCGAGATCGACGCAGGCGACCTTGTACGACCGGACGGGGCACTTCTTGGCGGCGTTCGGGTTCTTCCTCGCCGCGACGAGCATCATGGTCGACCAGGTGACGGGGCCGGCGAACCCGATGGCGGGCTTGATCTTGTACTTGACCTGGAACGCCCGGATGGCCTTGCAGTCGGCGGCGGACTGCTTCCCGTCGACCTTCAGCTGCAGCCACCGCTCGACCTGCCGCTGATAGGGCCCCACCTGCTTGCTGCACGCCACCTTGACGACGGCGTCGGACAGCGGCACGTACTCGATGAGGTCGTACGCCCCCGGCGCCGCGGCCTCGGGTTCCACGGCGTCCTCTTGGGCGCTGGGCGTGTACACCTTCGGCGGCAGCGCCTGGTCGGGCGTGTCGATCTGCCACGGCTGCCCGGGCCCGGGCGCGAGACCGGGGACGAGTTCGGGGGCGGGGGCCGGGGCGGGGGGCACGGGGGCGCCGACCGCGGGGCTGACCGTGGGTGCGCTGGCCGTGCGGGCGCCGGCCTCTGGGTATGCCACGGCGGTGCCGGCCGCAGTCAGGGCCGTCGCGGTGGCGAGCAGCACCGCGACACCCCTGGACGCGATTCGTCTGCTGATCATTCGATCAGCCAAGCGCGGGGCTCCGCCGGATCCGGGGTGCCGCGCGGGAGGGTCACCCGGGGGACGGACCTGGATGCGTCGGTCGTCGGCCGGGTGCGGGTGCCGGTGCGTGGGAGCCGGGTTCCGTGGGGTGACGGCTGTCGCCCAGGTGCGGGTACGTGGTGGGGCGGGTTCCGTGCGGGGCGGGGACGGCTGTCGTCCAAGTGCGAGTACGTGGTGGGGCGGGTTCCGTGCGGGGCGGGGACGGCTGTCGTCCAAGTGCGGGTACGTGGTGGGGCGGGTTCCGTGCAGCGCGAGGACGGCTGTCGTCCAAGTGCGGGTACGTGGTGGGGCGGGTTCCGTGCGGGGCGGGGACGGCTGTCGTCCGGGTACGGGTGCGCGGGGGCTGGTCGCGCAGTTCCCCGCGCCCTTCGGGGCGCTGCCCCGCCGCAGCGGCGGGGCAGTCGTGCCGCTGGGCGGCACGGGTGGGCGCTGGGGCGCCCCCTCTACAGCGCGTGCACGTCCCTCCACGCCTGCGGAATCCGGTCGGCCACGTCATGCGCCCCCGCCGGTGCCCCGTCCGATGCGAACCGCCCGGCCAGGCCGTGCAGATACGCCGCCGCGCTGCCCGCGTCCAGGGCCGAGAGCCCCGATGCCAGCAGCGACCCGGCGAGTCCCGACAGCACGTCACCGCTCCCGGCCGTGGCCAGCCAGGACGTCCCCGTGGCATTCATCCGTACGGCCCCGCCCCCGGCCTCGGCGACCAGGGTCGTGGACCCCTTCAGCAGCACCGTCGCCCGGTACACCGCCGCCAGCTCCCGCACCGCGGCCAGCCGGGCTCCCTCGACCTCCTCCCGGCGCACGCCCAGCAGCGCGGCCGCCTCCCCGGCATGGGGTGTCATGAGCGTCGGCGCCGTACGCCCGCGCACCGCGTCCCGCTCGGCCAGCCGCAGCCCGTCCGCGTCGATCAGCACCGGCACGTCCGCCCCGAGCACCTCGGCCACGGTCACCGCGTCTTCCCCGGCCCCCGGCCCGACCACCCAGGCCTGTACCCGCCCCGCCTTCGCCGGCCCCCGGTCGGACACCAGCGTCTCCGGGTATCGGGCGATGACCGCCTCCCCGGCCGGCCCGACGTACCGTACGGCCCCCGCTCCGCCCCGCAGTGCGCCGGAGACGGCGAGCACGGCGGCGCCCGGATAGCGCGCGGAACCGGCGGCGATGCCGACGACGCCCCGCCGGTACTTGTCGCTCTCCGCGGCCGGCACCGGCAACAGCCGTGCCACTTCGGCGTGTTGCAGGGCCTGCAGCTCGGGCTCGGCGGGCAGTTCGAGACCGATGCCGACCAACCGCACCACTCCGGCGTACTCCCGCCCCGGATCGATCAGCAGCCCTGGCTTGTACGTCCCGAAGGTCACCGTCAGATCGGCCCGGATCGCGGCGCCCCGCACCTCCCCGGTGTCCGCCTCGATCCCACTCGGCAGGTCCACGGCCACCACGGCGGCCCGGGACCGCGCGGCGATCCCGGCCAGAGCCTCGGCCTCGGGCCGCAGCCCGCCCTTGCCGCCGATCCCGACGATCCCGTCCACGACGAGGTCGGCCCGCTCGATCAGCCCGTCGGCGGAACCGGCCGGGGCGACCGTGCCCCCTGCCCGCCGCAGCGCGGCCAACCCGCCCGTGTGCGCCCGCTCGGGTGTCAGGAGTACGGCCGTGACCCCGGCCCCGCGCCGGGCCAGCCGCGCCCCCGCGTACAGCGCGTCCCCGCCGTTGTCGCCACTGCCGACGAGCAGCACCACCCGACTGCCGTACACCCGTCCGAGCAACTCGGCGCAGGCGGCGGCCAGTCCCGCGGCGGCCCGCTGCATCAGCGCACCCTCCGGCAGCCGCGCCATCAGCGCCCGCTCGGCCGCCCTTACCGTCTCCACGCTGTACGCACTCCGCATGGCACCGAGTCTGCCCCGGAACGGCCGTCACCCACACCCGGACGCTCAGCCCTCGGCGACCACCACGGCCGAGGCGACGCCCGCGTCATGGCTGAGCGACACATGCCAGGACCGCACGCCCAGCTCCGCGGCCCGCGCGGCCACGCTGCCCGCCACCCGCAGCCGGGGCTGCCCGCTGTCCTCGACGTACACCTCGACGTCGGTCCAGTGCAGCCCGGGCGGCGCCCCCAGCGCCTTCGCCAGGGCCTCCTTGGCGGCGAACCGGGCCGCGAGCGAGGCGATCCCGCGCCGCTCCCCGCTGGGCAGCAGCAGCTCCCGCTCCACGAACAGCCGATCGGCCAACCCGGGCGTCCGCTCCAGCGACGCACGGAACCGGTCGATCTCGGCGACGTCGATCCCCACTCCGATGATGCTCATGCCGGGCAGCCTACGATCGCGCGCCCGGCGGACCGCCCACCTGCCGAAATCCAACTGCCGCGCCGGACGCGTGCCCTCTACGCTCCGTCCATGACGTCGTCGCAGGCCTATCTCTCCGCGCTCTTCTCGCTTCACGGCCGTGTCGCCGTGGTGACCGGAGGCAGTTCCGGCATCGGCCGGGCCATCGCCGGGGCGCTCGCGCGAGCGGGCGCGAGCGTGGTCGTGGTCGCCCGCACCAAGGAGCAACTGGAGGAAACCGTCGGCGAGTTGACGGCGGACGGTTGCCGGGCCGCCTGGATCGCGGCAGACCTGAGCACCCGTCACGGCGTGCGCGCGGCGGCCGAGGAGGCGGCCGGTGTCTTCGGTGAGCCGGACATCCTCGTCAACTCCGCCGGGATCAACCTGCGGCCGCCGATGGGCGAGCTGGGTGAGGACGTGTGGAACACCACCATGGCCGTGAACCTGGAGGCGCCGTTCCTGCTGGGGCAGCGGTTCGGGCCCGGCATGGCGGAGCGCGGCTTCGGCCGCATCATCCACATCACCTCCCAGCAGGCCCACCGCGCCTTCGTGCAGAGCGGCGCGTACGGCGTGTCGAAGGGCGCGCTGGAGTCGCTGGCCCGCTCGCAGGCCGAGGCCTGGTCGCCGTACGGCGTCACGGTCAACACGCTGGTGCCGGGGTTCGTGATGACGCCGCTCAACCAGCGGCTGTCGTCCGACCCGGAGAAGGTGGCCGCCCTGGCCGCCCGCACGATGACCGGACGCAACGGCCTCGCCGAGGACTTCGAGGGCGCGGCCGTCTTCCTCGCAAGCCCTGCCTCCGCCTACGTCACAGGCCAGTCGATCTTCATCGACGGCGGCCTGTCGGTCCATTGAGCCGCCACCCGATGCCCGCGGACCGCCCCGAGGCACTGCTCATCGGCGGCCGTGCGGGGGTCGGCAAGACGACCGTCGCCTGGGAGGTCTCCGCGGTGCTGCGCCGCTCGGCCGTCGCGCATGCCGTGGTGGACGGGGACTTCCTGGGCCAGGTGCACCCCGCCCCGGAGGACGACCCGCTCCGGAGCGGGATCACCGAGGCCAATCTGACCGCGGTGTGGGCGAACTTCGTCGCCCGCGGCTACCGGCGTCTGGTCTACACGAACACCGTCAGCGTGCTGCCCGCGGCGACCGGGATGTTCGAGCGGGCGATGGGCGACCGCGTGCGGATCGTACGGGTACTGCTCACGGCCACCGACGCCACCGCCCGGGAGCGTCTCGTCCGGCGCGAGATCGGCTCGGAACTGGAGGAGGAGCTGGCCGGCAGTGCGCGCAAGGCCCGGCTGCTGGACCGGGACGCGCCTGCGCACGTCGTGCGGGTGCCGACGGACGGCAGGACCGTCGCGGACATCGCCGAAGAGGTGCTGGCCGCCACCGGTTGGGGCGGCCGACACCTCTCCTGACCTGCGGCCCGCACCGCTCCTGCCCTGCGGGCGGTGCTACTCCACCGTGACCGACTTCGCCAGGTTGCGCGGCTGGTCGACCTCGTTGCCGCGGGCGGTGGCCAGCTCGCAGGCGAAGACCTGGAGGGGCACGGTGGCCACCAGCGGCTGGAGCAGGGTGGGGGTGGCCGGGATGCGGATCAGGTGGTCGGCGTACGGGACCACCGCCTCGTCGCCCTCCTCCGCGATCACGATCGTGCGCGCCCCGCGGGCCCGGATCTCCTGGATGTTGGAGACGATCTTGTCGTGCAGCACCGAGCGACCGCGCGGCGAGGGGACGACGACCACGACCGGCACGTCCTCCTCGATCAGCGCGATCGGACCGTGCTTCAGCTCGCCCGCCGCGAAGCCCTCGGCGTGCATGTAGGCGAGCTCCTTGAGCTTCAGCGCGCCTTCCAGCGCGACCGGGTAGCCCACGTGCCGGCCGAGGAAGAGGACCGTGTTCTTCGACGCCAGGCTCCGGGCCAGCTCGCGCACCGGCTTCATCGTCTCCAGGACCCGCTCGACCTCCACCGAGATCCGGGACAGGTCCTTGATCACCACCTGGATCTCGTCGCCCCACTTGGTGCCCCGCACCTGCCCCAGATACAGCGCCACCAGGTAGCAGGCCACCAGCTGGGTCAGGAACGCCTTCGTGGAGGCGACGGCGACCTCCGGCCCGGCGTGCGTGTACAGCACCGCGTCCGACTCGCGCGGGATCGTCGAGCCGTTGGTGTTGCAGATCGCCAGTACCTTGGAGCCCTGCTCGCGGGCGTGCCGCAGCGCCATCAGGGTGTCCATGGTCTCGCCGGACTGGGAGATGGCGATGACCAGGGAGCGGCCGTCCAGGATCGGGTCCCGGTACCGGAACTCGCTGGCCAGCTCCACCTCGCACGGGATACGCGTCCAGTGCTCGATGGCGTACTTGGCGATCAGGCCGGCGTGGAAGGCCGTACCGCACGCGACGATGACGACCTTGTCGATCTCCCGCAGCTCGGAGGGCGAGATACGGACCTCGTCCAGCGTCAGCGAACCCGACGGGTCGATACGGCCCAGCAGCGTATCGGCGACCGCCTTGGGCTGCTCGGCGATCTCCTTGAGCATGAAGTAGTCATAACCCCCCTTTTCCGCGGCGGAGGCGTCCCAGTCCACGTGATAGCTGCGGACCTCGGCCGGGCGGCCGTCGAAGCCCGTCACCGTCACGCCGTCGCGGCGCAGCTCCACCACCTGGTCCTGGCCCAGCTCGATCGCGGAGCGCGTGTGGGCGATGAACGCGGCGACGTCCGAGGCCAGGAACGCCTCACCCTCTCCAACGCCCACCACCAGCGGCGAGTTCCGCCGCGCCCCGACGACCACGTCCGGCTCGTCGGCGTGCACCGCGACCAGCGTGAACGCGCCCTCCAGCCGCCGGCACACCAGCCGCATGGCCTCCGCGAGGTTCCCACAGGAGGAGAACTCCTCGGCCAGCAGGTGGGCGACGACCTCGGTGTCCGTCTCGGACGTCAGTTCATGGCCACGCTCGGCGAGTTCGGCCCGCAGGACCGCGAAGTTCTCGATGATGCCGTTGTGGACGACGGCGACACGCCCCGCGTTGTCGAGATGCGGATGGGCATTGGCGTCGGTCGGCCCGCCGTGTGTGGCCCAGCGGGTGTGGCCGATGCCCGTCGAGCCCGTCGGCAGCGGCCGTTCGACCAGTTCCTTCTCCAGGTTGACCAGTTTCCCGGCCCTCTTCGCCGCGGCAAGCCCGCCGTCGGCCAGCACGGCGACACCCGCCGAGTCGTAACCCCGGTACTCCAGCCGCTTCAGCCCGGCCATCACGACATCGAGCGCCGACTGCGACCCTACATATCCAACGATTCCGCACATGGGCCGCAGCCTACGACCCGGGAACGGCCCGAACTGGCCTCCGCCTGCCCGAAATCGGAAATTCCCACCGTCGTACGAAGGCCGGACTGTGATCGAATGGCCGTCAGTGACGACCGACAGGGGAGCCTCGGTGAGCGAGCCGTACCGCGAGGTGTACTACTACGACTTCGAGGAGGACTTCGGGCTCAGCGGGCTTACGGGGACCGTGCGTTCCGGCGCCGACCCGCGGTCCGTACTGGCGCACGCGGGGCGGGCCGCCGCGGAGGACGAGGACTACCGCCTCGGCACCGACGTACGCCTCCTGCTCGACTCCCCGCTGCCGGACGACGCGCTCGGCGCCCTCTGGGCCGCGCTCACCGCTGGCGGCTTCGACCCCTCCGGCCACGGCATCGCCCCGCGCGCCTGGTTGCGCCGGCTGGCCGAGACGTGCCCGGCCTGCACGCCGGTCCGGTCCCCGGTGACGCTGAAGGTCCTTAACGAGAGCCGCCCGGTGATCACGGAGGAGGAACTGCGCGCGGCCGTACGCGCCGAGCTGCCGTCGGCCGCCTCCGCCCCCGTGCCACCGGACATCGTCCGCACGCTCCGCCGGATCGTCGACGACGTCGACGCCGGCCTCGGCCTTCGGCTGCTGCTGCGCGTCCTCAAGGCGTACGCCGTGCCGGTGGGGAAGGAACAGTACGACCGGCTGGTGGGCCTCGGCGACCGGCTGGCCTACCCCGGCGCCGCCGTGTTCGAGGGCCTGACGGTGCACTGCCCGCCGCTCGACGCGGGCAAGCGGGACTTCGCGTCCCGCTTCGGGCTGCCGTTCCTCGCCGCGATGTTCCACGGGGAGTACGACGACTGGCGCTGGTACGGGACGGGCACGCCCCGGGAACACATCGTCCGGCTGGTCCGCGCGGACGCCGGTATCGCCCCCGGTACCCAGGCCGCCGTCCTTCTCCAGGACGTCCGGCGCCTGCTGGATTCGCCGCTGTCCGACGCGGCGGTCACCGCCCTGTGGCGCACGGCCTCGGCACGCCGGTACGCCACCGAGACCTTCGACGCCGACGGCCGGACGTGGCTGCGGGAGATCGCCGGGGCGTGCACCGAACGCCTGGCGGAGGTCGCCCCCGACCACACCCCGGCCGTGTCGCCGCCCCGGACCGACCTCAGGGACCAGGTGCTGCTCGCCGTCGGGGACGTCACCGGGAAGGCCGCCGGCGTCGTGGGCGTGCTCCGGGAGACCGTGACGTCCGTCGACCCCGACCTGGGGCTGCGCTTCCTCCTCCAGATCCTGGCCGCGTACGACATACCGGTGACGCGGGCTCAGTACGCCCGCCACCGGCATCTCTGCGCCCGCCTCGGCTACCACCCGGAGTACGTCACCGACCGGGCGGGGCAACTGGTCGCGCGGGCGTGACGGACCCCACCCGCCGCCTTGTTCAAACTCCGTTAACAATGGACTGTGATCTCACCGGTCTCCTCGATGCCCCGGAGCGCCCACCGGCACAGGCCGGAGGCGACTCCCTACGTCGACCTCACCCGCGCCGAGTGGAGCGCGCTGCGCGACAAGACGCCGCTGCCGCTCACCGCCGAGGAGGTGGAGAAGCTGCGCGGTCTGGGCGATGTGATCGACCTGGACGAGGTGCGGGACGTCTACCTCCCGCTCTCCCGGCTCCTCAACCTCTACGTCGGCGCCACGGACGGCCTCAGAGGCGCGCTGAACACCTTCCTCGGCGAGCAGGGCTCCCAGTCCGGCACCCCGTTCGTCATAGGCGTCGCCGGCTCGGTCGCCGTGGGCAAGTCCACCGTCGCCCGACTCCTCCAGGCCCTGCTCTCCCGCTGGCCGGAACACCCGCGCGTGGAGCTGGTGACGACGGACGGCTTCCTGCTGCCCACCCGGGAGCTGGAGGCACGCGGCCTGATGTCGCGGAAAGGTTTCCCCGAGTCCTACGACCGCCGGGCCCTGACCCGTTTCGTCGCCGACATCAAGGCGGGCAAGGGCGAGGTCACGGCCCCCGTCTACTCCCACCTCATCTACGACATCGTCCCGGACCGGAAGCTCACGGTCCGCCGCCCCGACATCCTGATCGTCGAGGGCCTGAACGTCCTGCAGCCCGCCCTGCCCGGCAAGGACGGCCGCACCCGGGTGGGCCTCGCCGACTACTTCGACTTCAGCGTGTACGTCGACGCGAGCGCCGAGGACATCGAACGCTGGTACCTCAACCGCTTCAGGAAGCTGCGTCAGACCGCCTTCCAGAACCCCGACTCGTACTTCCGCAAGTACACCCAGGTCTCGGAGGAGGAGGCCCTCGACTACGCCCGCACCCTCTGGCGGACCATCAACAAGCCCAACCTGGTCGAGAACATCGCCCCCACCCGCGGCCGGGCCACCCTCGTGCTCCGCAAGGGCCCGGACCACAAGGTGCAGCGGCTGAGGCTGCGCAAGCTGTAGTACGGCTGACGGAGGCGTGGCGGTCCCGGCCGGCACCGCCGGCACGCTCACGCTGCCGGCCCAGGAGTGGCTGTGGGCCAGGCGGTGTGAGGGTACGGCCGAGCGGGGCGGCCTGCCGAGCCGGGGCGGCTAGAAGATGCCGCTCCCCACCTCGCAGCCGTTGCCGGTGGGGAAGATGTCACCCGGGTCGGCGGACACCACGTCGAAACCGTCGCCACAGGTCACCGTGTCGCCGCCCGTACCGTCGTGCACGTTGATCGTGTCGTTCCCGCCCCCGCCGTTGACGGTGTCCGTGCCCGTGCCGGCGTTGATCGTGTCGTTGCCGGTGCCGCCGTTGACGATGTCGTTGCCCGGACCCGCGTCGATGACGGACCGGATCCCGGTGCTGTTCGTGACCGTGTCGTCCTGGTCCCCCACCGATATGGTCAGCTGACCGACAGAACCGGCGGACCCGCACCGGGCGGTGGTGGCGGTGAGCTGCGTGCAGCCCGGTCCGGCCGTGACGCCCGACAGGTCCTCCATGATCAGCAGACCGCCGGACACACTGGCCGTGACCTGATTCTTCACTCCGGCAGCCGCGCTGAGCACGACGCTCCCCCCGAAGCGGGTCACCGTGGAGCCGGGTGCCGGGGCGGCGGAGGCCGGCGTGGCGAACGCGGTGACGGCCAGCCCCGCGGCCAGGGCCGGACCGGCCACCCGCCGCACAGTGCTGCTCAGGATCTTCATGACTGTTTCCTCTCCCGTCGGGACGAGAGCCGCGCGCTGCGGCCTCTCGACGGCAAGTCAAACAATCAGTGACCAGGCATGCACTCCTTGTTACTCCGTGCAGCCCCGGGTCAGCCCAGCGCCGACTTCACGGCATCGGCCAGCCGCCCGGCGACGGACCGCGCCTGATCGATGTCCGCGGCCTCGACCATCACCCTCACCAGCGGCTCGGTCCCGGAAGGCCGCAGCAACACCCGCCCGGTCTCCCCGAGTTCACGCTCGGCCTCGGTCACGGCGGCGGCGAGCTCCGCCGACGTCCTCACCCGCGACTTGTCCACGTCCGGCACATTGATCAGCACCTGCGGCAGCCGCTCCATCACGGACGCCAGCTCCCGCAGCGTACGGCCGGTCTCGGCGACCCGCGCCGCCAGCAGCAGCCCGGTCAGCGTGCCGTCACCGGTGGTCGCGTGGTCGAGGATGATGACGTGCCCGGACTGCTCGCCGCCGAGCGCGTACCCGTGCTCCTTCATCTCCTCCAGGACGTACCGGTCGCCGACGGCCGTCTGGATCAGCCGGATCCCGGCCTGTTCCATCGCCAGCTTGAAGCCCAGGTTGGACATCACGGTGGCGACGACCGTGTCGGCCCGCAGCGCGGAGCGCTCCCGCATGGACAGGGCCAGCACGGAGAGGATCTGGTCGCCGTCGACCTCCTCGCCGGTGTGGTCCACGGCCAGGCACCGGTCGGCGTCGCCGTCGTGCGCGATGCCGAGGTCGGCGCCGTGCTCGACCACCGCGGCCTTGAGCTGGTCCAAGTGGGTCGAGCCGCAGCCGTCGTTGATGTTCAGACCGTCCGGCTCGGCGCCGATCGTGATCACCTGAGCGCCGGCCCGTGCGAACGCCTCCGGCGAGACCCCCGAGGCCGCGCCGTGCGCTTCGTCCAGGACGATCTTCAGTCCGTCGAGCCGGTTCGGGAGGACGGAGAGCAGGTGGCCGACGTACTGCTCGAAGCCCTCGTCGTACGACCGCACGCGGCCCACGCCCGCACCCGTCGGCCGCTCCCACGGCTCGCCGTGCCGGTGGGAGTCGTACACCGCCTCGATCCTGTCCTCCAGCTCGTCGGCGAGTTTGTGGCCGCCGCGGGCGAAGAACTTGATGCCGTTGTCCGGCATGGCGTTGTGGCTGGCGGAGAGCATCACGCCCAGGTCGGCGCCGAGCGCACCGGTCAGATGCGCCACCGCGGGCGTCGGCAGCACACCGACGCGCAGCACGTCCACGCCTGCGCTGGCCAGGCCCGCGACCACGGCCGCCTCCAGGAACTCCCCGGACGCCCGCGGATCCCGACCGACCACCGCCGTCGGCTTGTGACCCTCGAAGGTGCCCGCCTCGGCCAGCACGTGGGCCGCCGCAACGGACAGGCCGAGCGCCATCTCGGCCGTCAGGTCCGCGTTGGCGATACCGCGCACGCCGTCCGTGCCGAAGAGTCGTCCCACTTGTCCTCCTGAGGAAACTGCGATCACACAAGCCGTTGAGCGGCTGAGCGTCTCGTGTCGTTATACGCCCTTGCCTGGGATAAACGAACGCCCCGACGGCACATGTGGCGTGCCGCCGGGGCGTTCGGAGTACGAGCAGGCGGCGCTTAGCGCTTGCTGTACTGCGGAGCCTTGCGGGCCTTCTTCAGACCGGCCTTCTTGCGCTCGACCGCACGGTCGTCGCGCTTGAGGAAGCCGGCCTTCTTCAGCGGGCCGCGGTTGTTGTCGACGTCGGCCTCGTTCAGGGCACGGGCGACACCGAGGCGGAGGGCACCGGCCTGACCGGAGACACCGCCACCCGCGATGCGGGCGATGACGTCGTAACGGCCCTCGAGCTCGAGCACCTTGAAGGGCTCGTTGACTTCCTGCTGGTGCACCTTGTTCGGGAAGTAGTCCTCGAGGGTGCGACCGTTGATCTTCCACTTGCCGGTGCCCGGGACGATCCGGACGCGGGCGATGGCGTTCTTGCGGCGGCCCAGGCCGGCGGCCGGCTGGGGCTCGCCGAAGCGGGAGGCCAGGGACTCCGAGGTGTACTCGCCCTCGACGGGGACCTCGGACTCGGTGGTGTAGCTCTCGATGTCGATCTCTTCGATCGGCTGCTCGGCAGTGGTCTCGGCCACGATTCTCCTCAGATTCTCTTCAGTCTTAGGGGGTGGCCGGACTTACTGCGCGACCTGGGTGATCTCGAACGGCACCGGCTGCTGGGCAGCGTGCGGGTGCTGGTCGCCCGAGTAGACCTTCAGCTTCGTGAGCATCTGACGGCCCAGGGTGTTCTTGGGGAGCATGCCCTTGACGGCCTTCTCGATGGCCTTCTCAGGGTTCTTCGCGAGCAGCTCGTCGTAACGGACGGAGCGCAGACCACCCGGGTAGCCGGAGTGGCGGTACGCCATCTTCTGGGTCCGCTTGTTGCCGGACAGGTGCACCTTGTCGGCGTTGATGATGATGACGAAGTCACCAGCATCGACGTGCGGCGCGTAGATCGGCTTGTGCTTGCCCCTCAGAAGGGTCGCTGCGGTGGTGGCGAGACGGCCCAGGACAACGTCCTGAGCGTCGATGACGTGCCACTGGCGCGTCACATCGCCGGGCTTGGGGCTGTACGTACGCACGGTTCGTAGCCTTCGCTTCGAGTGAATGGTCCTGAACAGGTCACCGAAACGATCACGACAGCCTGGACCGCACTGCGGCGACGCATACCGCGTACGTGGGGTCGCTGGTCATCGGCCCGGTGGACCGGTGTAAGGGCCCGTCCCGTGAGAATGAGCAAGCCAATACACAACGAACAAGCAGAATACCGGGGTCGTCGGTGAGGGTCAAAACGAGCGATCGGCGTGCTCACCCCCGCCCCCCGTCTAAGATGCGCCCCATGAGTTACGGGCAGGGGGGACCCCAGTCTCAGTGGGATCCCTGGAAACCGCATTCCCAGCAGACCTGGAACAGTGGCGGTGACGACGGGACCCCGGACTGGGCGGCGCTCGCCGAGGCATCGGAGACCCGCCACAAGCGCCGCAAACTGCTGTTCGTAGGCGCCGGCGCCGTCGCCACGATAGCCGTCGGCACCGCCGTGGCCATGGCCGTCGTCTCCGCGAACAACGACACCAACGCCTCGGGCGGCCCCACCAACCTGCCCGCCAGCGCCTCCGTGCCCAGCGGCTCGGCCACGCCGTCCTTCGCGCCCACCAGCGCCCCGCCGCCGCTGGATCCGAGGGACTTCATAGCCAGCGCCAAGAAGGACACCGCCCCGCTCAGCGCCGACACCCTCTTCCCGGGCACCCAGCTCACCATGGGCGACACCGTGTACAAGAAGGGGGCCACGGCCGACACCACGAACTGCGGCTCCGCCGCCAGCGGCAATCTGCCGAAGATCCTCACCGCGGGCGGCTGCACCCGCCTGATCCGCGCGACCTACACCAACGGCGGCATCGCGATCACCGTCGGCGTCGCCGTCTTCGACGACCAGGCGCAGGCCACGAAGGTCAGGAAGCAGGCCGCCAAGAAGGCCGTGGTGCGCTCCCTGCCCGGCAAGGGCGTCAAGAACTTCTGCAACGCCGCGGTCTGCCTGACGACCACGAACGCGGTCGGCCGCTACGCCTACTTCACCACCGGCGGCTTCCTCGACGGCAAGAACGTCACCAACAAGGACACGAAGGTCTTCCGCGCCGGCACCGACCTGCAGCAGTTCACCTTCAACCAGATCTACCGCCGCGGCCAGGCCCAGGCGTCGGCAGCCGCCACCGGATGACCCAGGCGGGTCAGCCGCTCCCCCCGCACACCGGCCGTCCCACATCGGCCACCACCACGAACGCCCGGGGGAACCGGCCCATGCCCATACGCACGCACACCGCCCGGGACACCGGCGCAGCCCGGCCGGACGCCAAGGCCGCAGTCCCCGTCACCCGTGGCACCTTCCGCGACGACCGGGCCGACGCCTGCTGCGCCCTCGGCGTCGAGGGCGTCGCCAGGGGCGCCCCGGCCGTTTCCCTGACGCGCCACGGCGACGACGACACCGCGGCCGACGGCCGTCTCGGCATCCGCCGGAGCACCGGGACCAGCACGCTCGCCCGGTCCGCCACCGCTCCGGGGGCCGTCGTCGGCGCAGGCCTGAGCCCCGGCGGCACCCCGGCCCCCGTCGCCGCCCTCCGCGACGACCGGGCGGGCGGTCGCCTCGTCCTCGGCGTCGAAGGCGTCACCCGAGGCAACCCGGCCGTCGCCGTCCCGCTCCTCCTGAAAGCCGCGTGACCCCGTGCGCATGCGAGGGCGTGTCGGGCTGTTGGGGGCCGCAGCGGGAGCCGCGTTGGGTGGTCCGGCGGCGGTGTGGGCCTGGTCCGAGTGGGCCGGGGGCGACGGACGGGCGCCGGTGCTCGTGCCCGGTGATCTGCGGCATCGCGATCCGCGTGCCACCCCCGCCGCGCGCCGGGTGTACGCGCTGCTGGCCGGGCTGGAGAACGACGCGCGCCGGGGACGCCCGAGCCGGACGGTGATCGGGCAGCACGTGGAGCTGCACAACGAGCGGTACAACGCGGAGTACGGCGACTACCGGGGGACGAAGCAGCCGGGCTACTACTACCGCAAGGCCCGGGACATCACCGGCCGGCTGCCCGCCTTCGTGGAACTCGACCTGGGGCCGGGGTACGGGCAGCCGGGCTGGGCGGTGGGTGAGGCACGGTCCTACTCGCGCGCCTGGCCGAGCTGCCGCCGCATGTGGGGCTACGCGGAGGACGCCGTCGACCTCGCCGTGGGCGTGTGGGCAGGGCTGCCCCGCCCGGCGGACGGCTCGTACCGCCCCTCCGGCACACACACGGAATGCGCCTCCGGCACGGAGGTCGCCCTGCCCGACAACGGCGGAGCCCCGGCGGGCATCGTCGGGTTCTCCTTCCACCAGCCCTATCCGGGCAGTCCGGTCAAGGGCTTCCCTCAGACTCTGTGCCGCAACTCGCCCGCCGCGCAGGATCCCGGCTGGTTCGGCCGGGTGATCACCGAGGGCACCGCCGAGCACGGGGCCCTGCTGCACGACCTGGACTACCTCGCGGACCACCTGGGCTACCTGGCCGCCCGGGGCGTACCGGTGCTGCTGCGGCCGTACCACGAGATGAACACGAAGCCCGGCCACGGCTTCTGGTGGGCGGGGCAGGATCCGGCCGCGTACCGGAGGCTGTGGCGGCTGACGCACGACTACCTGGTGCACCACCGGGGCCTGCACAACCTGATCTTCGTCTGGGCCCCGAACTCCTGGGACGGCTCCTACGGCACCGGACCCCGGCCGTACTACCCGGGCGGCGCGTACGTGGACATCGTGGGCGTCGACGACTACAGCGGGAGCCCGGCCCGGCCGTACGGGCCCGGCGCCTGGACCGAGGTCTGGTACCGGGGCCTGGAGGAGTACGCCAGGCCCCGGATCATCGCCGAGTCCTTCCATGTCCCGCTCAACACGCACCAGCCGCACACCCTGTCCCGCACGCCGTGGGCGCTGTGGACGGTGTGGGGCCAGGCACTGACGTATGAGAACGTCTCCGAGCCGCGGCACAGAAACACCTCGGCCGACGTGAAACGGACGTACGCGTCTTCCCAGGTGATCACGGCCGAAGAGTGGCGGTCACTGCCCATGACGGCACATGACCCCAAGGCGTCACTTGGTTAATTTTTGAACACACCTTCCTCACAGTGTTTTCTTGCCTCGCACATACATGTAAGGATCAGTCAACTGTTCGGCCAGTGGTTTGGGCGCCTGGGGGGGCATCTGAGCGGCGCGTGGCCGAGACGCCGAAGAAGGCGTCGGGGGGCAGAAAACCCGAAGTTCATGTCGTGGTGCGCACCGTTGCGCCACGACCGAGATCGCTGCCGCCTCGACGCGCCGACCGATCTCACGGGAGTTCCCTAGTCGTCATGGCATCGACACTGGTCGAGGGGGGCGTGCCGCATTCGCGGCACAATCAGAAGCTGGCCCAGCGCACCGCGGCGTGGAAGCCGGGCATCGTCCCGTTCCTGCTGCCTTTCATCCTGTTGGTCGCCTTCGGGCTGTGGACCTACCAGCCCAGCTCATCGCCGCTGAGCTGGATCCTGACCATCGTCTGGTCCCTGCCGGTGGTCGGTGTCATGGTGGGCATCCAGGGTGCCCTGCTGATCCGCCGCCGGATCCGGCAGAGTGACCGGATGGTCCCCCCGGTACCGGCCGAACAGGACTTCCTGATCGTGCTGTGCCCCACCATCGGACGGCACGACACCTACCCGGCCCTCGAACGCTCGATCCTGTCCTACGTCGAGCACCTGCCGGAGTGGTTCCCGTACATGCGCGTCGACATCCTCACCGAGGAGGGCTGCGAGGCGGCCGCGGACATCGACCGGCTCGCCGACTCCCACCCGCTGATCCGGGTGATCACCGTCCCCAAGGACTACGTCCCCGCCAACGGCACCCGCTTCAAGGCCCGGGCCAACCACTACGCCCACGAGCTGCGCATCGAGGAGGGCGAGGCCCACGACCACGTATGGGTGCTGCACATGGACGACGACACAGGTGTGGGGCCCGACACCGCCTCCTCGCTCGCCCAGTTCATCAACCGGCAGCGCCGTGCCCACCCCGACGAGGCCAAGCACATGGCCCAGGGCATCCTCACCTACCCCCGCGAGAACGCGGTCAACATGTTCACCTGGCTCGCGGACGCGGTGCGCCCCGCCGACGACATCGCCCGCTTCCGCGCACTGACCGGCATGGGCACCCCGGCCGCCGGCGTGCACGGCGAGCTGCTGGTGCTGCGCGCCTCCGTCGAGGCCACCATCGGCTGGGACTTCGGCCCCAAGGAGATCGTCGAGGACGCCCGTCTCGCGCTGACCTTCTGCCGGATGTACCCGGGCCGCAGCGACTGGTTCAACGGCCGCTGCTACGGCGCCTCCCCCGCCACTGCGGAGGACTTCGTCAAGCAGCGCGACCGGTGGGCCTGGGGCCTGGTGGCGCTGTGCTGCAACAAGGCCGTGCCCTGGCGCTACCGCTGGTTCCTCTCGATCTGCGTGGCCACATGGATACTCGGCCCGCTCCAGCACATCGCGGCCGTGCTGCTCTTCGGCTGGCTCATCAACGACATGAACACCTCGCCCGTGACCCAGTCCGTGGTCATCCTGTGGGCCCTGAACTTCGCCTATGTCATCTGGACGTACTGGGAGGGGCTGCGGCTGAACGCCCTCTCCTCGGTCAGCGGCCGGCGCAAGTGGTGGGAGCCGATCGTCGTGGTCGCTCTCATCCCGGTCTTCTCCGTGCTGGAAGGGCTCGGCGGCTTCAAGGGCTTCCTCCGGTTCGTCCGGCGCGAGGAGAACAAGTTCGTCGTGATCGCCAAGCCCGCCTGACCCTCCGGAAGACACCACTGACATGCGTTCGCGACTGCCCCTGCTCGCCATCTTCCCGGTGACGGTCCTCACCATCGTGCTGGGCACCCCCTTCGTCCTCGGCAACCACCCGGTGCGCTGGGACTCGGGCTCGGCCCTGCCCAAGATCGTGATCGGCGACGACAAGGACTCCTCCACATCCCCCGGCCACTCCGGCGGTACGGCGTCGGCGTCCTCCTCGTCCGGCTCCCCCTCCTCCGCCACCGATGCCCTCAAGGTCGCCAAGCCCTGGAAGGCGGGCATGGCGCAGTGGGGCGTACAGCTGTATTGGGAGGAGGAGAAGAAGCAACGGTCCGACACGTTCATCGAGAACCAGGCCCGCAAGCACGCCAAGTACCTCATCGGCCTGGGCGCCAACTCGGTGTCCGTCTCCTTCCCCTTCTTCATCCAGAACTCCACCTCCAACACGCTCTCGGCCGGCGCCAAGACGCCCTCGCCGGAGCGGCTCCAGCGGGTGTTGAAGGTGTTCCGGGACGCCGGTTTCCGCACCACGGTCCGCCCGGTCCTGGACGAGGGCACTTTGAAGCAGGCCAACGGCTGGCGCGGCGACATCGAGCCCGCCTCCCGCTCCGCCTGGTTCGCCTCGTACAAGAAGTTCCTCACCCCGTACCTCCAGGCGGCCGAGGGCGCGAAGGCGAACACCTTCGTGATCGGCACGGAGCTGAACTCCCTGGAGGGCGACCCGGGCTGGGAGCCCCTGGTCTCCTACGCCGAGAAGAGCTTCTCCGGTGAGGTCTCCTACGACGCCAACTGGGACAACTACGTCTCCGGCCGGATCAACATGCCGGTCAACCACCTGGGCGTCGACGCCTACTTCCCCGTGAAGGTGCCGGACACCGCCCCCGTCTCGGACCTGGTCAAGGGCTGGGACAACTGGCTGGACAGGAAGGCCACCGGCCCGCTGTCCAAGATCCTGGTCTCGGAGACCGGCATCGGCGCCATGAACGGTGCCTACCACGCCCCCGGCGACTTCTACGCCAGGCGGGCCGTCAACCCCAAGGTGCAGGCCAACTGGTACAAGGCCGTCTGCCAGGTCGTCCAGGAGCGCAAGATGCAGGGCATCTACTGGTGGTCGCTCTGGTTCGACGACGACCCGAACACCAAGCCAGACGACAAGGTTGCCTCCCGGCTCGACTTCGCCGGACGGCCCCTCTCCGAGGCGGCCATCAAGTCCTGCTTCACCTCTGACTACGCAGGACCCGGCACCGCCCCTACAAGCTGACCGAGCGGAGGCAGTCATGCAAGAAGCCATCATCCTGGTGGGCGGCAAGGGAACGCGCCTGCGCCCGCTGACCAACCACACCCCCAAGCCGCTGCTCGACGTGGCGGGCTCCTCCTTCATCCGGCACCAGATCGCCAAGCTGATGGACGCGGGCGTCGAGCACGTGGTGTTCGCCACCTCGTACCTCGCCAGCCTCTTCGAGGAGGAGTTCAAGGACTTCTCCCAGAACCTGGAGATCTCCTACGCCGTCGAGGAGGTCCCGCTCGGCACGGGCGGGGCGATCCGCAACGCCGGACGTCTGCTGCGCGGCACCACGGCCGACGCGCCCGTCCTGATCCTCAACGGCGACATCCTGTCCGGTGTGGACCTGCGCGCCGTCCTGGAGCGGCACGAGGCACGCGACGCGGACGTGACCTTGCACCTCACCCGGGTCCCCGACCCGCGCGCCTTCGGTCTCGTCCCCACCGACGAGACCGGCCGGGTGCTGTCCTTCCTGGAGAAGCCGAAGACGCCCGAGGAGTGCGTCACCGACCAGATCAACGCCGGCTGCTACGTCTTCCGCCGGTCCGTCCTGGACGCCATCCCGGCCGACCGGGAGGTCTCGGTCGAGCAGGAGACCTTCCCGCAGCTCGTCGCCGCGGGGCGGCGCGTGTTCGGCCACACCACGGAGGACTACTGGCGCGATCTCGGCACGCCGCTGGCCTTCGTCCACGGCTCCGCCGACCTGGTCACGGGCGCGGCGGCCTCGCCCCTGGTGGCGGCGCCCGCCGAGGCCCTGATCCACCCCACGGCCACGGTCGACCCCACCGCCCGCGTCACGGGCGGCTCGACGGTCGGCCCGCACGCCGTCATCGGCCCGGACGTGGTCGTCGACCGTTCCATCATCGGCGCGCGCGTCACCGTGGCCGAGGGCGCGCAGATCCACGAGTCGGTGGTCGACCACGACTCCTCGATCGGCAGCGAATCGTTCCTCCGCGAGGTCGTGGTGGGCTGCCACTCGCACGTCGGCGCGCAGAACGAGCTGCCCGCCCAGCTGCGGCTGTCGTGCGGCATCCGCATTCCCGCCCAAGGGGTGCGCGTCAGCGGTACGGCTGTCGCCTGCCCGACGGTCCACTGAAGTCGCCGGCCAGCCCGGACAGTTACTGGAGAACCGTGACCCGCCATCGCTCAACGGCCGCGCAGACAGAGCGTCTTCGCAAGTACCGGCCGGACATTCAGGGCCTGCGCGCCGTGGCCATCATGATGGTCGTCAGCATGCACTGCGGCATCCTCGACATCCACGGCGGCGTGGACGTCAGCTTCGTGCTCAGCGGCTTCCTCATCGGCAGCCAGCTCCTGGCCGAGATCGACAAGACCGGCAAGGTGTCCCTGAGCAAGTTCTGGGCCCGCCGGTTCAGACGGCTCGCGCCGGGCATGGCGATCACCATCACCGCCACGGCCATCGTGTCGTGGATCTACGTCAGTCCGTTCCGCTTCCGTGACTACATGACCGACGGACTCAGCGCCTCGGTGAGCCTGATCAACTGGCGCCTCGCCGAGAACGGCACGGACTACTTCGCCAACGACGGCAGCCAGTCCCCGTACCAGCACTTCTGGTCGCTGGGCATCGAGGAGCAGTTCTACCTGGTCGCCCCCATCGCGCTCGTCGTCATGGTCTGGCTCAGCCGGCTGATCTTCCGCAACCGGGTCCTGGTGGCGCTGTTCCTGATGGCCGTGGTGGGCGGCTCGTTCTACCTGGGCTACACGCTGACGACCAAGAACCAGCCCATGGCCTACTTCAGCACCACCAGCCGCATCTGGGAGCTGGCCTTCGGTGTCCTGCTCGCCCTGAGCGCACAGCTCTTGTCGCGCATGAACACCGGGGTGGCGGGCGTCCTCACCTGGTTGGGTCTCGGCACGCTCATCGTCACCGGCCTCCTCATCACCAAGGAGACCCCGTTGCCGGGCTACGCGGTGGCCGGTCCCCTGCTGGGCGCCGGCATGGTCATCGCCGGCGGCTGTGCCGCTCCGAGCTTCGGCGCGGAGAAGATCCTCGACAACCCCGTCTTCAACTTCGTCGGGAACGTCAGCTACGGCTGGTATCTCCTGCACTGGCCGCTGCTGATCCTCTTCCCCAGCATCATCGACCGGGAGTTCGGCTACTCCGACCGTCTCCGGGTGGCAGTCCTGTCCTTCCTGCTGGCCATCGTCATGCACTACATGGTCGAGAAGCGGTTCAGGGAGAACGTGAAGCTCGTCGCCACCCCCTGGCGGGGTGTGGTCACCGGTGGCGCGCTGACCGCCTCCACGGTCGCCGCCATGGTGGTCGCCCTGCACGTGATCCCGCTCAACCTGGCCGTCGGCTCCGCACAGGGCAGTGCCGCGGCCCTGGGCTACCAGGGCACCGCCTCGGTGAGGGCCGCCGTCGCCAAGCGGGCCAAGCCCGAGATCACCCAGAACGACCTGCTGAAATCACCGAAAGACCAGACCGCGCACGGCTGCATCGACAACATCGACGTCACGAAGTTCGTCATGCGCGACGACTGCGTCATCGGAGACCGGGAGGGCAAGCGCACGGTCGTCGTCTTCGGCGACTCGCACTCCTGGCAGTGGGGCAACGCCTTCCAGGAACTCGGCGAGAAGCTGCACGCGAAGATGGTGACCGTGGCGAAGGGCGGCTGCAGCCCCGAGGACTACGAGATCACCCGGGAGGACCTCGGGCGCGAGTACACCGAGTGCACCAGCTGGCGGCAGTCGGCCCTGGCGTACATCAGCGGGCTCAAGCCGGACGTCATCGTCGTCACGAACCGCGTCCAGCCGACCGCCACCCGCTCGGGTGCCGAGAAGACGTTCGACGCGCTCAAGGCCACGGGCGCCCGGCTCGTCTACATGACCGACACCCCGTACCCGGGCTTCAGCGTCCCGGACTGCCTGGCCGAGAACGGCAAGGACCCCGCTTCCTGCACCACCAGAGCCGACAAGGTCGTCGACCACCCGGAAAACCGTGCCCTGGAGCGCGATGTGGCCGAGGAGAACGGGGCCAAGGTCATCGACACGATCCCCGCCTTCTGCTCGGACGGATACTGCCCCGCAGTCATCGGCGGGAAGGTGGTGTACTTCGACTACAGCCACATGACGGGCAGCTACGCGCGGTCCTTGGCCCCCTATCTGCAGCCAACCCTGAAGAAGGCCCTGGCCGGCTGATCCGTCAGTCGGCCCGGACCCTCAGCCGGCGCGCCTGCCGCTGACGCTCCAGAAGCCGGTCGTCCGCCGGATAGGCGACCTCTTCCAGCGTCAGCCCGTTCGGGCGGACGACGTGCACGGCGCTGTCCCTGACGCCTGCGTCGAGGACCCGCCGCGGCCACTCCACATCGCGGTGGCCGTCGCCCACGAACAGCAGCGCGCCGACCATGGAACGCACCTGGTTGTGGCAGAAGGCGTCGGCGCGGACCTCGATCTCCACGATGCCGTCCGCACACCGGCGCGCCCCGAAGTCGAGGACCTCGCGGATCGTCGTCGCCCCCTCGCGTTTCTTCGCGTACGCCGCGAAGTCGTGCTCCCCGACGAGGGACTTGGCGGCGGCGTCCATGGCCTCGACGTCCAGGGGCCAGTCGTGCCAGAGGACGTGGTTGCGGAGCAGGGGGTCGACTCCCCCGGGGTTGTCGGTGACGCGATACACGTAGCGCCGCCAGATCGCGGCGAAGCGGGCGTTGAAGCCGCTCGGCGCCTCCCTGAGCGCCCACACCCGCACATCCTTGGGCAGCCGTCCGGCGAGCCGCTTGAGCAGCTTCTCGTGGTGCTCCCGCCAGACCCCCTCGGGCAGATCGACGTGCGCCACCTGCCCCCGCGCGTGCACCCCGGCGTCGGTGCGTCCGGCGACGGTCAGCTCGTACGTCTCCCGGGACCGGGTGACGGTCCGCAGCGCGTCCTCGATCTCCCCCTGCACGGTCCGCCTGCCGCCGGCCTGCTTGGCCCAGCCGTGGAAGCCGGTGCCGTCGTAGGAGAGGTCGAGACGGACACGGACGTAACCGGGCTGTACTTCACTCACCCTTAGATCCTCTCAGGTACGCAAAAACGGGCCCGCCCGGTGAAGGGCGGACCCGCTCAGCTCAAGGCAGAGCCTCAGGCCTCCGTCGACTCCTCGGCGGGAGCCTCGGTGGCGTCCTCGGCCTTGGTCTCCTCGACCTTGGCCTCCTCGGCCTCCTTGACCGCACGCTTGGTGGCGGCCTCGGCCTCGCCGGTGGCCTGCTGCGCGACCGTCAGCGCCTCGACCAGCTCGATGACAGCCATGGGCGCGTTGTCGCCACGGCGGTTACCGATCTTGGTGATGCGGGTGTAGCCACCCGGACGGTTCTCGTAACGCGGGCCGATCTCGGTGAAGAGCGTGTGGACGATGCTCTTGTCCGTGATGACCTGAAGCACCTGACGGCGGTTGTGAAGGTCGCCCTTCTTCGCCTTGGTGATCAGACGCTCGGCGTACGGCCGCAGGCGGCGTGCCTTCGCTTCGGTGGTGGTGATACGGCCGTGCTCGAACAGCGACTTCGCGAGGTTCGCGAGGAGCAGCTTCTCGTGCGCGGCGCTGCCGCCCAGACGGGCACCCTTGGTGGGCTTCGGCATTGTTCTTCTCCTGTGTGTCTGCCCCGGCCGTGTCAGGTACCGGAGTCAGTATCCGAGCAGGCGGGTTTACCTGTCGGAGATCCGGGGTCCGCTTGCGCGAACCCCGGAGGTGGTGGAGATCAGTACTGCTCGGTCTCCACGAAACCCGCGTCCGCGTCGTCGTCGGCGCCGAAGGCGTCGGCAGCGGCCGTGGGGTCGAATCCGGGCGGGCTGTCCTTCAGGGCCAGGCCCATGCCGGCCAGCTTCGCCTTGACCTCGTCGATGGACTTCGCACCGAAGTTGCGGATGTCCAGCAGGTCGGCCTCGGAGCGGGCGACGAGCTCACCCACGGAGTGGATGCCCTCACGCTTGAGGCAGTTGTAGGAGCGGACCGTGAGCTCCAGCTCCTCGATCGGCAGCGCGAGGTCGGCGGCCAGGGCGGCGTCCGTGGGGGACGGGCCCATGTCGATGCCCTCGGCGTCGATGTTGAGCTCACGAGCCAGACCGAACAGCTCGACCAGGGTCTTGCCGGCCGACGCCATGGCGTCACGCGGACGCATGGCCTGCTTGGTCTCGACGTCGACGATCAGCTTGTCGAAGTCGGTGCGCTGCTCGACACGCGTGGCCTCGACCTTGTACGTGACCTTCAGCACCGG
>NZ_JBFAWG010000014.1:0-104265 GCF_040680215.1 Streptomyces sp. NPDC052107
AGAGTGCACGGCGACGGAGCCCTCTGCCTGTGGAAAGGAGTCAGGGCTCCGGGTATTGAGTAGGGGTCATCCGGCGCCGTGCACTGCTATTAGGTCCTGAGCATTGCTCCATGGAACCCCGTCACGTTAGTCGGAGCCAGGGTCAGCGGCCGGCCGCGGCTGGAGCGTTGCCCAGTGGCGATCTGCCAATCCGCGATCTGCGTCCACGGACGCAGCCAGCGCTGCTCCTCGCCGAGCTCCCGCCCGCGTGGACCGCGGTCGCGCGGAATCACATGCACCGCGTGCGCCGACAGCGTGCGGTGGTGGACCCGCCGGGAGTGCGCGGAGCGCACCGTCTCGGCAAGCTGCCGCACCAGCGCGAGGCGCCCCTGCAGATCGAGACCCTCACCGTGCTGGACCAGGTAATCGTCCAGGCGCAGCGTCTCCGGGTGGTAGTCGAAGAGGATCGCGGGCCCGGCGGGATGCCCCGACGGCAGATAATTCTTCAGCTGTACCGCACCGGGATGACGAAAACGGCTGAGTACCGATGCCTCGCGGGCGGCGGCACGCTCCACCGAGCGCCGCTCGTCGTCGGAGGCACCACGTTCACTGAGGAAGACCCGCACCCGTGCCAGATCGTGCAGCTGGGAATGGCGTCCCAGATAGTCGGCCCAGGACGGCCCGGAGTCGAACGCCTTCGCCTCCAGGAGGTAGGAGCCCACCTCGTACTGGCGGCGGATCGGTGCGATACGGAGCTTTTTCAGGGCTGCATCGACAAAGCGGGATGCCTCGGCTGTGATCTGGTAGCGGGCGTCTCCCGGCGGCACGGCCAGCATCTCCACCAGCTGCTTGACCGTGAACACGCCGTTCATGTCGGCAGCCGGAAGGTTCACCTGAAGCTTGTCGTCCGTGAAGCAGACAGCCTCACCCACCCAGATCTTCGTTCGGTGCGCGGGCCGACCGGAGACGCCGTTAATCAGGCCCGACAGCTCCTTGGCCTTCCGGTTCGCCAGGTGCAGCGGATTGCCGTGCCGACGGCTGGTCCCGCTGGGCGTGGTCTGCACCCAGTCGTTGCCGCCGCCGTGGACCGAGCCGTGCCAGTCCTTCAACTCGACCAGGAAGACCCCGGCCGGCGCTACCACCAGAAGATCGACCTCACGGACGTGCCCGCTGTTCGCGGTGAACATGAAGTTCGTCCAGGCACGCCACGGTTCCTCATCTGGCAGACGCCGGCGGATCGCCTCAAGACCACGGCGCTCGTGCTCATACTCGGACTCGGTGACCGTCGTCCACCGGTCTTCCAGCATGCGGCTCCCCGTCCGTGTCTGTATGCCCGCCGTGGTTCCTGTCGGCGCCTTCAGGAAGCACAGCTCAACCCTCGGACCGAATCCTAAAGGGTGACACTGACATCAAGAGCGGCCTGAGCGTGCTACGACAGAGGCCCTGCCACGCAGACCTGGTGGCGTTGGAACGGGGGAGAGTGCACCGCGAACGGATTCGGCCAGGTGGACCATAGCGATTCAAGCCGCAGCAGTGCCAAGTCGATTGCGTGTACGGATGAAGCGGTGGGTGTCGGGTGGGCGATCACATCGCCGGTGCGGTGGTGTTATACCTTCGCGTCGCAGCAATTGCTGACGCGGTCATGCCAGGTCGAACCCATGTGTCGCCGACTGCCGCCGGGGGGCGGCAAGGGCTGATTGGCAGGAGTGGGCCGTCGCAGTGATGCCCTCTGCGTAAGATCCAATGACTGTGTGAAGATCGGCCTTGGGTGCAGGAGGGGCCGGGTGGCCGGAGGGGGAATGCCATGAGCGATTCAGGGACCCAACTTTCCAGGCATATCTGGTCGCTCACGGATCTTCTTCGCGGGGACTTCAAGACATCTGAGTATGGCGGCGTCGTATTGCCGTTCACCGTGCTGCGGCGCTTGGATTGCCTGCTCGAACTCACTCGCCAGGAAGTGCTGGACACCTCGGCCAAATTGGCGGATAAGGGTGCACATTCGGACTCATTCCGGGATGTTGCGCTGCGCCGCGCCTCTGGCCATCCCTTCTTCAACACCAGTCGCTACGCCCTGGATGCTGTCGTCGCCGACCCGAGCAACTTGGTCGCGTTGCTGCGTGAGTACGTGCGCGGTTACTCCGAGAACGTCAGGGACGTGTTCCAGCGCTTCGAGTTCGACCGCACCGTCGAACGGCTGCACCACGCTGGGCTGCTGTATGCCGTCGTCAGCCGGTTCCTTTCCATGGACCTGGGGGCACCCCTCTCTGCCGGCGACATGGGGCTTGTGTTCGAGGACCTCGTACGGCGCTCTGTCGACCAGGCAGGAGGGGCTGGCGCCGATGAGCACGTCACCCCCCGTGACGTCGGCCGGCTGATGTCTGCACTGCTACTGCAGCCCGATCAGCATGAGCTCACGCGTTCCGGCGTGCTCCGCACGGTCCACGACCCGGCCTGCGGGACGGGCGGACTGCTCGAGGAGGTGGCCGAGCGCATCGAGACCGCCAACCCCTCGGCGCATGTGTCCCTGTACGGCCAGGAGATCAACGCCGAGACCTGGGCTGTCGCTGGCTCCAACATGCTGATGAGCGGACGCGATCCGGGACAGATCCTGTTCGGGAACGTCCTGCGGGAGGACCTCTTCGGGGACCAGCGCTTCGACTACCTGTTGGCGCACCCTCCATTCGGCCTCAGCTGGAAGCACGCTGAGCAACAGGTCCGCGCCGAGCATGAACTGGGCAATGCAGGACGGTTCGGTGCGGGACTGCCGCGTGTCAGCGACGGATCGCTGCTCTTCCTTCAGCACATGCTGGCGAAGATGAAGCCGGTGGACGCTTCCGGTGATGGTGGCAGTCGTGTCGTGGTCCTCTTCAGCGGCTCTCCCATGCAGGGGGGAGCCACTGGCCTGGGTGAGTCCGACGTCCGGCGATGGATTGTCGAGAATGACTGGCTCGAGGGCATCGTCGCCTTGCCTGACCAACTCTTCTACAACACCGGCGTCAGTACGTACCTATGGGTCCTGAGTAATCGCAAGAAGTCGGCGCACAGGGGCAGGGTGGCCCTGGTCAAGGCGCAGGACCACTGGCAGAAGACGCGGCAGTCATCGGGCAGCAAGCGGAAGTACCTCGGCCCCGATCAACTCAACAAGATCGTCCGGCTCTACGAAGAGGCGCTGTCGGCTCCGGTCGGCGGGTCTCCCCGCGACCAGGTGAGTGTCGTGCGGAACGAGGACCTGCTGTACCGGCAGATTGTCATCGAGCGCCCGCTGCGCTTGCGCTTCGAACTCACCACCGACGGCTTGCAGCAGCTCTCCTCCCTGCGGCCGATCCAACGAGGGGACCACCCCGATAAGCTGGTTGGCGCGCTGCGTGGGCTCGTCGGAACGTCTTGGACCACCAGCTCAGACGCCTTCTCGGCACTGCGGCACGCGGTCGCGACCGTCGGCCAGACCTGGCCGCGAGGTGCCGCCTTCGAAAGGAGCGTCCGAAACGCGATCGGGGTGCGCGATGACCAAGGAGAAGTGCAGCAGCGCCGGGGTGTGACGGAACCTGATCCGGAGTTGCGTGACCTGGTCGTCGTGCCGTTGCGGGACGATCCTGATGAATACTTCCGCAAAGAGGTGCTGCCCCACGCTCCAGATGCCTGGCTCGACCATGCGAAGACCCGGCGCGGGTGCGCCATCCGGACTTCGCTCTTCTACGTCGCGGAGCTTGACGGGGAGTTTGGGCCGCTGCGTTCCTTCGCACAGCTGGAGACAGAGCGTGTCAAGCTGCGACGTCCGCGACGCGGCGAGGCAGAGCCCATCCCGCCCAAGCATCTCACGGCCTCCTACCTGCACAGTGTCGACTCGGCCTTGGAACTGCCAGATGCGGAACTGGATGACTCCGAACTGACACCATGCACGGGCGGCGACTTGGTCGGGCGCTCTGGTAACTGGCGCCTTCTGCCTGCAGGGTTCGGTGACGCAGCCACTCGGCTGTTCGTGCTGCACCCCACCCCGGGGAGCGGTCGTGGACTATGCGAATGGCTCAACTCCCGTAAGAGCAACGCGGCTTACCCGCAAGCCCGAGAGCTGCTCGATACGCCCGTACCAGTGGAGTTGGTCGCAGCCCCGGAGGTGGAGGATCTACTGGCAGAGGTGCAGGAGGGCCGTCATGCGCTGCGAATGGCGACGGACGGCATCTTGCCGAACGTCTTCGCCGGCCCCGAGACACGCGTTGCGGAGATCCGTCAGTCCATCCGGTTCGTCGCTCGTGAGGCGCGCCTCGCGGGACAATTGGTGCGCCCTTTCGATGACCCTGTGTGGCGTGCGGAGGCGAGCTATCCATTTCACGTAGCCGCTCTCGCGCGGCGTTACCGCGTGAGCACCCACCCGGCCGAGAGGAAGGACGGACTGCTCAAGCTTGGTGAAGGAACGGCGCGCACGCTGGGCGTCCTTGCCTTGCGTGAACTTATTGCGCACCACGGGAGCTTCACCAGCTCTCTACGCAAAACTTTCGGTCAAGGGGCGACCTTTGGTACCTGGACCACGCTCATTAAGAGATTCATGGATGAGGTCCCAACGCCTCAGCTGCCGGAACTCGTCGCGCTCCGCGAACACGGCGTCACGCTATCGCTTCTGAAGGACATCAAGGATTTCCGTAATATTTCCCACCACGCTCACGGGGTACGCAGGAGTCACGAACTCGACGAGGACGTCGAAAAGCTCGAACCGTATGTGGTCTCGGCGCTCAACTCAGTCAACTGGCTGTCGAGCACCGACTGGTTTTGGGTGGAGCGCTGTGAATACCTCGATGATTCCTCCTTCCAGGCTGTGGGCCTGAGGCTACGAGGGAGCCACCCGAGTTGGGAGCCGTTTAGTCGGCCGATCAACCGCCCCCTGCGGCCGGACAGGATATATGTCGACGGCACCCCGCCAGGCGTCCCGATCGATCTATGGCCATTGGCCATGGTCAGCCTATGCCCGGATTGCCGCACTCGGGAACTGTTCCTACTCAATAAGATTTCAAATGGCACGGCAGTTCTGCGCAGCCTGGAGGAGCACGAGTTGACAATCCCGTACACTGCCCAGGCTCAGAACTAAGTTGGTGAATGCGTCTAGTTTGAGGCGTGTTCACTGAACTAGGGCGTGCTGTTTGTGTGGTTGCTGCTGGGAGGAGAATTTCGGTCGCACGCGAAACTCGCAGTTCACAGGTGGTCGCCGGATCCGTTGCTTGCTGGAGTCTGCAGCTCCGTCTCCTCGCAGCTGCGTCGCCAGTAGGGGTGGTCTTTGTCGATCTGTCTTGCCAGACGAAGAGGTGTGGGCTCGGTCTGTCGACCATCCCAACTGACGCCCTGGTTGGTGAGTACGATGCCGACTTTGCCGATGAGATCTGCATCGGCTGTCTCTGCCGCGGGGATGACGGTGAGGCGTACTGCGGTGTGGGCGTATCCGTTCTTTCCTTGCCGTGCCTTCGCCTGCGCGTCTAGCCGGGTGTATTCACCTCCGAAACGGCCACCGGGCCCAGCGGCATATGTGCGCGGGACGCTGATGAGGAGGAAGTCAGGCAGGTAAGTTGCACCGTCGTCCGAGGCAAGCTGGAACGGACTGTTGGTGGTGCTGGTGCGGCGCCATTGACCGTCCTTGCCGTAGACGTAGGCGCCGGTGGGGCGGCCGATGCGTTCCAGGTCGTTGATCGTGCGCACCACTGCCATGGGGCGCTGGGCCCGCGGAAGGCCGTGCCCGGGCAGCCACGAGGCTGGTCGTGGGAGGTCGCTGGGGGGCTGCTGACCGATATTCTCGTCTCGAAGGCCGGCCCAGATGTACTCGGAGGTGTCGCCGTTGACGTAGATCACCATGGGGCCAGGCGGAGGCAGTTGGGTTCGGGCTGCCAGCAGAGCGGCCTCGGTGATCTGTGCCGCGGCGGATGCTTGGTGGCTCTCGTCGCCGACGGTTTCGAAGTCGGCGACGTCGAGTCCGAGTTCAGTGGCGTGCACGGCGAGGCGGGTGTGGAGGTAGGGGGCCCATTGGGAGGTGACGGGTGAGTAGGCCCACATGGTCCATGGTTCGCTGGTGCCGCCGGTGGGGCGGATGGCGGTGAGCGTGATGGTGATGGGGGCGGGCTTGGTGTTGCGCTGGCCGTACTGGCGTGGCTGGTGGTGGCGTCGTACGTGGATACCGATGTGCCACCAAGGGTGCAGCGGCAGCGGGCCGAAGGCGGCGCCGAGGCGGTGGTCGGCGAGGCCGAGGCCGCGGAGCATGTCGCGCAGTGAGTTCTCGGTTGAGTTGGCGAGGCCCGACTCCCGTGCTGCGGTGGCCTTCTCGATGTACTTGGGGGAGCAGGGATCGCCGTTCTTCTTGTGCGTGGGGACGGGGGCAGGGGCTTGCTTGATGTACTGCGATGTGATGCCCATGCGGGCCAGCGCGGCTTTCGAAGGCCACTTGCCGTCTTCGGCCTCAGCCTGTTCCTTCTCCTCCGGAGTGGCGAACTTGCGGTCGGGGTCCCATTGGGTCTCGCACAGGGCGGCGATCGTCAGTCCTGGCGTGCGATGCGGGGCCAGGAGGGCCTCGAGCTGCTGCTGGCGGTGCGCTGAGGACGCGGGGCCGTGCGTGAGCGCACCGGCCTTGTCCTCCAGAAACAGCAGGTGCACCCGGCCCGGGATCACATCGGTCACGACGGTGTTGTCCGGCGCGACGAAGTCAACCCCGAGGTTCCACTGCCGGGCGATCTCGCGCTGGAGGCGGGCGCGAACCTCATCCGTGTGCCACAGCACCACGACCAGGATTGTGTCGAGCTGGGCAGCATCCATGGCGGCGGGCAGGTCTTGGGGAAGGATCGGGCCGCTGATACGGATGCCGGTCTTGGCCGGGGGAACGGAGAGGTCCGGCACCTCGACATACAGCGGGCTGCGGGATCGGTAGCGCTCGCAGTGTCCGTCGATGTCCTCCTCGATCCGGCGGAACATCTCCATCCCGTGGCCGCGCCCGAGGCCGGGCGTGACGACGCTCTTGGGGGCGACGGCCCGCACCGCGCCCAGCTCGGCATCGGGCGCGATGGCCTGTTCATCCAGCGTCTCGGGGAAGGGCGGGACACCTCGGCTCAGCCGGGATAGGCCGGCGAGCCGTCGGCTGGCGGCGACAGCGGGCACATTCAAGCGGCGCTGCCACGAAGGGCCGTCGGTGTGAGCGGCAACCGCGAGCGGCTGCTCAGGGTTGGAGAGCAGGACGGTGGCGACGCCGTACCACCGGTTTGCCAGCAGCGTGGCGACTGCATTGATGGTGACTGCGTGGCGTGAAGAGTGTCCTGTGGCTGCCGTGCCGATCTTGATGCGGGGCAGGAGGCGGCGGATTCTTCCCTGGGTATCGGGGGCGCTGGGCAGCTCGTGGCCGATGGCAGCGAGCGTGCCGTCCGTGCACAGCGTGAAGCGGACCGGATCGTTCGAGCCGAGCTTCCAGTCGATGCGGGCCAGATCCTGGGCCAGGCGCCAGCGGGCGAGTTCGCCGGGCCACCAGCTCAGGGTGCGTCGTCCGGCCACCGGGCGCGGGAGGTCGGGGTAGGGCAGGAGCGGGGCCCGGGCGACCAGCTCGGCCAACTGCTGGGCGAGCTGCCTGCCGTGCCCGTCGGGGAAGATCGCTTCGCCCCAGTACAGGAAGACGTCATAGCGGTCCTCGGCTGTCATCTCTGCGCCGGTGATCAGCTGCGCCTGCCCGTCGTTTACGTCCCAGCGTGCCCAGTCACCGAGAACGGCCCGCAGGATGGCCTCCAGGGAGCGGTACGGGGGCTGCACGTCCTTCTTCTTGTCGCCGAAGCGTTCCTTGTAGGCGCTGCACAGGTCGCACCAGAGACCAAAGGCCGTCGGGCCGGGGCGGTAGGCATAGACGGTGCCCAGGACGTTGGCGTCGGTGCGGTATTGCAGGAGGCCGGCGCGCTTGCGGGTCTCGTCGCCGGGGGGACACGGGTTCATGCGGCAACTCCGAAGTGGTCGGGGTATCCGTTCCGCAGGCCGGCGCGCAGCTGGGGGGCCTGGGCGTAATCGAGGAACTCTTCGGCGGTGTACCCGTAGGTGCGGCCGGTGCCAGCCAGTTCCTTGGGGGTGTAGCTCGTGTACAGGTCGCGCACCAGAGTGGGCAGGTCGCTGCCCCAGGTGGTGTCGTGGAAGGCGCCGTCGATGAAGTGCAGTTCGACGTGGGTCTGGCCCCGCCTGCCGCGGCCGGCCAGTTGGATGCACTGCCCGAGCAGGGTGGCGATCAGCTCACTGCGGAGATCGTCGGGGAGGGCGGTGAACCGCTTGGGGGCGGCGAGGATAGCCCACAGACGCTGCCGGGCCATCTTGCGGACCGCGGCGAGGCGGACTGCAGGAGAGCCTGCACGGGGCGTGGAACGCCAAGCGCAGGAAGCGATGCTGGCGGCCAGGACGGGCGGCTCGTCCACCGGCATGACCGGGCGAATGGCGAGTCCGATCAGCGTGATCGCCGACTCCCGCTTGCCCGACGGCGCCGTGGTCAGAATGTTCAGGCCCCGCTCGGTACGCGGCAACGGTGAGATGAGGACGTCCCCGCCTCGGTCGGCGAGCTGCGAGAACTGGTCGCGGGTGACCAGGCTGACCGCGTCGGGAACCGGCGGCAGGTCGGGGTTCTCCTTGTCGGGGGTGGCGACGCAGATCTTCAGCTTGCGGCCCAAGGCCAGCGCGGCTTCGTACAAGGCGGCGGCGAACAAGCGTGCCTGTGCGTAGGAGTTGACGGCGATCAGAGCCCGGGCCCGATGTGCGGTGGCCGGGTCAGCGGCCAAACGGGCTAGGTCTGCGATGAGGGCAGGCGCGTATCCGCTGGCCAGTGCGGCGACGCGTTGGGCGCGTTCGCGGTAGGGAGTGCTGCCCACCGCCAGGGTGCGCTGGTCGACGACGGGGGTACTTCGGAAGATGGTGAGGCCGCCCTGTTGAGCGTCGGGCATTGTCCACTGCGGTTCGGCCAGCAGGTGTGTCCGTGCGGCCCGGGGCAGATATCCGGTTGCTGACATGCCCAGGATGACCCTGCGGTGGCCGGCGAGGGCCAGCGACACGATGTCGCCGAGGTAGGCGGTCTCGGTGTGCGGATCGCCGCGCAACACCTCCATGAGCAGGCGGGGTTTTGCCGTGGGGTCGTCCAGGCCCTCGAACCGGAATCCGCTGATCTGCTGTCCCAGCGGGCCGAAGGGAACGATGTTGCCGGTGTCGCGGTGTCCGACCGCATCCGCCACCGTTGAGGCGGCGTCGATGCCGTGACCAGCCAGTTCACCGGCCCGGTCGGCGAGATCGAACACGGTGTGGTTCAACGCGCTCAGCCATGCCTTCATCATCACCGCGTGGAAGACCCCAGCGGCGAGGACCGGGGCGGGCAGCTCCTGGCGCTTTTCGCTGCGGCTCTTCTGCTCGGAATGCGGTGGTGCTTCGTGGGCCTGCTGACCCGTGTCCCTCTTCTTGCGTTCGCGGGCCTTGGCGAGCTTGGTGACGGCCTTCTCCACGATCTCGCGCAGCAACTCCTTGGTTTCGTCGAGCTCCCACTGACCGCCTTCGTCAATACTGAGTATCCGCTCCAGCACGTTAGGGACCTGCCGCAGATGGTCCGGCAGCACAGCAGCGGAAACGCGGTCTTCCGGACGGGCAGCGACAGGTGGCAGCAGGGCCTGCAGCTGGTCCATCTGCGCGATGGAGGCGCTGTCATCGACCTCCACACCGATGAGATCTTCCAGGAGTTCGCGGTCCCAATGATGCGGCTGATACCAGCGCCGGCGGTCGCGGAGCACCTGCCGCATCCGTCGCGGGTCCTGCCCGGAGGCCAACGCGTGCGCCTGATACGTCTCCGTGCACACCTCGCCACTGCTGGCCAGGTCCAAGAGCTGCTCGGAGAGGAAGACGGCCCGAGTCAGCGGTCCCCGCGCCTCCAGTCGCAGCCGTTCAGGGGCACGGTGCAGGTTGTCACGGATCTTTCGCATCATGGTGTTCGGTTCGCTGACCGACGCCAGCACCAAGCTCTGCGACGATTCGAAGCCACGGGACTGGTAGGCGTCGACCTCATCAATGATCACCAGGTGGGAGAGACGCAGCAGCGTCTCGCGCACGCTCACCTGACGACGCAGTTCGCCGTCCACGATGACGGGAATCTTCACCATGCCGCGCTGGAAACAGGCATGCGTCGTCACGATGATCTGGGCCGAGCAGGCAGCCCGGATATGGGAGAACTTGTCACACCGGTTCACGAACGGGCACAAGGCGGCGCCTTGGGGACCGTCGGGGTCCGTATGACGCAGGCTGCTGCACGGCTCCCGCCCGTCACCGAAGGCGTCGCGCCCCTCCAACTGCGCCCTAACCGCGCAGCCATAGCCCGACTCGGCCAGGCGTTCCATGAGGTCGGCCGGCATCTGGGAGAGGGCAGTGTGCTCGTCGACTGCCTTGTGCGCGGTCTGGAGTGTGAACTCGTGGCGACTTCCCGGCGCGATCAAGGGCGTCACCGCCACATCGAGGCTCAAGGCGGCCAGCTCCCGCCGCAGCGTGGCCACCTCGCCGAAGACGTCAGCGTTGTCGCTGACCAGCAGGGTGACTGTGTAACCGTCCCGGGCCAGCTGCTTGGCCTGGGCGCGGGCGAACACATTCTTTCCCACACCCGTCGGTGCGCTCAGATGACGCATCAGCCCGGGGTCCATCAGCACCGCGGACTGCGGAAGCTTCCCTCCCCCCATCGTGCCGCTCAGCAGGAGCCCCACCTGTCGCTCCCGGAACGGATCGTCGCCCATTCCGGCGTCGGTCTTGCGCGTGAGCCAGCTCAGTACGTTCGGGTTGATGGGGATCGGGCCGGTCGCGTCGACCGTGGTGATGACGGGCGGGTTGTAGGGCATGGCGGTGGTCCCGAAGGCCAGCTGCAGCGGACCGCGGGAGCTGGTGGCGACCCAGCCGCCACCACTGGCCACGCGGATCTGGACCTCCCGGTCCGTGGGCACGAGCAGCCGGTCCGCCGACTCCAGCGGGTCCTGGCCGTGGCGCGGGTAGACCTCCACCATGCGCCAGCCATCCCGGGCCCCTGCGGTGTAGCGGTAGAAGACGGGATCTTCCCACTGCTGGTCGAAGCACTTGCGCACACGGCGTTGTACCGACGTCAGATCGGCCTCGCCGCGAGACCGCTGAGCGACTAGCCGTCCGATGCGCTGCTGCTCGGGGTACGTCAGCGAGTCCCATTCGGGCCACACCTGTGCCGCCTGCCCTGACATCAGGACGTGGGCGTCCTCCAGCCGGACGACTGCACGACCTGCGTCGTCCTTTGCCGGGAAGTAGTGCTCAGCCAGCGCGAGACCCGCCGCGAGAGTCCGGCTCATGCCGCGCGAACCTCCGCGATGAGATCCAGATCCGTGATCACCCTCGCGCCGAATGGGCCCAGCACCCGGTTGAGCACAGCGGTGTATCCGCGTAGGTGCTCGGGGATGACCACGGTCAGACCTGAGCAGCCCTCCGGATCCGCGCGCATCTGCTCCGCGATGCCCTGTGGGTCAGCCCAGGTCTTGACATCGACACGCCAGGTGATGCCGTTCTTCGTGATGTGGAGGTCGTAGCTGTCGCCGAACGGCCACAGGCGAACATCTGCGCCTGCGCCGTCAGCAAGCGCCTCCAGGTCAATCTCCAGCAACCCGGGAATCGTGATCCACTGCCACAGCCCATACGACAGAGCGACCCACCCTTCGACAGGGCGGAGTTCGGGGATCTCCCGGATCTCACCCAGTGGCTTGAGCCGCCACTGTCCGTCGTCCGACTCCATCTTGAAGCGCGCACCCCGCTGGCGATGACGCTCGTCCTCACAGGCCAACTCCGCGCCGTGGCGGCCTCGTGGCGTCGCCCGCATGGTCCACTTGCACAGCGGACAGGGCGCCCACTGGCCGGCGAACTGCCGGACGGGGGAAATGCCTGTATACACCCCCAGGTCCGTGAGAAGGGCATAGCGAGACAGGGCACGCCGTCCAAGGACGGGCTCGTTCACCAAGATCCCGCGGCCTTCGGTGTAGGCGGCGAACCCGGCCTGCTGCAAAGTACGAAATACGGCGTGCTGCACCGCCTCGGCCGCGATGCGAGCCAGCCGCGCTCCTGGCGGAAGCTTCCCCAGGGCTCGCAGCACACTGTGAAGGTGCCGCAGATCAGCCGAGAGACCAGGCACCTCGTGGGCCTGATCGGACGCTTCCATGATCAGACGCGTCAGAGCGGCCGTGGCGGTGCCGTCATCCTCCAGCAGACGCGCGTCCCAGATCTCTGACCACGACCCAGGCCCCGGCAACAACGCGCCAACAGGCGCTGACTGCAACTGGTTCAGGAAGGCAGGGAACGAAGCTGCTTTACCGAATACGCCCCACGACCGCGTATAGCGACCGTGACACTCCATCAGGAGACGCGCACGACCCCGCGCATCCCCCTCGGGGGTGCACAACGTCATTGCTGCGATGACGCACGCATCAAGAGCGTCGCGCTGGCATTGATCCAGCTCATCGATCTCGGCTGGCGTTGCTTCGAGGGCAAGCATCTGTGAACGGTCCTCGATATCGTGCGCGGCGGCTGTGTCATGGATCCCTGCCTAGATGGCGGGTCGCCCTTTTGCTGCGCTTCTATCAGGTTTGTGCTCTTGTGCGTAAGAAGCGGGGCCTTGGCGGCAAAAATCTCCCCAAGGCTCGAGAGGGCGAAGAGACCGCCGTTGTGCCGTCCGGATGGGACCAGCTGACGGGCGTCTCACATGCGGCGTCGGCAGGGCATTCGCCCACGGCAGACGAGAAAGAGCCCCAGGGGACTGGAACCTCCGCCGGGACCATGTCAACGTACAACGTCCCGGAAAGCACCAGGTCAGCGAAGGGGCGAGGGTTCTGGGGCAGTCGGCTTACGGCTGGCCTCTTCGGCAGCCCGCGCCCCTCGGCCTCGCGGCCGAGCCCTGTCCCAAGGAGGCCCTTCTGTCGAAAACTTGCTCTGCGATCTGCTCGCTTCACTGCTCCTGTCCTCTTGGCGCTCGGCGCCATGAACGCGTGGACGGCCCAAAAGACGGAGGACTATGCGTCGCTGTCCACGGCACTGTGCCTCTGCGTCTGCGCGGCCGGCCTGTTCGGCGAAGATCTGTTGCAGCGCGGCTATCACCGAGACCGCGAGGTCCTCGCGCACGTCGCGGGGCACCCAGGAGCGGCGACCCGCCAGATAGCCCGAGCCGTCGGAGCCTCCGAGCGCGTCGTTGCCCGTAACCTCGACCGCCTTACCGCCGACGGACTCCTAACGCTCGTCACTGACGGCGCTAACCCTGCGCACAGGTCCTACCGACTGGCTTCCTGACCAGGGCAGGATCCCGCCCCCGGAGTGCAGGGCGATACATAGCAGACGATCCCCGGTTACCGAAACCGGGGATCGTCCGGACCATAGGTGCTGTTCGTCTTCGGCTGTGCTTGGCGGTGGAGCCGTAGCGGACGGTATAGCCCATTCGCCTAGACCCTTATTGGCGGAGGCGGCGCAGTGTTAATAATTCCACGCATTCGAGGAGAGTGAGCATTCTGTCCGATCCCATCAAGAAACTTCCTCCGAACTCGAAGGGGAAGGTTAGATACCGGTTTGTCGTCGACGTGGGGGTCGACCCTGAAACCGGGAAGCGTAAGCAGTTGAGGCGCACCTTCGATTCGTTGAAGGAAGCGAAGGCTGAATACGCGAACATAACTAACCGGCGGAACGAGGGATCGTTCGTGCCGCCCAACAAGATCACCGTGAACGAGTGGCTCGATCGATGGCTGGCCATGAAAGCCGATGACCTCGAAGAGACCACCATCTACAACTACACGATTACCCTGGATCGAGTTCGGGGGAGACTTGGCAAGATCCTCCTCCAGGATCTTACTGAAGAGCATGTGGAGGAATGGAGGGACTGGGCGCTGGCGCATGGTCGTGTGCGTGGCAAGAGGACAGGTACGCCACTCGGTGTCACGAGTGTGGATATGAGCCTCGCTCGGCTGAAGGAAGCTCTGGGGAGAGCTGTTACCCGGCGGTTGGTGTACGTCAATGTCGCTGAACACGTCACCATTCCTCGCAGGGCGCGAAAAGAGGAGCGGAAGAATAAGGAAGAGGTGCAGCCCTGGAACGTCCAGGAGGTTCAGAAGTTCATCCATGGCATCAGGGGAGAACGCCTCTACGCTGCGCTTCTGCTTTCTCTGATGGGGCTCCGCCCAGCTGAAGTCTGCGGCCTTCGTTGGGAAGATGTTGACTTGGAAAACGCTACGATCATCATTGCCAATACGCGCACGATGATGGGCAACCGGTACGTAGTGGAGAAGGACACCAAGTCTCTTGCGGGCGAGCGGGATTTGCCGCTGCCGGCTCTGGTGCTAGCCGCCCTCAAGGCGTTCAGGGCTCTCCAGGCCGAGGAGAGGCTCGCTCTGGGCGAGGCGTACGTGGTGTCCGGATATGTGCTGGTGCACGAGACCGGAGAAGCCTTCACGATCAAGCAACTTCGTCGGCGCGCGTACCGGCTTATGGAGCTTCTCGGCCTCCGCCGCGTCAGGCTCTACGACGCCCGCTCGTCGTGCTTCACCTTCCTAGCCAACAACGGCGTGCCGGACCACATCCTCGCGCGATGGGCCGGTCATACGAACGTAAAGACGACCAAGAGGTGGTACGTCAAGCCGGATGTAGAGGACCTCCGCGGAGCCGCCACCACATGGGACGGCCTGCACGGGGGTGCGGCGGAGGGGCAAGCGTGAGCCACGCGTTCCACCAGCCGAGCGACTTGCCGAGCCGTATGGCCAGCAGGATTGAGGCGGATTCGGAGTGCGGCTGCCGCTTGTCGACCGATAGCCATGATCGGGAGGGCCCATCCGGCTACGGCCAAGTCTCCTACCGGGAACGCACCCGCAGGGTCCGCTGTCGACGCGGTCATGAGTACACGCCGGAGAACACATAACTGGACGCCCAGGGGTTCCGGCAGTGTCCGGACCTGCCGACGCGAGAGGGCTAAGGTCCGCTAGGTTCACCCCGGCGATGTGACATCTCGTGACAGATGAGAGGCTCGGACGGGTGAGCGAGACACCACCGAACACCCTGCAATACCGCTTTGACGGGCCAGAAGAGGCTCCCGTCCTGATCCTGGGTCCCTCACTGGGTACCACATGGCACATGTGGGACCGCCAGGTGCCGGAGCTGACCAAGCAGTGGCGGGTCCTGCGGTTCGACCTTCCCGGTCATGGCGGGGCCCCTGCCCACCCGGCCGGGTCGGTCGCCGAGCTGGCCACCCGGCTGCTGGCCACGCTGGACTCGATCGGCGTGCAGCGGTTCGGCTACGCGGGCTGCGCGCTCGGCGGTGCCATCGGCATCGCACTGGCCCTGCGCCATCCCGAGCGGCTCGCCTCACTGGCCCTGGTCGCGGTCTCGCCCCGGTTCGGGACCCCCGACGAGTTCCGCCAGCGAGGGGTGATCGTCCGTACGAACGGGCTCGACCCGATCGCCCGGACCTCGCCGGACCGCTGGTTCACCGGCGGGTTCGCCGCGGCCCAGCCGGCCATCACCGAGTGGGCGGTGCAGATGGTCCGCACCACCGACCCGGGCTGCTACATCGCCGCCTGCGAGGCGCTCGCCTCGTTCGACGTGCGGACCGAGCTGGGCCGGGTCGGCGTGCCGACGCTCGTGCTCGTCGGCGCCGACGACCAGGTCACCGGGCCCGCCGAGGCCCGCACCCTGGTCGCCGGCATCCCGGACGCCCGGCTCGCGGTCGTCCCCGGCGCCTCCCACCTGGTCCCGGTCGAGCAGCCGGCGGCCGTCACCGACCTGCTGGTGCACCACTTCTCCACCGCCTGGCAGCAGCCCTACGACACCGGCCAGACCGCCCTGCCCGCCGTCCCGGTCAGCCCGGCCATCGCCGCGGCGCCGCACGTCAGGCCGGTCGCCGAGATAGCCCCGGCCGCCGTACCGGCACAGCCGGCCGGGCAGCCCGACCGGTACGAGACCGGGCTCAAGATCCGCCGGGAGGTGCTCGGCGACGCGCACGTGGACCGGGCGCTGGCCGAGGCCGACGGGTTCTCCGGGGAGTTCCAGGAGTTCATCACCCGCTACGCCTGGGGCGAGATCTGGGACCGGCCGGGACTCGACCGCCGTACCCGCAGCTGCGTCACGCTGACCGCGCTGGTCGCGGGCGGCCATCTGGAGGAGCTCGCCTTCCACATCCGGGCCGCCCTGCGCAACGGGCTCACCCCGGACGAGATCAAGGAGGTGCTGCTGCAGGCGGCCGTGTACTGCGGGGTGCCGGCCGCGAACAGCGCGTTCCGGGTGGCCCGGCAGGTCATCCAGGAGGAGACCACGCCCGCCGAGTGAGCCGTGCCGCGCCGCGCGAGGCGGTCGGTCCGGCAGGATGGTGTGACATGAAGCTCACGAAGAAGTCCCACGCCTGTGTCCGCCTCGACAAGGGCGGTCAGACGCTCGTCATCGACCCCGGCGGGTTCAGCGAGGAGGACGCCGCGCTCGGCGCCGACGCCATCCTGATCACGCACGAGCACCCGGACCACTTCGACGAGTTCCGGCTCCGGGCCGCCATGGAGAACAACCCCGCGGCCCGGATCTGGACGCTGAAGTCCGTCGCCGAACGGATCACGGCGGCCTTCCCGGGCCGGGTGCACACCGTCGGCCACGGCGACACCTTCACCGCGGCCGGCTTCGACGTGCAGGTCCACGGTGAACTGCACGCGGTGATCCACCCGGACATCCCGCGGATCACCAACGTCGGCTATCTGATCGACGGCGGCAAGGTCTTCCACCCCGGCGACGCCCTCACCGTCCCCGCCCATCCGGTTCAGACGCTGATGCTCCCGGTGATGGCCCCGTGGAACAAGATCTCCGAGGTCATCGACTACGTCCGCGAGGTCAGGCCGCGGCGCGCCTACGACGTCCACGACGCCCTGCTGACCGACCTGGCCCGCCCGATCTACGACCGCCAGATCGGCGCCCTGGGCGGCACGGACCACCAGCGGCTGACGCCCGGGGCTTCCGCGGAGGTCTGAGCCCGTTGTCAGAGGCTCCGGGTAGGTTGTGAGGCATGCGCATCGCTACCTGGAACGTGAACTCGATCACCGCCCGCCTTCCGCGGCTGCTGGCCTGGCTGGAGAGCAGCGGCACCGACGTGCTGTGCCTGCAGGAGGCCAAGGTCGCCGAGGAGCAGTTCCCGTTCGACCAGCTGCGCGAGCTGGGCTACGAGTCGGCGGTCCACGCGACCGGCCGGTGGAACGGCGTGGCGGTGCTCTCCCGCGTCGGCATCGAGGACGTCGTCAAGGGCCTTCCCGGCGACCCGGGCTTCGAGGGCGTGACCGAGCCGCGCGCCATCTCGGCCACCTGCGGCCCGCTCCGCGTCTGGTCGGTGTACGTACCGAACGGCCGCGAGGTGGAGCACCCGCACTACGCCTACAAGCTCCAGTGGTTCGAGGCCCTGAAGGCGGCCGTGTACGGCGACGCGCAGGGCAGCCGCCCCTTCGCGGTCATGGGCGACTACAACGTGGCACCGACGGACGACGACGTCTACGACGTGGCCGCCTTCGAGGGCTCCACCCATGTCACCCCCGCCGAGCGCGCCGCCCTCGCCTCCCTGCGCGAGACCGGCCTGGACGACGTGGTGCCGCGCCCGCTGAAGTACGACCACCCGTTCACGTACTGGGACTACCGCCAGCTCTGCTTCCCGAAGAACCGCGGCATGCGCATCGACCTGGTGTACGGCAACGGCCCCTTCGCCAAGGCCGTCAAGGACTCCTACGTCGACCGTGAGGAGCGCAAGGGGAAGGGTGCCTCCGATCACGCTCCGGTGGTGGTCGACCTCGACGTCTGATGCCACGCTGGGTCCATGAACCTTCCGTTCCTGGGCCACCGGCACAAGAAGAGCGGTGATGCGGCGACGCCCGCCGACCCCGAGGGGATCGCCGCGCTGCTGTCCGAGTGCGAACTGCTCCGCTCGCAGGCGGCCCAGGCGGGCGTCGGCCTCGACGACACCCCGGCCTCCCTGGAGGCCCTGGACCAGCTCGTCCCGCGCTGGCGCGACGACGCCGAGGTCCTGCCCTGGCTGGGCAACGACGCGGGACTGTATCTGGGCACGGTCGTGGTGCGCACCGTGCCCGGCGCCGCCTGGCTGATCCGCCCCGACGGCGAGCCCGTCGTACGGCTGGCCTCCGGCCGCGAGGTCGAGGTCGTCGGCGCCGGGCAGGACTGGGCCGCGAGCGGCGTCCCCGAACTGTCCCAGCTGTACGCGGAGATCGCCGAGACCTGAGCCGGTATCTCCTCCTCGACACCGGCCGGTTCACGTGTACCGCGTGGATGCCTCTTGGCACAAGGAGGAGTTCCTCCCGGCCGGGAAGCCCAGCGCCGCCAACCTCGACTAAGATGTGCCGTTCTGCATGCTGCGAGGCCCCAGGGGGCGGCGGTTCACACGGGCCGGGCTCGTCCGGCGGCAGCCGGAGATCACTGCTCGCCGAGCGGGACGGACACGTACGACGGGTCGTCCGGGGGCGAGGAGAAGGTCAGCTGCGCGCCGGACGGGTTGTGCTCGATGTACAGCGGGTCGACCGTGTCGACCACCAGCGCCAGGCGGTGCCCGGCGGGCACGTCGTAGGCCGTGGAGAACAGGTCCAGGTCGACGTCGAACGACTCGCCGGGCGTCCGCCCGTGCCAGGTGTACGGCGCGTTCGTGACGAGCTTGCCGACACCGAGCGGCCCCACGTCGTACAGGTAGGCGACGAGGGTGCCGCTCTCCGCGGTGGGAGTGAGCGTGGTGTGCAGGGTGGCCGTGCCGCGCACCTTCTGGGCGCTGCCGTACCGCTCCGACTGCCACACGGCCGCCCAACGGCGGGGCAGCAGCGGGATGGAGGCCATGGGCGGCAACTGGGCGACCTGGTCGAGGATGCTGGAGAGGAACACGATCCCGCCGTCCGCGCCGGAGTCGACGTTCGCGTGGATGGTGGTGGAGCCCGTGAGCGCGAACTTCCGCCGTGTCGCCTCGACCGACTTCCAGTCCGGGTAGCCCTCGTATCCCCCCGCGCTACGGGACTTCAGCTGGACCGGCTGCTCATGGTCGATGCCGTTGTCGGCGCCCTTCAGATAGTGGTCGAACCAGCGCTGGGTGTCGGTCCAGACGTCGTTGGGCAGCCCGAACAGGCCGGTCAGTTCGGCGGTCGCGTGGTCGCCGGGGCGCAGTTCGAGCCGCTTGGGCACGGTCAGCTTCTGGTAGAAGTCGGCGTACTGGTTGGCCGGGAAGATCGTGTCGCCCCAGGCGTTGGCGAGCATGAGGGCCGCGCCGTTCTTGTTCAGCTGGTCGACATAGGTCGCGGCGGAACGTTTCCGCCCCCAGTCGATCATCTCCTGTTCATTGGACAGGTCGGAGGCGTAGAAGTGGTCGAAGATCTCGCGCACTTCGGGGCTCTCCCGGCCGGTGAGAGTAGCCGCGCCGTCCAGTACGGCGGCCGCCTGGACGTGCTGGGTGCGGCCCGAGTAGATCGAGTCGATCAGGTCCGACCAGCCGCTGAGCGCGGCCACGGCCTTGATGCGCTTGTCGTGCGCGGCGGCGAGCAGACTGATCCCGGCGCCGTACGACACCCCTGCCATGCCCACGTGCCGAGGGTCGGCCGGGGTGTTCGCGAGGGCCCAGTCGATGACCTTGGAGGCGTCCGCTATGTCCGGCGGACCGGCCACTTCTATCTGTCCGCCGGACTGCCAGAAACCGCGCACGTTGTAGGTGAGCACCACATAGCCGGCGTCGGCGAGCTTCTGCGCCTGGGCGAGGTACTCCACCTGGGGCAGGCCCCAGCTCGTGGGCAGCACGATGAGCGGGTAGCCGTGCGAGCCGTCGGCGCCGGCGGGTGTGACGACGTTCGCCTTCAGCACGGTGCCGCCGTCGCCGGTGATGTCGACGAACCGGACGCCCGGGGTGCCGGCCTGAGCGGCGGGCGCCAGGACGACGCCGCCGGCGACGAGCGCCGCCGAGACGGCTCCTGCGGCGGCGGTGCGCAGAGCGGTGCGACCCTGCCCGCCCGTCGCCCGCCACCGCCCTATTCGATGGCGCGTCGCGCCACCCCGTTGAATCATGGGTCACTCCTTCACTCGAGTCAGTGCAAAGTGACCCGACGGTAACCGCGCGCGCTTACCGCAAGTAACCCGTCAGTAAGTTACGTACCAGTAAAGATTGTTGAACCGCTAAGCGGCGGCCTCGGCGGGCGCCGTCTCCGGCAGGGGAGTGCGGGCCGCCCGCGTCACGTCCGCCACCAGCTCCACCACATCCGGGCCGTACGCCTGGGAGTTGACCACCTTCAGCAGCAGCACGAAGGAGCCGGTGCCGTACTTGCGGGCCAGCCGCTCGTGGTGGCGGGCGAGATAGCGGGTGGCGGCCTGGTTGGTGATGGCGCGCTGGCCGCAGAAGAGGAACACCGGGCGGGCGTCCCGGCCCATGGTGAGCCGGGCGAGCAGCACGTACTCGCTCTGGCCCTTCTCCAGCCGGTGGTTATCGCCGCCGATGCGGAAGGCGCCGCGGTCCGGGCCGGGTTCGCCGTCCGTGTTCACCCGCACCCCCGGCAGCAGCGAGGCGAGATGGGCGGCCATCCGGCGGTTGGAGGCCGGGCCGCCGAGGCAGAACTCGGTGCGCTCGCCGAAGCCCTGCTGGGCCGCGTCGTGCGCGACGACCCGGGCGTTCGCGTGGCAGTCCTTGATTAGGGCCGAGAGCTCCAGCAGCGCGAACACGTCGTTCCGCGTCACCGTCAGGTCCGGCCCGCCCGCGTCACGGTTGACCACCAGCAGGGACTCGGAGTTGTCCGGCAGCCCGAAGAACGCCTGCTTGCGCCGGAGTTTGCGCCGCCACAGATACGTACGGGCTAGCCAGCCCAGCGAGGCGGATATCCCGGTCGCGACCAGGCCCAGGACGATGTTGCGCACGTCGTCGTTCATGGCCGCGCATGGTAGCGGGCCCGGGCGACGGCTACGTACCGGTGTTCGATCTGTGACGGTCCTATGGCGGGTGCCCCAGGCGTACTGTCGGTACTACGACAATCTGGCTACGCTGCGCGGACTGTCCCGACGGGAGGTACGGATGGGTCGTCCTGGCACGCGGAGACTGGCGGTACTGGCGGTCTCGGCCGCGTTGGTGTCGGTGGGAGCGGCGGCGCCGCCTCCCGCGACGAAGAGCGAAACTCCCCCGAAAGTTCCCGTGGCCGTCGGCTACGGCGGCGCGGTGGCCAGCGTCGATGCCGACGCCTCCGCGGCGGGCATCGAGGTACTCAGACGCGGCGGCAACGCGGTCGACGCCGCCGTCGCCACCGCCGCCGCGCTCGGCGTCACCGAGCCCTACTCGGCCGGCATCGGCGGAGGCGGCTACTTCGTCTACTACGACGCCAAGTCCCGCACGGTGCACACCATCGACGGCCGCGAGACGGCGCCGCTCAGCGCCGACTCCGACCTGTTCGTGGAGAACGGCAAGCCCCTCTCCTTCACCGACGCCGTCAGCAGCGGCCTGAGCGTCGGCACCCCCGGCACGCCCGCGACCTGGCAGACCGCGCTGGACGAGTGGGGCAGCAAGCGGCTCGGCACGGTCCTGAGGCCGGCCGAGCGGATCGCCCGTGACGGCTTCACGGTGGACGACACCTTCCGCTCGCAGACCGCGTCCAACGAGACCCGGTTCCGCTACTTCCCGGACACCGCGAAGCTGTTCCTGCCGAACGGACAGCTGCCGGTCGTCGGTTCCACGCTCAGGAACCCCGAACTGGCCCGTACCTACGAGGAACTGGGCCGCGAGGGCGCCGGCGCCGTCTACCGCGGGGACATCGGCGACGACATCGTCAAGACGGTCGAGCACCCGCCCGTGGACCCCGCCTCCGGCTGGAACGCCCGCCCCGGCAAGCTGGAGGAGAAGGACCTCGCCGTCTACCGGGCCAAGTTCCAGGCGCCCACCAGGACGTCGTACCGTGGCCTGAACGTGTACTCCATCGCCCCCTCCTCCTCGGGCGGCACCACGGTCGGCGAAGCCCTCAACATCCTGGAGAACACGGACCTGTCGAAGGCGAGCGAGGTGCAGTACCTGCACCACTTCATCGAGGCGAGCCGCATCGCCTTCGCCGACCGCGGACGCTGGGTCGGCGACCCCGCCTTCGAGGACGTACCGACGAAGGAGCTGCTCTCGCAGGAGTACGCCGACTCGCGCGCCTGCCTGATCAAGGACGACGCGGTCCTCACCAGCCCGCTCGCCCCCGGCGACCCGCGCCACCCGGCGGCCTGCGCCAAGGGCGGTACGGCGGCCCCGACGACGTACGAGGGCCAGAACACCACGCATCTGACCGTGGCCGACAAGTGGGGCAACGTCGTCTCCTACACGCTCACCATCGAGCAGACCGGCGGCAGCGGCATCACCGTGCCCGGCCGGGGCTTCCTGCTCAACAACGAGCTGACCGACTTCTCCTTCACCCCGGCCAACCCGGCCGTGCACGACCCGAACCTGCCGGGTCCGGGCAAGCGGCCCCGCTCCTCGATCTCCCCGACGATCGTGCTGGACAAGAGCAACCGGCCTGTGGTGGCGCTCGGTTCGCCCGGCGGCGCGACCATCATCACCACCGTGCTGCAGACCCTCACCGGGTTCCTCGACCGGCATCTGCCGCTGGTCAACGCCATCGCCGCACCCCGCGCAAGCCAGCGCAACGCGGCCCAGACGGAACTCGAACCAGCTCTGTACAACGGTGACTTGAGGAAGCAGCTGGAGGCCATCGGGCACTCCTTCAAGCTCAACCCCGAGATCGGCGCGGCGACCGGTGTGCAGCGGCTGCCGGGCGGCAAGTGGCTGGCCGCCGCCGAGAAGGTACGGCGCGGCGGCGGCTCGGCGATGGTCGTGGACCCGGCGCCGTAGCATGTCGTAGGTGCCGTAGCGTGTCGTAGGTCTACAACTCCGGTGCGGGCGGCTGGGTTTCCCCGGAAACGGGCGGCTGGGTGTCCTGGGGGCGGAAGTCCAGCCGTCCGTCCCGGACGTCCACCGTCACCCGGCTGCCCTCGGAGATCGTGCCGTTCAGCAGCAGCCGGGACAGCTGGTTGTCCACCTCCCGCTGGATGGTGCGGCGCAGCGGCCGGGCGCCGTACTCCGGCTGGTAGCCGCGCTCGGCGATCCAGTCGACGGCCGCGTCCGTGAACGTGACCGAGACGCCCTGCCCGTCCAGCAGCCGCCGGGTGCCCTCCAGCAACAGGTCGGTGATCTGCCGCAGTTGCCCGCCGGTCAGCTGCTTGAAGACCACGATCTCGTCGATGCGGTTGAGGAACTCCGGCCGGAAGTGCTCGCGCAGCGGCCGGAGGATCTGCTCGCGGCGCGCCTCCTCGTCCGCCTCCGCGCCACCCGGCCCGAACCCGATCCCGGCACCGCGCCGGGTGATCGCCTCGGAGCCGAGGTTGCTGGTCATCACGATGACCGTGTTGGTGAAGTCCACCGTCCGGCCCTGGGAGTCGGTCAGCCGGCCGTCGTCCAGCACCTGCAGCAGGATGTTGAAGACGTCCGGGTGCGCCTTCTCCACCTCGTCCAGCAGGAGCAGCGAGTACGGGTGCCGGCGCACCACCTCGGTGAGCTGACCGGCCTCCTCGTGGCCGACGTACCCGGGCGGGGCGCCGATCAGCCGGGAGACGGTGTGCCGCTCCTGGTACTCGCTCATGTCGAGCCGGACCATGCGGTCCTCGCTGCCGAACAGCGCCTCGGCGAGCGCCCGGGCCAGCTCGGTCTTGCCGACGCCGGTCGGGCCGAGGAACAGGAAGCTGCCGATGGGCCGGTTCGGGCTCGCGAGCCCCGCACGGGAGCGCAGCACGGCCTCCGAGACCACGGCGACCGCGTCCTCCTGGCCGACGACCCGCTGGTGCAGGTGTTCCTCCAGGCTGAGCAGCCGTTCCTTCTCCTCCTGGGTGAGCCGGCTGACCGGGATGCCGGTCTGCCGGGACACCACCGCGGCGATGGCCTCCGTCGTCACCTCCAGGTCCAGCCCCTCGTCGGCCTTGTCCTCGTGGCTCGCCTGGGCGATGCGCTGCTTCAGCTCGCCGATCCGGTCGCGCAGCTCCTTGGCCTTGTCGTAGTCCTCGTCCGCGACCGCCTGGTCCTTGTCACAGACCAGCTGGTCCACCTCGCGCTCCATCGCGCGCACGTCCGCGCCCTTCGTCCGGGCACCGAGCCGGACCCGCGCGCCCGCCTGGTCGATCAGGTCGATCGCCTTGTCCGGCAGCCTCCGGTCGGTGAGATACCGGTCGGACAGCGCCACGGCGGCGACCAGCGCCTCGTCGGTGTAGCGGACCTGGTGGTGGGCCTCGTACCGGTCGCGCAGCCCGCGCAGGATCTCGATGGTGTCCTCGGCCGTCGGCTCGGGCACCAGGATCGGCTGGAAACGCCGGGCCAGCGCCGCGTCCTTCTCGATCCGCCGGAACTCCTCCAGCGTGGTCGCGCCCACGATGTGCAGCTCGCCCCGCGCCAGGGCGGGCTTGAGGATGTTGCCCGCGTCCAGCGAGCCGCCCTCGCCGCCGGAGCCCGCGCCCACGACGGTGTGCAGCTCGTCGATGAACACGATCAGCTTGTCCGAGTGGGAGCGGATCTCCTCGACGATGTTGTTCAGGCGCTCCTCGAAGTCGCCCCGGTAGCGGGTGCCGGCGACGACGCCGGTCAGGTCCAGGGCCACGACCCGGCGGCCCGCCAGGACGTCCGGGACGTCCGAGTCGGCGATGCGCTCGGCGAGGCCCTCGACGATGGCCGTCTTGCCGACGCCCGCGTCCCCGATCAGCACCGGGTTGTTCTTGCCGCGCCGGGACAGCACCTCGATGGTCTGCTCGATCTCGGTTTCCCGGCCGATGACCGGGTCGATCCGGCCCTGCCGGGCCAGGTCGGTCAGGTCACGGCCGTACTTGTCCAGCGTGGGCGTGCCGGTGGCGCGCTGCCGCTCCACGCGGACCGGGGTGCCGCTCTCCGGGGCCTCCGACGGCAGGGAGCCGGCCGAGAACCGGGCCGCGTTCAGGATGTGACCGGCCGCCGAGTCCGGGTTGGCCGCCAGCGCGCTCAGCACGTGCTCCGGGCCGATGTACCCGGCGCCGCTCGCCCGCGCCATGTCGTGCGCGTCCAGCAGGGCGCGCTTGACGGCCGGGGTGAGCGACAGCGAGGTCGGCGGCGGCACCTCGCCCGGCGGGTGCTGGGCCGGGCCGGCCCGGTCGTCGATCTCCGACGCGAGCGAGTCCGGGTCCGCGCCTGCCCGGCTCAGCAGGCTCCGGGTGGGCTCGGCCGCCACGGCCGCGCGCAGCAGGTGCTGGGTGTCCAGGTCCCGGCTGCCGTGCTCGGCGGCGTACAGGGCGGCCCCTCTGACCAGCTCGCGGGCCGGCTGGCTGAGCAGGCGGCCGATGTCGATATGGCGAGGCGCGCCCCGGGCTCCGCCGGACCCGCCGAAGAAGCGGGCCAGGAATTCACCGAAGGGGTCAGGAGGGTAGCCGTCGGTCATGGCGTGGGCTCCTTCGCTGACGACATACGGAGCGGCCGGGTAACCCGGGGTGGGTTGCTCATGCCCACGATGTCACGATCTGTGGGGGTGAGCATGTTCGCCTACGGGGAAGCAGCCCCGCGCCCCTTCAGGGCGCTTCCCGCGCCGTGAGGATCCTGGGACCCGAATCCGTGATGGCCACCGTGTGCTCCACGTGGGCCGCGCGGGAACCGTCCGCCGTGCGGAGGGTCCAGCCGTCGCCCGCCTCGTAGTAGGCGTCCTTGCCGCTCGCGATGAGCATGGGCTCGATGGCGAGGACCATGCCGGGGCGCAACGGCAGCCCTCGCCCCGGGCGGCCCTCGTTCGGGACGTCGGGGTCCTCGTGCATACGCCGGCCCACGCCGTGGCCGCCGAAGCCGTCCGGGATGCCGTAGCCGGCCGTACGGCAGATCCGGCCGACGGCGTGGGCGATGTCCCCGATGCGGTTGCCGGCGACGGCCGCCTCGATGCCCGCCGCCAGCGCCCGCTCGGCCGTCTCGACCAGGCGGAGGTCCGCCGGGCGCGGGCGGCCCACCGCGAAGCTGATCGCCGAGTCGCCGGCCCAGCCGTCCAGGGTGGCGCCGCAGTCGATCGAGACGAGGTCGCCGTCGCGGAGCCGGTAGCGGGTGGGGATGCCGTGCACGATGGCGTCGTTCACGGAGGCGCAGATCACGGCGGGGAAGGGGGTCGGGGCGAAGGACGGGCGGTAGCCCAGGAACGGTGAGGTCGCCCCGGCCTCGCGCAGCACCTCCCGCGCCACCTCGTCCAGTTCCAGCAGGGAGACGCCGACGTCTGCGGCCCGTCGTACGGCCGTCAGGGCCCGCCCGACGACCTGGCCGGCCGCGCGCATCGCGTCGATCGATGTGTCTGTCTTCAGCTCCACCATGCCAATTACTATACCGGTATTTAAATGGGGATCGCCGTTGCGGGCCGGTATTAGAATGGGTGCATGGTGCGCACCCCTCTCACCCCCGAAGAGCGTGAACGCGGCGAGCGGCTCGGGCAGTTGCTGCGCGAGGCGCGTGGCGGCCGGAGCATGACCGAGGTCGCCGCGCAGGCGGGCGTGTCCGCCGAGACGCTCCGCAAGATCGAGACGGGCCGGGCGCCGACGCCCGCGTTCTTCACCGTGGCCGCGCTGGCCGGCGCCCTCGGGCTGTCGATGGACGAGTTGGTCGCGCGGTGCGCGCTCGTGGCCGCGTGAGGCGCCCGCGCTCTGCCGGAAAACTCTGCGTAGCAACGCCGTAACACGATTCGTGTTGCCTACCCACCGAGAGGGCCGGCGGTCGGGCGGGAGCTGAGCGATGGCGGTGGATCGACTTCCCGGTGGAGTACGGGAGTTCGCGAGCTACCTGGACGGTCTGCTGGCGCGCCTCGATCAGGGGGGAGGATGGAGCGGGGTCTTCTGGCAGCGCGACCCCGAGGGCATGCGGGCCTGTCTGGACGGGCGCGAGGTGCCGCCGTGGGACGTGGTGGAGGCGCTGCTGGAGGACCTCGCCACGGCGTACGGCCCCGCCGCCGCTGCCGCCGAGCGGGAACGGGCCCGCGCCCTGTACCGGGCCGCGCTCACGGCGTACGACGCCCGCCCCGGCGCGCGGGACACCCTCCTCGACCGCCTCGACGTGATGCTCCGCGAACAGCGCTACGCCGCCGAACGCCACGCCGAACTCACCCGCCTCCTCTCCACCCCCTCCGCCACCGCAGACCCCGACTCCCTCCGCCTCGACCTCGCCTGGGCCCAGGACGACTACGACCGCGCCACCGCGAGGTACGCCGAACTCCGGGCCCGACTGGCGGAGTTGGACCGGCGGGGAGCGACGGATACGGGTGCGGCGCGGCGTGGGGGTGAGTCCGGGCCGGGCTGGGTCGAGGACGGGGACCCGGGGGCGGCGGGGCGGGTGGCGCCCGCCGGGGTGCCGTCAGCCGCCTGGGGTGCCGGCCGTGAGGGGCGACCGGCGGAAGGGGAGTGGCGGGAAGTGCGGCGCGGGAGTGAGTCCCGGACGCCGTGGTTCGGCGAAGGCGGGGGTCTGGAAGCGGCGGGGCAGCGGCAGCCCACATCGGTTCCGCCGCGCTCCCCGGATGCCGAACACGCGCCACCCGTCTCGGCGCCCGCTCCGGCCCCGTCTGGTGTCAGGCCCGCCCGCACCCCGCAGGCCCGCACACCCCACCCCCGCACTCTTCGTGTCCCCGCGCCCGACGCCGCGGCGCCGACCCCGGAAGTCATCTCGCCCGCTCGGGGTGTCGCCGCTCCGGCCCCGCCTGGCGTCACACCCGCCCACGCCTCCCGCGCCCGCACTCTTCACGTCCCCGCACTCGACGCCGCGGCGCCGACCCCAGAAGCCATCTCGCCCGCTCGGGGTGTCGCCGCTCCGGCCCCGCCTGGCGTCACACCCGCCCACGCCCACCACCCCCGCACTCGCCACGTCCCCGCCCCCGACGCCGCCGCGCCGACCCCGGAAAACACCCCGCCCGCTCCCGACGCCGGCACGCCGGCCCGGCCGGCCGCCCCTCCCGGCGCCATGCCGACCCGGCTGGCCACCTCGCCCGCTCCTGGCGTCGCCGCGCGGGCCTGGCCAGCCACCCCACCCTCTCCCGACGTCAACGCGCCACCCTGGCGAGCCACCCCTCCCGACGCCGCCACGCCGACCCGGCAAGGCACCCCGCCCGCTCCCGGCCTCGCCATGCCGACCCGACAAGGCGGCCCGCCCGCTCCCGGCCTCGCCACGTCGACCCGGCAAGTCACCGCCCCCGCTCCCCACGCCGCCCCACGGACTCCGCAAGCCACCCAGGCCTCACTGGGCACCCAAGCCACCACCCCGCCCTCAGCCCACACCCAAGCCCCCACCCCGCCCTCCCCGTCCCCCGAAAAACCCGCCCCCGAGCCTCCCCGCAGCCCCGCCAAGCCCCGCAAACGCCGCCGTGGCAGTGCGCGGTTCGCCGGGATGGTGGAGGAGGGGGACGCGGCCGAGGGGGGCGTGCTGCCGCCGGCGGCACCGCCGGGCGTGCCGGAGGCGAGCGTGCGTCGTACGCCGCGTGGGGCGCGGTTCGCCGGGGGCGTGCAGGCGGACGAGCCCGCGGCGGCCCCCGTCGAGGTGGTGGACGCCGAGGTGGTGGCGGTCGTGGCCGGGGTCGTGGAGCGGCTCGCGCGGCTCAGGGCCGAGGGGCGTAGCGGGGAGGCGCATGTGCTGCTCGTCGAGGCCGTGCAGTGGCCGGCCGAGCGGTTCCCGGCGCTCGCGGACGCCCTGCACCGCGCCGGGCTCGGCGCCGACTGGGCGACGCTGCTGTGGGAGGGCGCCTCGCTGCCCGCGGAGCGGCTGGTCGCCGCCGCCGACGCGCTCGCCGCGGCCGGACGGGAGTCCGACGGGCTGCAGTTGCTGCGGCAGGGCGTGGCCCGCCCGGCGGAGCAGATCGGCGTGGCCGTGCTGCGGCTGGAGAGGGAGGGGCGCCGACGGGAGGCGGAGGCTCTGCTCGACGCCTGGGTGCGGGTCCGTACGGCGGAAGAGGCCGTGCGCAGTGTCGTACCCGATCCGCCCCGGCTCGTGCCGCTGCTGCTCCGCGCCGCGCAGGCCGTCTCCGACGAGCGGCACTGGGATCTGGTGCACGCGCTGCGGGTGGCCGGACACGCGACGTGACCGGCAATCCATCGCCTCGTCCCGGTATGCTCCGTTTCACCCCTTCGAGCGACGCCCTCGCTCACCCACAGGAGTGTGAAACGTGATCGACTCCGCGGGTTGACGACGATGGTCTTGGCAAGGGCCTCCCGGAGGCTTACTTTCGTCCCTCTACGGCCTGCTCTACGGGCGTAGAGGCTCTGACGGTCCCGTCGAAGGAGCAGCTCATGGCCAACGTCGTACGAGCCGCCCTGGTCCAGGCCACCTGGACCGGCGACACCGAGTCCATGGTGGCGAAACACGAGGAGCACGCCCGTGAGGCGGCCCGGCAGGGTGCCAGGGTCATCGGGTTCCAGGAAGTCTTCAACTCGCCCTACTTCTGCCAGGTCCAGGAGCCGGAGCACTACCGCTGGGCCGAGCCGGTGCCCGACGGGCCGACCGTGCGGCGGATGCAGAACCTCGCCCGCGAGACCGGGATGGTGATCGTCGTCCCCGTCTTCGAGGTCGAGCAGTCCGGCTTCTACTACAACACCGCGGCCGTGATCGACGCCGACGGGACCTACCTCGGCAAGTACCGCAAGCACCACATCCCCCAGGTCAAGGGCTTCTGGGAGAAGTACTACTTCAAGCCCGGCAATCTGGGATGGCCCGTCTTCGAGACCGCCGTCGGCAAGGTCGGCGTCTACATCTGCTACGACCGGCACTTCCCGGAGGGCTGGCGGCAGCTCGGGCTCAACGGCGCCCAGTTGGTCTACAACCCGTCGGCCACCCACCGCGGACTGTCCGGCTATCTGTGGCAACTGGAGCAGCCCGCCGCCGCCGTCGCCAACGAGTACTTCATCGCCGCCATCAACCGGGTCGGCCAGGAGGAGTACGGCGACAACGACTTCTACGGGACCAGTTACTTCGTCGACCCCCGCGGGCAGTTCGTCGGCGAGGCCGCGAGCGACAAGTCCGAGGAGCTCCTCGTCCGTGACCTCGACTTCGACCTGATCGAGGAAGTGCGGCAGCAGTGGGCCTTCTACCGCGACCGCCGCCCCGACGCCTACGAAGGGCTGGTGCAGCCGTGAACGACCTCTACTCCCGCCACCGCCAGGTCATGCCCGACTGGCTCGCCCTCTACTACGACGAGCCGATCGAGATCACCCACGGCGAGGGCCGCCATGTCTGGGACTCCGCCGGCAACAAGTACCTGGACTTCTTCGGTGGCATCCTCACGACGATGACCGCGCACGCGCTGCCCGAGGTGACCAAGGCGGTCAGCGAGCAGGCGGGGCGGATCATCCACTCCTCGACCCTCTACCTCAACCGGCCGATGGTCGAACTCGCCGAACGCGTCGCCCAGGTGAGCGGCATCCCGGACGCCCGGGTCTTCTTCACCACCTCCGGCACCGAGGCCAACGACACCGCCCTGCTGCTCGCCACGGCCTACCGGCGCAGCAACACGATCCTGGCGATGCGCAACAGCTACCACGGGCGCTCCTTCAGCACGGTCGGCATCACCGGCAACCGCGGCTGGTCGCCGACCTCGCTGTCCCCGCTGCAGACCCTGTACGTCCACGGCGGCGTGCGCACCCGGGGCCCGTTCGCCGGGCTGGACGACCGCGCGTTCATCGACGCCTGTGTCGCCGACCTGAAGGACATCCTCGGCCACACCCGCCCGCCCGCCGCGCTGATCGCCGAGCCGATCCAGGGCGTCGGCGGCTTCACCTCGCCGCCCGACGGGCTCTACGCCGCCTTCCGCGAGGTCCTGAAGGAGCACGGCATCCTGTGGATCGCCGACGAGGTGCAGACCGGCTGGGGCCGCACCGGCGAGCACTTCTGGGGCTGGCAGGCGCATGCGCGCAGCGGCCCGCCGGACCTCGTCACCTTCGCCAAGGGCATCGGCAACGGCACCTCGATCGGCGGGGTGATCGCCCGCGCCGAGATCATGAACTGCCTGGACGCCAACAGCATCTCGACGTTCGGCGGCACCCAGCTCACCATGGCCGCCGGTCTCGCCAACCTCACCTACCTCCTCGAACACGACCTCCAGGGCAACGCCCGCCGGGTCGGCGGCCTGCTCATCGAGCGGCTGCGGGCCGTCGCCGCCCAGCTGCCGGGAGTCCGGGAAGTGCGGGGACGAGGGCTGATGATCGGCGTCGAGCTGGTCAAGCCGGGCACGGACGAGGCCGATCCGCGGGCGGCCGCCGCCGTGCTGGAGGCGGCCCGCGAGGGCGGGCTGCTCATCGGCAAGGGCGGCGGCCACAACACCAGCGCCCTGCGCATCGCCCCACCGCTGTCGCTCACCGTCGCGGAGGCCGAGGAGGGCGCGGAGATCCTGGAACGGGCGCTCAGGAGCACGCACTAGAGAACGGGTGTACGGCCATGACCACCACCTTGGAGTCCCGGTACGGCTGGGAACCCGCCCTCTCCGTCCGCCAGGTGCTCACCCTGGAGCGGGTGCTCGCCGGGGAGCCCGAGGTGGTGGCCGGTGCCGGGCAGCTCGACCGGCCGGTGCGCTGGGTGCATGTCGCCGAGGCCGCCGACGTCGGGGTGATGCTCAGCGGCGGCGAGATGGTGCTCACCACCGGGGTGCTGCTGGCCGGCGACGAGGCCAAGCAGGCCGAGTACATCCAGTCGCTGCACCGGGCGGAGGCCTCCGCCGTCGTGCTCGGCCTCGGGCGGGCCTTCCCGGCCCCGCCCGAGGTGATGCGCCGGGCCGCCGAGCGGTGCGGACTGCCGATGGTCGTCCTGCACCGGCCCTTCCCGTTCGCCGAGCTCACCGAAGAGGTCCAATCCAGGCTGGTGCGACGGAAGTTCGCCGCCGTCAGCCTCTCGGAGACCGTACGGACCGAACTCACCGCCCTGATCACGGCCGGTGCGCCGCTGCAACGCCTGCTCGACGAGGTCGCCCGGCACAGCGGCTGCCCGGTCGTGCTCACCAACCTCGCCCACCGCGTCCTCGCCACGGCGGGCGAGCGGTCCGCGGTGGACGACGTGCTGCGCGACTGGGAGCGGATCGCCCGGCAGGCCGGCGCCGGCGCCGAAGGCGGCTGGATCAGCGCCGAACTCGGCGGCCGCGGGGAGCGCTGGGGCCGGCTCCTGCTGTGCGGCTACCGGGGCGATACGGCCACCGGGCGGCTGCTCGCCGACCGGGCCGCCGAGGCGCTGGTCCTGCACCGCATGCTCGACGGCGGCGCCGCGCACTCCTGGGAGGAGGAGTCCGCGCAGAGCCTGCTCACCGACCTGCTCTCCGGTGTCGTACCGGCCTGCCGGCTGCTGCCCAGGGCGCGCGCGGCCGGGCTGCCGGTCAACCGGCGCACCTTCGTCCCGCTCGTCGTCCTCGGCCGCGCCCCGGACGAACTCGACCGCGTGCTGCGGTTGCTGGGGATGTCCGGGCTGGTCGCCGAACTCGCCGACGGCCGGGCCGTCGTGCTGCTCAGCCTCGCCCGCGACCAGGACGCCGAGGCCCTCACCGCCCACTTCGCGGCCCGGCTGCGCGCCGGGCCAGGGGCCGTGGTCGCGGCCAGCGACCCCCGTACCGGCTGGGACGACGTGCCCGCCGGACTGCGCGAGGCCCGGCATGTCGCCGACGCCGTCGCCGACTCCTCGGCCGCCCTCGACCTGCCGGCCGTGGTCCGCCTGAAGGACGTACACCTGCGCGGACTGATCCGGCTGCTGCGGGACGACCCACAGGTGCAGTCCTTCGCCGAGCGGGAGCTGGACGGGCTGCTGTGCGAGGCGGAACCGGAACTGCTGAACGTCCTGCGGACGTATCTCGCGACCGGCCGCAACAAGTCCCGCACCGCCCAGCTCCACCATGTCTCGCGGCCCGCCCTCTACCGCCGCCTGGAGGCCATACAGGCCCGCCTCGGCGTCGACCTGGACGACTTCGAACAGGCGGCCTCCGTGCACATCGCGCTCCTCGCGCACGACGCGCAACAGGGGTGAAACTTGCGACGACCTGGGAAAACGGCGGTGAAACATGGGACTGCGCACACGTGACACGGTGGCACGCGCACGGCCCGCAGACGTGACACGCTGCCAATCGAAGAGTCCTCGCGGGCTTTCTACGCTCACGGCACACCGAGCTACCGGAGGTCCCGATGAGCCGAGTGATCCGCGCCGCCCTGTTCCAGACCGCATGGACCGGCGACAAGGAATCCATGATCCAGGTCCACGAGCAGGCGGCCCGCGACGCGGCCGCGCAGGGCGCCCAAGTCCTCTGCTTCCAGGAGCTGTTCTACGGCCCCTACTTCTGCCAGGTCCAGGACAAGGCCTTCTACGAGTACGCCGAACGGATCCCCGAGGGCCCGACCGTACGCCGCTTCCAGTCCCTCGCCCGCGAGCTGGGCATCGTCCTCGTGCTGCCGATGTACGAGGAGGAACAGCCGGGCGTCCTGTACAACACCGCGGCCGTGATCGACGCGGACGGCTCCTACCTCGGCAAGTACCGCAAGACCCACATTCCCCAAGTGCAGGGCTTCTGGGAGAAGTTCTACTTCCGTCCGGGCAACAGCGGCTGGCCCGTCTTCGACACGGCCGCCGGCCGGATCGGCGTCTACATCTGCTACGACCGTCACTTCCCGGAGGGCTGGCGGGCGCTGGGCCTCGCGGGAGCCGAGATCGTCTTCAACCCCTCGGCCACCTCCCGCGGCCTGTCCCGCTACCTCTGGCAGCTGGAGCAGCCGGCGGCGGCCGTCGCCAACGAGTACTTCGTCGGCGCGATCAACCGGGTCGGCGTGGAGGACCTGGGCGACAACGACTTCTACGGCACGACCTACTTCGTCGACCCCGAGGCCCAGTTCGTCGGCGAGGTCGCGAGCGACAAGGAGACCGAACTCGTCGTCCGCGACCTGGACCTGGCCAAACTCCGCGAGGTCCGCGACCGCTGGCAGTTCTACCGGGACCGGGCGCCGGGGGCGTACACACCGCTGACCGCACCCTGACCGCACTGTTGACCGAGGGAGCAGCATGAGCAGCCGTACTGTCATCCGCGGCGGCCTGGTCGTCACCGCGTCGGACGAGATCCACGCCGACGTCCTGATCGAGGACGGCCGCATCGCCGCCCTCGCCGCCTCCGGCACCCCCGCCGCCGAGGCGTTCGCCGCCGAGCAGGTCATCGACGCCACCGGGAAATACGTCATCCCGGGCGGCGTCGACGCGCACACGCACATGGAGCTGCCGTTCGGCGGCACCTTCGCCTCCGACACCTTCGAGACCGGCACCCGCGCCGCCGCCTGGGGCGGTACGACGACGATCGTCGACTTCGCGGTGCAGAGCGTCGGCCACACCCTGCGCGAGGGCCTGGACACCTGGCACGCCAAGGCCGAGGGCAACTGCGCGGTCGACTACGCTTTCCACATGATCGTCTCCGATGTGAACCAGGAGACGCTCAAGGAGATGGACCTCCTGATCGAGGAGGGCGTGACGTCGTTCAAGCAGTTCATGGCCTATCCGGGTGTCTTCTACTCGGACGACGGACAGATCCTGCGCGCCATGCAGCGCTCCGCCGAGAACGGCGGGCTGATCATGATGCACGCCGAGAACGGCATCGCCATCGACGTCCTGGTCGAGCAGGCGCTCGCCCGGGGCGAGACCGATCCGCGCTACCACGGCGAGGTCCGCAAGGCCCTGCTGGAGGCCGAGGCCACCCACCGCGCCATCCGGCTCGCCCAGGTCGCGGGCGCCCCGCTGTACGTCGTCCACGTCTCGGCCATGGAGGCGGTGGCCGAGCTGGCGCGGGCCCGGGACGAGGGGCTGAACGTGTTCGGCGAGACCTGCCCGCAGTATCTGTTCCTGTCCACCGACAACCTCGCCGAGCCCGACTTCGAGGGCGCCAAGTACGTGTGCTCGACGCCCCTGCGGCCGAAGGAGCACCAGGCCAGGCTGTGGCAGGGCCTGCGGACCAACGACCTGCAGGTGGTCTCCACCGACCACTGCCCGTTCTGCTTCGTCGGCCAGAAGGAACTGGGCCGCGGCGACTTCTCCAAGATCCCAAACGGCCTGCCGGGCGTGGAGAACCGCATGGACCTGCTCCACCAGGCCGTCGTCGACGGGCACATCTCCCGCCGCCGCTGGATCGAGATCGCCTGCGCCACCCCGGCCCGGATGTTCGGGCTGTACCCGAAGAAGGGCACCATCGCCCCGGGCGCCGACGCCGACATCGTGATCTACGACCCGCACGCCGAGCAGGTCATGTCGGCCGAGACCCACCACATGAACGTCGACTACTCGGCCTACGAGGGCAAGCGCACCACCGGCCGGGTCGAGACCGTGCTCTCGCGCGGCGAACCCGTCATCACCGAGCGCGAGTACACCGGGCGCGCCGGCCACGGCGCCTTCACCCCGCGCTCCACCTGTCAGTACCTCAACTAGGAGTGGCGCCATGGACTTCGGACTCGTCCTGCAGACCGACCCGCCGGCCTCCCGCGTCATCAGCCTGATGAAACGGGCCGAGCGCAACGGTTTCACGTACGGCTGGACGTTCGACTCCGCCGTGCTCTGGCAGGAGCCGTTCGTGATCTACAGCCAGATCCTGGCCAACACCTCGAAGCTGAAGGTCGGCCCGATGGTCACCAACCCTGGCACCCGCACCTGGGAGGTCACCGCCTCCACCTTCGCCACCCTCAACGACATGTTCGGCAACCGCACCGTCTGCGGCATCGGCCGCGGCGACTCCGCGATGCGGGTCGCGGGCCGCAAACCCAACACCCTCGCGCGCATCAGCGAGGCGATGAAGGTCATCCGGGCCCTCGCCCGGGGCGAGTCCGCCGACCTCGGCGGCGGCGCGGTCGTGAAGTTCCCGTGGATCAAGCCGGGTGCCCAGCTCCCCGTCTGGATGGCCGCGTACGGCCCGAAGGCGCTGAAGATGACGGGCGAGGAGGCAGACGGGTTCATCCTCCAGCTGTCCGACCTGTATCTGACCGAGTACATGGTGAAGGCCGTGAAGGACGCTGCGGTGGCCGCCGGGCGCGACCCCGGCGAGGTCACCATCTGCGTGGCGGCCCCCGCGTACGTCACCGCCGACGACTCGCCCGAGACCCTCGCCCACGCCCGTGAGCAGTGCCGCTGGTTCGGCGGCATGGTCGGCAACCACGTCGCCGACCTGGTCGCCAAGTACGGCGAACACTCCGCCCAGGTCCCCGACGCACTCACCGACTACATCAAGGCACGGCAGGGCTACGACTACGCCCACCACGGGCGCAGCGGCAACCCGGACACCCAGTTCGTGCCCGACGAGATCGTCGACCGGTTCTGCGTCATCGGGCCGGCCGAGAAGCACATCGAGAAACTGGCCGCGCTCCGCGCGCTGGGCGTCGACCAGTTCGCGGTGTACGACATGCACGACGCTCAGGAGGCCACCATCGACGCCTACGGCACGAAGGTGATCCCGGCCGTCAACTCCTGAGCCCTCCGCCGCCACTTCGAGTCCCCCACCTCCTGGTCACCCCTCCCCGCTCCGAAGGGGAGGGGCTGGTGCCCGCACGGCCTCTCCCGTCCCGACCTCGTTTGATTGGCCTGCCCATGACCGACACCGCTCCCACCGCCATACCGTCGTCCGCCCAAGTCACCTTGCCCGACGGCCGGGTGACGATAGCCCCCGGTTCGCCGCAGCCCAGCGGCCCCTACGCGAACGCGGATCTGCTGCCGGTCCCGGTCGAGAGGCGCACCTGGACCACGTACAACTTCTCCGCGCTCTGGGTCGGCATGGCCCACAACACGGCCTCCTGGACGCTGGCCTCCGGTCTGATCGCCGTCGGCATGGACTGGAAGCAGGCGGTGTTCACGATCGCCCTCGCCAACCTGATCGTGCTGGTGCCGATGCTGCTGACCGGGCACGCCGGCCCCAAGTACGGCATCCCCTTCCCGGTCTTCGCCCGCGCCTCCTTCGGCGTGCGCGGCGCCAACCTCCCCGCCGTCGTACGGGCGTTGGTGGCCTGTGGCTGGTTCGGCATCCAGACCTGGATCGGCGGCGAGGCGATCTACTTCCTCGCCGGGAAGCTGATCGGCGACAGCTGGTCTAACGCGGGCCACATCGGCGGCTACGCCTGGACCATGTGGCTGTCGTTCGCGATCTTCTGGGTGATCCAGGTCGCGATCATCTACCGGGGCATGGAGACCATCCGCCGCTTCGAGAACTGGGCCGCGCCCTTCGTGCTCGTCGGCGCGTTCGTGATGCTGTGGTGGATGAGCAGCAAGGCCGGCGGCGTCGGCCCGCTGTTCGACCAGCCCTCCAAGCTCGGCTGGGGCGGGGACTTCTGGAAGCTGTTCTGGCCCTCGCTGATGGGCATGATCGGCTTCTGGTCCACCTTGAGTCTGAACATTCCCGACTTCACCCGCTATGGGCGGAGTCAGAAGGCCCAGACGTGGGGCCAGGCCCTCGGCCTGCCGACGACGATGACCCTCTTCGCGTTCCTGTCCGTCCTGGTCACCTCCGGCTCGCAGGCGGTGTACGGCCAGCCGGTCTGGGACCCGGTCCAGCTTGCGGCGAAGACGGACAACGTGGTCGGCTTGCTCTACGCGCTGGTCACGGTCCTGGTCGCCACCCTCTCGGTGAACATCGCGGCCAACCTGGTCTCCCCGGCGTTCGACTTCTCCAACGTGGCGCCGCGGAAGGTGAGTTTCCGCACCGGAGCCCTGATCACCGCGGTCCTCGCCGTCCTGATCTTCCCCTGGAAGCTGTACTCCGACCCGCAGGGCTACATCTTCACCTGGCTCGGCCTGGTCGGCGGTCTGCTCGGCACCGTCGCCGGCATCCTCGTCGCCGACTACTGGCTGCTGCGCCGCACCCGCCTGGATCTCGCCGACCTGTACCGCACCGGCGGCCGTTACTGGTACGCGGGCGGCTGGAACTGGCCGGCCGTCGTCGCGTTCCTCGCGGGCGGTGTGCTGGCGATCGGCGGAGCCAGCTTCAAGCCCCTGATCGACGGCCGTCCCATCCCCGCCCTGTCCTCCCTCGCCGACTACGGCTGGGCGGTGGGCCTCGGCACGTCCCTGGTGCTCTACCTGGCCCTGACGCTGCTGACGGGCCGCAGGGAGGCGACGGCGTAAGGAGGTCGGGGGCGGTCAGCCGGACTGCGAGTCCGACTGCCCGCCCCCGAGCGCGCCCACCGCGGCCCGCGCCGCCTTGATGGCCCCCTTGTTGATCTCGTCCGTACCGGGCGCCTTCTTCGTCTCGAAGTCGCTGCCGTTGTAGGTGACGATCACCAGGGCGTTGGACACCCGGACCATCACCACGCCCTCGCGCGTCTGCTGTTTGTCCTCCGTGGAGAGGCCGACGACAGAGTAGGCGCTGTTCCCGAGCCCCGGTACGGCCCCGCCGCCGCTCTTCTCCTTCACCCGCTGCTCGTACTCCTGCGTCGCCGCCTGGTCCGACTCGCTGATCTCGAAGGTCACGTCGAGCCAGCGGTAGTCGTAGCCCTGCAGCGCGTTCCAGGAGCAGGTGCGGCGCAGCTTGGTGTCGGTCGAGGGGATCTCCTTGCCGGTCGTCTTCGCCCCCGGCACCAGCGACTTGACGGTCGCCGCGGGCACGCTGGTGCAGGGCGAGGGCGCGGTCCCGTACGCCTTCGCCGCCGCGGTGGACGACGGGTCGGAGGAGGCGGAGGAAGACGAGGAAGAGGAGGACTGGCTGGACGTCTGCTGGTTCGCCTGGTGCCCGGCGGCCGCCTGCGGCGCGGCCGGGCCGGACGACAGTGCCCAGCCGGCACAGGCGAGGACCGCGACCGGCGTCAGTCGCGCGGTGAGGGCGAGCGGCAGAGGAAGGGAACGCACGGCTCACTTCTCGTGTGGGGGAGGAGGTACGGAAGGGGTCCGCGTGGTGGACGTGGGACGCCAGTGTCACACGAGTCCCTGTGGCGCGGAAGCGGAAACTCGCAGCGTGCCCGCGCGGTCACGGCGGTGCCCTCATGACGTACTGCTCTGTCCGTTTTGTGCCTCCAGTCGGCGACGGGCGCCGACTTCGCCGGGGTGCTCGCGGAGGTTGAAGGCCGCGACCGACCGACCGACCGACGGCCCAGGCGGCCGGAGCGGGCAGAACGGGTGCGGCGATCAGCCAGAGGGCACGACCGGCGACGGCCAGGCCGGTGGAGCGGCGGCGCTCGTCTCGCTCGGCGGCACGGCACTCGTCGGGGGCGGGCGGGGCGAGGAGCTTCCCGTGGTGATCCCGGCGCTGCACCGGCCACCCCCGCACGAGGGCCACGCCAGACGCCGCCACCTGCGCCCAGTCCCACACCGGGTGGACCGCCGGCGGCAGGGCGCCGCGGGGGCTTCCGTAGAGGACGGGTGCGGTGCAGACGCAGAAGACCGGCACCGCTGGCCACGCGGCGGCACGGCGCGGCCATTGGCGCGGGCCGCGCCGGTACCAGGTGGTGCCGAGGCCCGGCAGGGACGGGATGCCGAGGGGTGTCCTGCTCGCTGTCATGACCCGGTCGGGTGTGCCTCCAGCCAGCGGCGGGCGCCGACCTCGCTGGGGTATTCGCGGACGGTGACGTGCCCGGCGAACCAGCCGACGCACCACGCCGCCACCATCGGCAGGACGGGAGCGAGGACCAGGGCCAGCCCGCGGCCCAGCGCGACCCGTCCCGGGGCACGGCTGCGCTGCCCGCGCCTGGCCGCGAGGCTCTCCGCGGGGCTGGGCGGATCGAGGAGCCTCCGGCGATGGTCTCGGCGCTGTCTCAGCCACCCCCAGACCACTCCCACACACGCCCCCGCCACCTGCACCCAGTCCGAAACGGTGCGCGCGGTGGCGGACCACTCGCTGGTGAACCCCCGGTAGACGCTCACCGCGAAGAAGACCAGGAGGGCCGAGGCGAGGAGCAGGCCGAAGGCCGTCCAGCAGCGGCGCAGCCAGTAACGCGGGCCGCGCCGGTACCAGGTGGTGCCGAGGCCCGGCAGCGCGGGGATCCGGTCGCCGCCCACGGTGGCGGACGTCTCAGAAGATGCTCGTGATGCCATGCCAGACGTCCTTCCCGAGCCGGCCGAGGTCTTGCCCTGTCTCCTTCAGCACATGGCCGCCGCCCACCGCGATGCCGCCGACGACCCCGTGGTCGTGGATGTCCTCGCTCCAGTGCTCGTGCAGGGAGTGGTCGATGACGCTGGTCGACACGATCACCGCCCCCACGCCCACCGCGGCCACTGCGGCGGCCGGTGCCTCGACCGGCAGCAACGCCGCCGCGATCGCCGTACCGGCGACCAGACCACCGACGTTGGCGGTCCCGTCGACGGCGATGGAGTGCTGCCAGGACCAGCCCTTGTCGTGGTCGTCCTTCGCCTCGATCAGACCACAGGCGCCGGCCGCGGCGACGTCCAGGACGGGCAGCTCCCTCAGGACGTCCGGCAGTGCCTCCAGGCCCTTGCCCATACGCAGCGCGTCGGCCGCGTCGGCCAGTTTGACGTTCAGGGCACGGTCGTACGGCAGCGCGGTGCTGCCGTTGTCCGCGCGGGCGATGTCCGTCTCCAGCGCGTCGACCTTGGTGACCGCGTCGCGGTAGGCGCTCTTCGCGGGCAGGTCCTTGGGCAGTGCCTTGCCCGCCTTCTGGTAGGCCTTGCGCTCCGCGCGGAGTGCCTTCTTGGCGTCCTGCGCCTCGGACTTGGCCGCGTCGAGGTGCTTGCGGGCCTCGATGCCCCCGGCCCGGGCGTCCTCGGCGTCGTACGCGTACAGGCCCCGCAGCGCGTCGTACAGGGTGATCTTGTCACCGGGGGACACCGAGTCGTCCTTCGACGTCACCTTGTCGTACAGCCCCTGCAACTGCTGCGCCGCCACCAGCCGCGCGTGCTGGGCGGTGTGCAGGATCTCGTCGCGCGCCGTGGCGTACTCGTTCATCGCCGAGATGGTCTTCTGGTCGTCCGCGCTCGGCGGATTCGCCGTCATGACCGGCAGCGGCGCGCCCTTGGCGTCCGTCGACACGCCCTTGCCGGCCGCGATGTGCTGCGCGTTCTGCAGGGACGACTCACAGGTGGACAGCGCGCCCGCCAGCGTGTCCAGGATCTCGCCCGCCGCGTGCACCAGTTCGGCGAAGCCGCCGGCGGCCAGCGCGTCCTCGCTCCACTTGGCGCGGAAGCTCTCGGCCGCCTCGCCCTTCCAGCTCGCGTCGTCGACCAGTTTGTCGACGGCGCCGCCGAGCGGCTTGACCACGCCGTCGAGCTTGTCCTTGGCGTTCTTGTACGTCTCGGCCATCGTGCGCAGTCCGCCGATGTCGCCGCCGATCCAGCTGTCACTCATCGGCTCTCACCCCATCAGGTCTTCGAAGACACCGTGGACGTCCACGTCGTGCCGGTGGAAGGAGTCCCGCGCGTAGGCGACCTTGTCCCCGTGGTCGTCGAGCCGGTCGGCCAGGCCGGTGTGCAGGGCGATGATGAGGTCCGCGACCTCCTTGACGGCCGAGTCCAGGCCCGCGTCACCGCCGCTGACCACGGGCGGTGCCACGTCGGGGTGCAGCTTGCGGTAGTCGCCGGCCTGCTCGTGGAAGGTCTTCGCCATGGTGGCGAGGTCGTCGTAGACCGCCTTGAAGTCGCTCACCGGCGTACCTCCCGCGCGTAGGCGGCCAGATCGTCGGGCCGCCAGTTGGGTTCTCCGGGCTTCACCCGCGGGTCCAGCAGGACGGTGACGCCCTGCTCGCGCACCCCCTCGGCCAGGGGGCCGAGCGAGGTGGCGGCCCACGGCTGTGCCTCGCCGAGCGCGTCGACCAGCTTCTCCAGGGAGGTGAACGCGAAGGTCACCGTGCCGAGCGCGGGGTGCTCGAAGAGTTCGAAAACGACGAAGGGCACGCGCGCGGGGCGGCTGTCCTGGCCGGTCGCGGCGACGGATCTCGGATGCGCCGGTACGAACACCGGCGTGTGGTAGGCGGGAACACCCGGCTTGGGTGCGGGCCGCTCGTCCGCGGCCGCGCGCGGCAGCGGCGCGGCCTCGACGAAGTCCAGCAGGGCGGAACGACGCCCTTGCGGAACCTGTTCCGGGCGCTCTCGTCCCGGCGGATCCGGCTCGGTGAGATCAAGCAGGCGTGAACGTATCGGCGCCCCCATCGCCGTCACCTCTTCCCCGTTGTCGCGTGGCCGATCGGGCCCGACCACGGTAGCCAGCGGTCAAGGGCGCAAATCCGGCTATGTCGGGGTGGGAGAGGGGGCGTACACGGAACTCATACGACTGCTTGGCCGACGACAGAGCAGCCCTTGACCCGTTGCTGAACCAGGCCTTCCGACCGGTACGGCGGCTACGGCACCCGAGCCGTCCACTCCGCCGACGTGAACTTGGTCCGCGCCAGCTCCTCCGCGCGCGCCAGCTCCTCGTCCGTGATCTTGCCCGGCGCCAGGCCGTAGCGCGCGCGGAACGACTCGATCATCCGGTCGATGACCGCCGCACGCGGCAGACCGGTCTGCCGCCGCAGCGGATCGACCCGCTTCTTCGCGGAGCTCGTCCCCTTGTCGGACAGCTTCTCGCGCCCGATGCGCAGCACCTCGACCATCTTGTCGGCGTCGATGTCGTACGACATGGTCACGTGGTGCAGGACGGCGCCGGGGCCCCCGCCGGGTCCGACGATCCGTTTCTGCGCCGCGCCCGCGATCTTGCCCTGGTCGGTCGCGATGTCGTTCAGCGGCTGGTACCAGGCCCGGATGCCCATGTCGCCGAGCGCGCCGAGCACCCAGTCGTCCAGGTAGGCATAACTGTCCTGGAAGGACAGGCCCTGCACCAAAGACTCGGGCACCGACAGGGAGTAGGTGATGGTGTTGCCGGGCTCCACGAACATCGCGCCGCCGCCGGAGATCCGCCGCACCACCTCGATGCCGTGCCGCGTGGCGCCCTCCGGGTCCACCTCGTTGCGCAGCGACTGGAAGCTGCCGATGATCACCGCCGGGGCGCCCCACTCCCACACCCTGAGGGTCGGCGGCCGCCGGCCCGCGGCGACCTCGGCGGTCAGCACCTCGTCCAGCGCCATGTGCAGCGCGGGCGGCTGCGGGTCCTCGTGGATCAGCTGCCAGTCGTAGTCGGTCCAGTCCGTGGCGTGCGCGAGGGCCCGGCGCACCGCGATCCCCACGCCCTCCGAGGTCAGCCCGTACATCACGGTCCCCGCGGGCAGCGCCGCATCGATCCGCTCGGCCAGGCCCGCCGCGCCGGTGTCCGCCGGGGCGCCCTCCAGCGCGCGGTTCACCGCGTCCAGGGCCTCGTCCGGCTCCAGGAAGAAGTCGCCCGCCACGCGCACGTGCCGCAGCACGCCGTCCTCGACGTCCACGTCCACGACGACGAGCTTGCCGCCGGGTACCTTGTACTCACCGTGCACTGCGTGGGCCTCCGTCCCTGCCGCCTCCCGCACGAGATCAACGGCGCAGGTCGTCGCCGTGTTCCCCGGACGGCGATCACACTCGTACGATCACCCGGACGAGGTACCCGAACGTAGGAGGCGTCTGTCGTGTTCACCACCCGGCCCACCCTGCAGGGCACCTTCGGCATGGTGTCCTCCACCCACTGGCTGGCCTCCCAGTCGGCGATGGCGGTCCTGGAGGACGGCGGCAACGCCTTCGACGCCGCCGTGGCGGGCGCGTTCGTGCTGCACGTGGTGGAGCCGCACCTGAACGGGCCGGCCGGCGAGGTCCCGATTCTGCTGGCTCCGGCGGGCGGTGCGGTGCAGGTGCTGTGCGGTCAGGGAGTCGCCCCGGCCGGCGCCACCGTCGCCCACTACCGGGGGCTCGGGCTGAACCTCGTACCCGGCACCGGACCGCTCGCGGCGGCCGTGCCCGGCGCCTTCGACGCCTGGCTGCTCCTCCTGCGCGACCACGGCACGAAGTCCCTGGACGACGTCTTGAAGTACGCCATCGGATACGCCGAGCACGGGCACGCGCCCGTGGAGAAGCTCGGCGCGACCGTGGAGACCGTGCGGGAGCTGTTCGAGGCCGAGTGGACCTCGTCGGCCGAGGTGTACCTGCCCGGCGGCCGGGCGCCCCGGCCCGGTGAGCGCTTTCGCAATCCCGCCCTCGCCGCCACCTGGAAGCGGCTGCTGGCCGAGACCGCCGGTGCCGGCGACCGGGAGGCACGGATCGACGCCGCGCGCGAGGTGTGGCGCTCCGGGTTCATCGCCGAGGCGCTGCTGCGGCAGTCCCGGCGGCCCACCATGGACACCAGCGGCGCACGGCACACCGGCACGTTCACCGAGGCCGACCTCGCCGGCTGGTCGGCGGCCTACGAGACCCCGGTGACGTACGACTGGAACGGCTGGACCGTGTGCAAGGCGGGCCCCTGGAGCCAGGGCCCCGTCCTCCTCCAGCAGCTCGCCCTGCTCCCGCCCGAGCTGCCCGGCTACGGCTCCGCCGAGTACGTCCACCTGCTGATCGAGGGCTGCAAGCTCGCCATGGCCGACCGCGAGGCCTGGTACGGGGACGCGGCCGAGGTGCCGGTCGCCGAGCTGCTGTCGGACGACTACAACGCCGGGCGGCGCGCCCTGGTCGGCGCCAAGGCCTCCGTCGAGCTGCGGCCCGGCAGCCCCGGCGGACGCACCCCGCGGTTGCCGGCGCCGGCGTACACGCGCGTGGAGAGCGGCGGGGAACGCGGCTTCGACGCGATGGGCGCCGGTGAGCCGACGGTCGCGGAGTTCCCCGGAGAGCCGCAGGTGGCCGTCGACGGCACGACCCGCGGCGACACCTGCCACCTGGACGTCGTGGACCGCTGGGGCAACATGATCGCCGCCACGCCCAGCGGCGGCTGGCTGCAGTCCAACCCGGTCGTGCCCGAGCTGGGCTTCCCGCTCGGCACGCGCCTGCAGATGACCTGGCTGGAGGAGGGCCTGCCGAACTCCCTCACCCCCGGCCGCCGCCCGCGCACCACCCTCACCCCGTCCCTCGCGCTGCGGGGCGGCGTGCCGGTCCTGGCGTTCGGCACGCCCGGCGGCGACCAGCAGGACCAGTGGCAGCTGCACTTCTTCCTCGCCGCCGCCCTGCGCGCCCCGGTCCGCGGCGGCCTGGACCTCCAGGGCGCGATCGACGCCCCGAACTGGCACAACGACAGCTTCCCCAGCTCCTTCTACCCGCGCGGCCGCCGCCCCGGCAGCGTGACCGTGGAGTCCCGCATGGACGCCGAGGTGGTCGAGGAGCTGCGGCGGCGAGGCCACGACGTCACCGTCGGCCCCGCCTGGTCCGAGGGACGCCTGTGCGCGGTGGCCCGGGACCCGGAGACCGGCGTGCTCTCGGCGGCGGCGAACCCGCGCGGGATGCAGGGGTACGCCGTCGGCCGCTGACTGATCATCCGGCACCTGTTCTTCATCCCGATTCCACCCGCTGTGCACCGGGCGGGCGGGGATTGTCAGTGGGGCGTGGTCTCATGGAGGCATGATCGAAGCAATGACGGAAACCATCGACGAGTTTCTCGCCCGCTGCTCGGCCGACGTGGAGGACGCGGTCCGCAAGGCCGCCGCGGCCGAGATCCTGCCCCGCTTCCGCCGCCTCGCCGAGCACGAGGTGGACCAGAAGAGCGGCCCGCACGACCTGGTGACGGACGCCGACCGGCTCGCCGAGCTGCGGCTCACCGCGGACCTCGGCGCCCTGCTGCCCGGCTCGGTCGTCGTCGGCGAGGAGGCGGTGCACGCCGACCCGGCGACCTACGCGGCGCTCCAGGGCGACGCACCGGTCTGGATCGTCGACCCGGTCGACGGCACCCGCCAGTTCGTGCACGGCGACGACGGGTTCTGCACCCTGGTCGCCCTCGCCCACCGGGGCGTCGTCCTCGCCTCCTGGACCTACGCCGCGGCGCGCGACCAGCTCGCCACCGCGGTCCGCGGTCAGGGCGCCTTCCTCGACGGCGAGCGGCTGTTCGCGGGCCCGCCCGCGCCCGGCCGGGACCTCGTCGTCGCCACGTCCCACCCGGACTACACCACCGACGAGCAGAAGCGCGCGCTGCGCGTCCTGTGGACCGACGGCCTCGCACCCCGCCCCTGCGGTTCCGCCGGCCTGGAGTATCTCGCCATAGCCCAGGGCGAGTTGGACGCCGTGGCCTTCTCCTGGGAGGCGGCCTGGGACCACGCGGCCGGGCTGCTCCTGGTCGAGGAGGCGGGCGGGACGCATCTCACCCGCGACGGCGAGCCGTTCCGCGTGACCGGCGGCAACGCCCTGCCCTTCACCGCGGCCCGGGACACCGCGACCGCCCGCCGGCTGGCCGATCTGCTGCGCACGGTGGCCTGAATCCGACGGGCGGCGTCCCGCCGGGCCCCATCCGCCGGTCCACCGGGCCACCCGGCCCGGGGGAATGTCAGACCCCCGGCATATCCTGAGCCCGAGTGGCCATCGGCTGACGAAGGGGTCCGAAGGTGCCGTCAATGCTCGATGCGGTCGTGGTGGGTGCGGGACCGAACGGACTGACCGCTGCCGTGGAGCTGGCCCGCCGTGGCTTCTCCGTCGCGCTGTTCGAGGCGAAGTCCACCGTGGGAGGCGGCGCCCGCACCGAGGAACTGACCCTGCCCGGCTTCCGGCACGACCCGTGCTCGGCCGCCCACCCCCTCGGCATCAACTCACCCGCGTTCCGCGCCATGCCCCTCGATCGCTACGGCCTTCAGTGGCTGCACTCCGAGCTGCCGATGGCGCATCCCTTCCTCGACGGCACCGCGGCGGTGTTGTCCCGTTCGGTGGCCGAGACGGCCGCCTCCTTCGGCCCACGGGACGCGGGCGCGTACCGCAGACTGGTCGAGCCCTTCCTCGCCCACTGGGACACCCTCGTCACGGACTTCATGTCCCTGCCGCTGACCGCGCTTCCGCGCGACCCCGTCACCCTGGCCCGCTTCGGCCTGGCCGGGCTGCCGCCGTCCACCTGGCTGCTGCGCCGCTTCAAGGACGAGCGGGCGAAGGCCCTGTTCGCCGGCCTGGTCGCCCATGTGATCGCGCCGCTCAGCGGCCTGGCCACCGGCGCCATCGGTCTGGTCTTCGCCCTGGCCGCCCACGCCCGCGGCTGGCCGGTGCCCCGCGGCGGCTCCCAGGCCATCTCCGACGCCCTCGCCGCCTACCTGAAGGACCTCGGCGGCGCCGTGCACACCGACTACGAGATCAAGCGCCTGGACGACCTGCCCCCCGCGCGGGCGTACGTCTTCGACACCTCGCCCACCGCGCTGGCCCGCATCGCCGGCTTCGGCGACCACTACGCCCACTACCGCTACGGCCCCAGCGTCTTCAAGATCGACTACGCGCTGGACGGCCCCGTGCCCTGGACCGCGCCCGAGGCCCGCTCCGCCACGACCGTGCAGATCGGCGCGAGCAAGGACGAGATCTCCACCGCCCTGCGCGCCGCCTCCCGCGAGGACCGCGCCCCCGGCCGGCCGTTCCTGATCACCGTGCAGCCCAGCATCGTCGACCCGACCCGTGCCCCCGAGGGCAAGCAGGTCTTCTGGGCGTACGGCCATGTACCGAACGGCTGGTCCGGCGATCTCACCGACGCCATGGAACGCCAACTGGAGCGCTTCGCCCCCGGTTTCCGCGACCGTGTCCTCGCCCGCGCCGTCGCCGGGCCCGCCGAGCTGGCCGCCCACAACGCCAACTACGTCGGCGGTGACATCGCCTGCGGCGCGGCGTCCGGACTCCAGCTGCTGCTGCGCCCCAGACTGTCCCTGTTCCCGTACCACACCCCTCATCCGGCCGTCTTCATCTGCTCCTCGGCCACCCCGCCGGGACCCGGCGTGCACGGTATGTCGGGGCACAACGCGGCCAAGGCCGTATGGCGAAGACTGAGGCAGGCATGACCACCATCACCCTCGTCCAGGGCGACATCACCCGGCAGAGCGCCGACGCGATCGTCAACGCGGCCAACTCCTCGCTCCTCGGCGGCGGAGGGGTCGACGGCGCGATCCACCGGCGCGGCGGCCCCGCCATCCTTGAGGAGTGCCGCGCCCTGCGCGCCTCCCGGTACGGCAAGGGCCTGCCCACCGGCCAGGCGGTCGCCACGACGGCGGGTGAACTCGACGCCCGCTGGGTCATCCACACGGTCGGCCCGGTCCACAGCCAGAGCGAGGACCGCTCCGACCTGCTCGCCTCCTGCTACCGCGAGTCCCTGAAGGCCGCCGACGAACTCGGCGCCCGCACGGTCGCGTTCCCGGCCGTCTCCACGGGCGTGTACCGGTGGCCGATGGAGGACGCGGCACGGATCGCCGTGGAGACCGTACGGAACACACCGACGGCCGTCGAAGAGGTGCGCTTCGTCCTCTTCGACGAGCGGGCGTACGAGGCGTTCGCCCGCCAGGTCGGCTGACCGGCGCTGCTGTTGATCCCGCCCCAGGCCCCCGGCGGGGCGTCCGGAACGTGCCTTCGCGCAGATCGCCGCGCGGCGAACGGTGCTCTGACGAGGCGGTTGCCGCCTGCCTCGTCGCTGCGACGTGGCACCTCAGCGGACCTCTGTCATCGCCACATCGCAGCCGCATCGGAGAGCGAGGCACACGCTGAGTGACTGAACTCCTCCGCGGACATTGAATACGCGACACCTCAACATGCGAGCCCACCAGTCCCAGGGCCGCTGACAGCACGCTGGTTCAGAGAAGCCCGGAGTGGCCGTCAGGACAGTTCGCGCAGGGTCCTGCCGAGCAGTGCCACGCCCTCGGCGATGACTCCCGGCGCGGTGGCCGCGTAGCCGAGGACCAGGCCGGACGGTCCGGGCAACTGCCGGTGCCAGGACAGGGGTTGGCATTTCACGCCCCGGGCCAGCGCGGCGGCGGCGAGCTCGGTGTCGGGTACGTTCGCGGGGTACGTGACCGTCAGATGCAGGCCCGCCGCGGCACCGTGTACGGTCCCGCCGGGCAGGTGTTCGGCGAGCGCGGCGATCATCGCGTCCCGGCGGTCGCGGTGCCGCCGCCGCAACAGCCGCAGATGCCGCTCCAGCCCACCGGACTCCATCAGATGGGCGAGCACCAACTGCGGCAGCATCGCGTTGCCCAGGTCGTTGAACCGCTTGGCGTCGACCAGGCCGGTGCGATAGCGCGGCGGGGCCACCAGCCAGCCGATGCGCAGCGCCGGAGCGAGCAGCTTCGACACGCTGCCCATGTAGCACACCCGGTCGGCCAGCAGCGCCCGCAGCGCGGGGACCGGCGGCCGGTCGTAGCGGTGCTCCGCGTCGTAGTCGTCCTCCAGGATCAGCCCGCCGTCCCGTGCCCAGCCCAGCAGCTCACGCCGGCGCTCGCCGCTGGTCACCACGCCGGTCGGGAACTGGTGAGCCGGCGTGAGCAGCACCGCGCGGGCGCCGGTCGCGCGCAACGCGTCCACCCGCACCCCGTCCCCGTCGACCGGCACCGGCGGGGTGTCGAGGCCCCCGTTGCGCAGGTGCTGGCGGCCGCCGAGCGAGCCGGGGTCCTCCACCGCGACGGAGTCGATGCCGTCCGCCCGCACCACCTGGTGCAGCAGCGTGAGCGCCTGGGCGGTGCCGGCCACGATCAGCACCTCGTCCGGCTCCACCCGTACGCCCCGCATCCGCGCGAGCCATTCGGCGACGGCCCGCCGCAGCGCGGGAGCGCCACGGGGGTCGCCGTAGCCGAAGTGCTCGGCGGACAGTTCCGCGAGCACGGCACGCTCGGCACGCAGCCAGGCGGTACGCGGAAAGGCGGCGAGATCCGGCCGCCCGGGAGTGAGATCGACGACGGCCGGCGCCTCCCGCAACGCGTCGAAGACATCGGCACCGGGGGGTCGGAGGAACGGCGTCGCGGGTGCGGTGGGGGGTGTGGGGCGGGGGCTGGGGCTCGTGCGGGAGGTGTGGCCGTCGGCTGCGTGCGGGGGTCGGGGTGCGCGTGGGGTCGGCGGCGGGCACTGCGCGCTGGAGGTCGGCGCGGCGTGGGCGCGAGAGGACGGTGCGATGGGTGCGGGGTGGGGCGCTCCCGACGGGCCCGATGGCTCGGTGCGGCATGCTCGTGGCGGGCCGGACGACTCGGTGCCGGATGCCCCTGACCACACGGCGCCGGTCATGCCGGTGCCCGGGCTTCCAGGCGTGTCGGCGGGCCAGGTCGATGATGTCCTGGGAAGGGGTCTGCCGAGTGCCGCATCCTCAGGGGCCGGCCGCGACTCCTCGCGTCCCGGTGCCCCGCCGCCGTGGACGCTCCCTGGCGGAGCGAAGGGTGCCGCCACCACCACCGTGCCCCCGCGGCGGCGGCCCTCCAGGTGGCCGTCCTCGGCGAGCCGGCGGTAGGCCTCGGTGATCACCCCTCGGGAGACCCGGAGTTCGGTGGCCAGCACCCGGGTGGGCGGGAGTCTGCTGCCCACCGCCAGACGGCCGTCCGCTATCGCCTGCCGCAGCCGTCCGGCCAGCCACTCGGCCTTCCCGCCGGCCGGCACGTCACCGGCCGCCAGCTGCAGGAAGTCCGAGCCACGGCCCGGGAGTTCGCCCGCACTTGCCTGCACCCCTCGCTCCTCGTCCACCGCGCTCATGCTGTCATGCGCCGGGTTCAGCCGCCGAAGACGAAGTCCGGCGCGGCCCGGGTGAGTACGGCCGTCTCCGTGCCGACCCCCCAGTGTGCCGCCACCTCCGCCTCGACCGTCTTCAGCAGCTCGGGCACGATCTCCGCGCCGTCGTCGTGCATGGCCTCCGCCACCACCAGCACCCGGCGGGTGTGCTCGCCGACCGCCGAGTGGCCGCTCTGCCGGTGGGTCCAGCGACGGGCGTGCGCGCGGCCCGCGGAGTCGACGAAGGTCACCTCGCCGGGCGCGGGATGCTCGGCGCCCCCGCCGAACGCCGTGTACGTCTCGTCGCCGACGGCGGGCCGCACCTCCAGCAGCGGCCAGGTGATCCGGTCGACGTCGAGGACCGCCACCGGGATCGCGTACGCCACCGACAGCGCGTTGCACAGGTCGACCAGCGGATGGATGCGCGGCAGCGTCCCCTCCTTCCGCAGCCGCCGCAGCAGCGACTCCGAGGCACACCGGTACTGCGTCGGCTTCAGCCCCGTCCGGCTGAACGTCCGCCGCCAGGCCAGCACTTCGGGGAACTCACCCTCGGTGGCGCCGGCCAGCCGGGCCAGGGCGCGGGCGGTGTACTCGGCGGCGCGCGGCCCGGTGTCCACACCGGCGCCGACGCCGTCGGCGTACAGCGCGCCGGAGGCCAGTTCGGGGAACGTGGCCCAGATGGTGTCCGCGTGCCGGAATCGCATGGTCAAGGACCTCCTCGGGTTCGGGAGCACCACCTTGCCGGGGGCGTGGTCCGGTCACCAGAGCCAAAGCCGGTGCGTGTCACCGGTCCATAACCGGCCTGCGGGCTCAGCGCCCGGTGCCGGTGCCGGGGCGCGCCGGGCACGGGTACCACCAGCAGCCGGGGTGCTCTCGTGCCGGCCATGCGGTTGGCGAGCGCCCACAAGGTCGCCCCAGGGCGTGACCCCGGGCCGAGGCCCCCGCACCGCGCGTGACATCATCGGCCGGGGTCCCGAACGCCGTCGTACGAGGAGCACGATGAACCCCGCTCTCACCGCCACCCCGGCGGTCGGTGCCGCGCTGCTGGACGACTTCTCGCTGGAGATGACCGGCAAGGACGTGCCCCGGCTGGAGGAGGCGCAGGGCAGCATCCCGCCAGGCACCCGGATCAACATCACCTTCCTCGCCGGCGAGGACCTCGGCATGCGGCTGGCGGCCGCCCGCGCGGTCAAGCGGCTCGGTTTCGTGCCCGTGCCCCACATCTCGGCGCGCCGCCTGCCCTCCCGAGCCGCCCTGGAGGAGTTCCTGTCCGGGCTGGCCGAGGACGGCACGGCCGAGAACATCTTCGTCGTCGGCGGCGACCCCGCCCGCCCCGAGGGCCCCTACCCGGACGCCCTGGCCGTCCTGCGCACCGGACTGCTGCAGCGCCACGGCGTCCGGCACGTCGGCATCTGCGGCTACCCGGAGGGCCACCCTTCGATAGCCGACGGCACGCTGTGGTCCGCGCTCACCGACAAGGCGGCGGCCGTCGGGGCGCACCGGTTCGACGGCGACGTCATCACCCAGTTCGGCTTCGACGTCGACCCCGTCCTCGGCTGGCTGGAGGCCGCCCGCGCCCGGGGCGTCCACCTGCCTGTCCGCATCGGCGTGCCCGGACCGGCGGGCGTTCGCCGGCTGCTCGGCTACGCCACCCGGTTCGGCGTCGCGACCAGCGCCTCCGTCGCCCGTAAGTACGGCTTCTCGCTGACCAACCTCATGGGTACGACCGGTCCTGACCGCTTCCTGCGCGCGCTCGCCCACCGCTACGACCCCGAGCGGCACGGCGCGGTCAAGGTGCACTTCTACACGTTCGGCGGGCTGCGCCACACCGCCGAGTGGATCACCGGGTTCCGGCACGCCGCCGCCCTCGGGACACCCGCGCCGTGAGGCCGGCGCGGACCGGCTCGGCCGCCCACATCCTCACGGGCGCATGAGACGACCGTACGAGCCCCATGCCCCACACTCCGTACGACGCCCCCGCACCGCCGCGCCCCCACGCGGATCGGCAACCCACCAGGCCCGCGAACGCTGCTGTCGGATTCCCGCCAGCGTTCGCCGCCCCGGGTGGCCGATGCTGGACGCATGCAGACAGCGACGCACCTCGACCGGGAGCACTGCGTACGCGCCGTGCAGTCCAAGGACGCGCGGTTCGACGGGTGGTTCTTCACGGCCGTCCTGACCACCCGGATCTACTGCCGCCCCAGCTGTCCCGTCGTCCCGCCCAAGCCGGAGAACATGACGTTCTACCCGAGCGCGGCCGCCTGCCAGCAGGCCGGGTTCCGGGCCTGCAAACGCTGCCGCCCGGACACCAGCCCCGGCTCCCCGGAGTGGAACCAGCGCGCCGACCTGGTGGCTCGCGCCATGCGGCTCATCGCCGACGGTGTCGTGGACCGCGAGGGCGTGCCCGGACTCGCCGACCGGCTCGGCTACAGCACCCGCCAGGTGGAGCGGCAGCTGCTCGCCGAACTCGGCGCGGGCCCCCTCGCGCTCGCCCGCGCCCAGCGCGCCCAGACCGCGCGGCTGCTCATCGAGACCACCCCGCTGCCCATGACGGAGATCGCCTTCGCGGCCGGTTTCGCCTCCATCCGCACCTTCAACGACACCGTCCGTGAGGTCTTCGCCCTGAGCCCGAGCGAGCTGCGCGCCCGCGCGCCGAAGTCCGGGGCCGGCACCCCGGGCGGGATCGCCCTGCGGCTGCCGTTCCGCGCCCCCCTCAACCCGTCCAACCTCTTCGGTCACCTCGCCGCCACCGCCGTACCCGGGGTGGAGGAGTGGCGCGACGGCGCGTACCGGCGCACGCTGCGCCTGCCGTACGGCCACGGGATCGTCTCCCTCACGCCCCGCCCCGACCACATCGCCTGCCGCCTCACCCTGAGCGATCTGCGTGACCTGCCCGTGGCGATCAGCCGCTGCCGCCGCATGCTCGACCTGGACGCCGACCCCGTCGCCGTCGACGACCGGCTGCGCACCGACCCGCTGCTCGCGCCCCTGGTCGACAAGGCGCCCGGCCGCCGGGTGCCGCGCACGGTCGACGAGGCCGAGTTCGCCGTCCGCGCCGTCCTCGGACAGCAGGTCTCCACGGCCGCCGCCCGCACGCACGCGGCCCGGCTGGTCACGGCGCACGGCAAACCCCTCGACGACCCCGAGGGCGGCCTCACACACCTCTTCCCTTCCTCCGAGGCCCTCGCCGCCGTCGACCCCGAGACCCTGGCGATGCCCCGCACCCGGCGCACCACCTTCACCACCCTGGTCCGCGAACTCGCCGACGGCTCCCTTCACTTGGGCGCTGAGTCCGACTGGGCCGAGACCCGCGCCCGGCTCCTGGCGCTGCCCGGATTCGGGCCGTGGACGGTCGACGTCATCGCCATGCGCGCCCTCGGCGACCCCGACGCCTTCCTCCCCACCGATCTCGGCATCCGGCGCGCGGCCCAGGAGCTGGGCCTGCCCTCCACCCCGGCCGCGCTCACCGCCCGCGCGGAGGCATGGCGGCCCTGGCGGGCGTACGCCGTGCAGTACCTGTGGGCGACCGACGGCCACCCGATCAACTTCCTGCCCGTGTAAGAAGGTTCCCCCGATGTCCCACACCGTGATCGACAGCCCTTACGGCCCGCTCACCCTGGTCGCCGACGCCGACGGCACCCTGTGCGGCCTGTACATGACCGACCAGCGGCACCGCCCGCCCGAGGAGAACCTCGGCCCGCGCGACGACGACCTGCCCTGCTTCGCCGCGGCGAAGGAGCAGCTGTCGGCCTACTTCGCGGGCGAGTTGAAGCAGTTCACCCTCGAACTCGCCCTGCGCGGCACCTCCTTCCAGCGCGGCGTCTGGCAAGAGCTCACGCGCATCCCCTACGGCGAGACCCGTACCTACGGCCAACTCGCCGGCTCCCTGGGCAATCCCCGGGCCTCCCGCGCGGTCGGCCTCGCCAACGGCAAGAACCCCGTCGGCATCATCGTCCCCTGTCACCGCGTCATCGGCTCGGACGGCAGCCTCACCGGCTACGGCGGCGGCCTGGACCGCAAACGACGCCTGCTGGACTTCGAGCGAGCCGGCGCCCTCTTCTGAACCGCGTTCAGGGACGTCATGGAGGCTCTGGCGTCGGACAACCCGACCCAGCAGATGGCCGCCGCGATCCTCATACCGGCCGAGCGGTACGGCAGGGACCAGGAGCGGGCATCCTTGATCGCCCGTGGCGCGGCTGTCGGTCCGGATGCGGTGCAGGAGTTCGTGGGCGCCGTGGTGGGCGGCGATGCCGGCCGGCCCGGCGGCGGGCCGTACCTGCGGGCTGCCGCCGACGGCGAGGAAGACGGTGCACGCCTCGCTGGGGCTCGCGCTGCCGCGTTGGCAGTGCTTCGGGGCTGTGAAACGCTGGCCGTATGGCATGTATGTCCGATATCCGCACATCGATCTCGAACGGATGAGGGCGACTGCCTCTCTGGAGTCACCCGGTTCCAGACTCCCGTTCGGGACAAGGAACAGCCATGACGACGACCGACCACGCCCACCACAGCGGCGACCACGGTGACCCCACCTTGTACCGCACTCCGGCGGACGCCGTCGCCGCACCCCCGGAGAAGCTCGCCTATGTCGTCGGTTTCGACCCGACCGCACAGCGCGCGGACGCGTTGTTCACCGTCGTCACCGACCCCGAATCCCCTGCCTACGGCTGTGTGACCGCCCAGGCCGAACTGCCCGACCCGGGCAACGAACTGCACCACTTCGGGTGGAACGCCTGCTCGAGCGCGCTGGCGCATGCCGGTCATCATCACGCCGCCCGGCGCTACCTCATCGTGCCGGGACTGCGCTCCTCCCGGCTGCACGTCTTCGACACCAGGCCCGATCCCGCCCGCCCCCGCCTGGTCAAGGTGGTCGAGCCGGAAGAGCTGGCCGCCAACGCGGGATATTCGCGTCCACACACCCTCCACTGCGGTCCCGACGGAGTGTTCCTTTCCTGCCTGGGCGGCGCGGACGGTGCGGACGGGCCTGGCGGCGTCGCGCTGCTGGACCACGAAAGCTTCGCAGTGCTGCGCGCCTGGGAGAGTGACCGCGGACCGCAGCGGTTCGCCTACGACGTCTGGTGGCATCTGCGCCAGAACATCGCTGTGACCAGCGAGTGGGGGACCCCGTCGATGATCGAGGACGGCCTTGTACCCGAGTTGCTGCTGGGTCGCCGATACGGCCACTCACTGCACTTCTGGGAGCTGGACTCGGGCCGGCACCTGCAGCGCGTCGACCTGGGGGACGAGAACCAGATGGTGCTGGAACTGCGTCCCGCGCACGACCCCGAGGCGACGTGGGGGTTCGCAAGCACCGTGGTCGACGTAGAGGACCTCTCGGCGTCTGTGTGGTTGTGGAACCGGGAGGGCGAGGACCGCGTGGTCCGCAAGGTGATCACCCTCCCCGCCGAGTCCGCCCCGGCGGAGGACCTACCCCCTGTGCTGCAGCCGTTCGGCGCCGTGCCGCCGTTCATCACCGACATCGACCTGTCGGTGGACGACCAGTGGCTGTACGTGTCCGCATGGGCAACCGGTGACCTGCTCCAGTACGACGTGAGCGACCCGTTCCATCCGAGACAGACCGCGTCCGTGCGTCTTGGCGGCGTCGTCGGCCGACGGCCGCATCCCGCCGAGCCGGACATTCCGCTCACCGGCGGAGCGCAGATGGTCGAGCTCAGCCGCGACGGGCGGCGCGCGTACGTGACCAACTCCTTGTACTCCGCCTGGGACGCGCAGGTCTATCCAGCGGGCATCGACCCGTGGATGGTCAAGCTCGACGCCGACACCACCCACGGTGGGCTTTCCATCGACAGCCGTTTCTTCCCGCACGGCCCGGACTTTCTCGGCTTGCGCGTGCACCAGACGCGCCTGCAGGGCGGCGACGCATCCTCGGATTCGTACTGCTACCGCCGCTGACCGCTCACGCTTGGACTCCCTCGTCCTCGTGTGCGAGGTCTCGTACTACTACGAGGCCCATGTGAGCCGCGGCGACTCCTGAGGCGGGCGGGGCCTGGTGGCGAACGGGTCCTTACGTGCCGCCCTGGGTCCGGATGCGGTCCAGCAGCGTGGGCAGCGCGGTGCCGATCGGTTCGCGTACGACCTCGTCGGCGAGGTCGTCGTACGGCGTCGGTTCGGCGTTGACGATGATCAGACGGGCGCCGTGGTCCGCGGCGACCCCGACCAGGCCGGCGGCGGGCTGCACCTGCAGGCTGCTGCCGACGGCGACGAACAGGGTGCACGCCTTGCTGATGGACACCGCCTGACCGAGGACGACCGGGTCCAGTCGCTCACCGAACATCACGGTCGCCGACTTCAGGATGCCGCCGCATTCCAGACAGGCCGGGTCCTCCTCGCCGGCCTCGACGCGGGCGAGGGCGTCCTCCATCGGCCCGCGGGCGTAGCACCGGGTGCACACGACACTGCGTGCGCTGCCGTGCAGTTCGAGCACCTTGCGGGCGGGCATGCCGGCCATCTGGTGCAGCCCGTCCACGTTCTGCGTGATGACCCGGACGGGGATGCCGGACTTCTCCAGCTCGGCGACGGCCCGGTGCGCGGCGTTCGGCTCGGCCTTGAGCGTCCGGTTCCTCCGCCGCATCTGCCAGGACCGCCGCCGGATCTCCGGGTCCGCCATGTAGTACTCGTAGGTGACGAGCTTCTCGGCCTCCGGATCCCGCCGCCACAGCCCGTTCGGCCCGCGGTAGTCCGGGATTCCGGAGTCGGTGGAGATGCCTGCGCCACTGAGCAGGGCGAGGAGAGGCCTGTCCATGGGCCGAGAGTAGGACGCCCGTCCGATCGGGGCGAGCGGATATCGGGGCCGAGTCCCCGGTCCTCGGCCGTGGCGCGGTGAGGTGCCGGTGGGCAGCGCAGCGCGTTTTGACCGAGCGTCACGCCCGGGCCCGCCATTCCGGTTCCAGGATGTCGAGGAGAACGTGGAAGGCCTGGTCCGCCCGGTCCCAGTGGCCGTTCGCCAGCGGGGCGATCACGAGGCCGAAGGTGGAGTCGGTCAGCAGGGCGGCCTGCGTGCGGGCCCGCTCCTGGTCCATGCCGAGATCGCGGAAGACGCTGGTGAGCAGGTCCGTCCACTCGGTGACGATGTCGTGCAGGACGGGCCCGTACCGGTCCGGGTGGAGCAGGCTGGCGCTCATGATCTCGAGATAGAGGGGGAGCGAGGCACGTACGTCGGGGTCGCCGAACTGACGCCACACCGCCTCCATGAAGCGACGGAGGCCCGCCGCGTCCCTCGGTGAGCCGAAGGCCTCCAGCAGCTCGCGGGTGCGCAGAAGAGGCCGGCGCTCGTAGCCCGCGAGGGCCTCGGCGACCATGCGTTCCTTGGAGCCGAAGTAGTACAGGAGCATGCGGTCGCTGGTGCCCAGCGCACGGGCCAGGGGCCGCAGGGAGAGGTCCGTCAGCCCGTTGCGGAGGACGTATGCGCGGACCCGGTCGAGCAGGTCGCGTCGTTTGGCCGGGTCGGGCGGCCGGGGCATGAGGGCTCCTGAACGCGTGAGGGAAGTTCGGGCAATGTGCCCCTATAAATACTCTTGGCGATGTCTTTACCGTAGCACCCGCTACGTATATATTTGAGGTGTAGCGACTGCTACATGTACGGACTCGCTCAGAAGGACTGATTCCTATGGCCACCCACGCCGCCCTCTCCTGGGCCACCCGGCAGTGGGCCCTGTGGTCCCGTGCGCTCGCACCAATACGACCGCTGGACGCGCCACGTGGCCGCGCCACCGTCTGGGACGCCTCCTGGCCCCTGCCCCGGGAGCTCACCTCGGCGGGCCGGGCCCGGCGGCTGGTGACCGCTCAGCTGAGCGACTGGGCGTTGGCCGACCTGGCCGACACCGCCGAGCTCCTGGTCAGCGAGGTGGTCACCAACGCCCTGCGCCACACCCGCGGGCCGCTCAGGCTCAACCTGCGGGTGCGTGACTCCCGTCTGGCATGCGAGGTCGAGGACACCGAGTCCGCCGGCCCCCTGCGCAGCGTCGTAGACACCGACGCGGAAGGCGGGCGCGGAACGGAACTCCTCGACCTGCTCGCGGACGCCTGGGGCAGCACGGAGACAGCCACGGGCAAGACCATCTGGTTCGAACTGCAATCCGAGCACCGGGCCGTGGAAGGCGCCGAGACCGCCTTGATGATGGCCTGAGCGCGTTCAGCCCAGCCGCGGCCCGGTACCCGCCGGCCGAGCAGCCGCACCCCGAGTGCGGCCAGGGTCAGCAGCGCCGGCGGCCCCGCGAGGACCCGGCGCAGGCAGCTCGGGTCGTCGGCGGGATCGGGAACGGTGACGGCAGGACCGGTGGGATCCGGGCCGGTCATGCCACGCGGTGGCCGTTCTCCAGTTCCGCGGTGCCGGAGCCGTCCGCGAGGACGTCCAGGGCTGTCAGGACGCGGCGGCCCAGGGCCCCGGGGAGGTGGCCGGTGATCTCCTCGCGCGGGACCAGGCGCCAGGACAGCAGCTCCTCCTCCTGGAGCCGGATCGCCTTCAGCTCGGCCTCCGTGAGGACACCGCCGTCGTACAGGTACGCCACCAGCGGGGGCCGGCCCACGCCGTGCACCCAGTCCACGGTCAGCAGCCGGCCCGGCTCCCGGTCGAGCCCGATCTCCTCCAGCGTCTCCCGGCGTGCGCCCTGGCGCGGGGTCTCCCCGTCGTCCGACTCGATCGTGCCACCCGGAAGCGCCCAGCCCTCACGGTAGTTGGGCTCGACCAGCAGCACGCGCCCCTCGGTGTCGCGGAAGAGCGCGGCCGCGCCGGCGAGGACACGGGGCAGGCTCGCGATGTACGTGGCGAAGTCAGGAGTCGTGGTCATTGGGGAAGGGTAACCAGGCGCGGGGCGGCTGAGGGCCCGCCGTCGCCAGGCGCAGGGTGCGTTCCGCCAGCGCACTGATCCGTACGCCGTCGAAGCCGAACACCGCGCTCCGTACCGTGTCCTGCAGCGGGTCCTTCCACTGGGCCGGGATCGCGGCCGCGCCCGTGAGCACCCCGGCCACCGAGCCGGCCGTCGCCCCGTTGGAGTCGGTGTCCAGCCCGCCGCGCACGGTCAGCGCGATGGTCCGGGTGAAGTCGCCTTCGCCGTACAGCAGCCCGGCGGTGAGGACGGCGGCGTTCGGGACGGTGTGGATCCAGCCGAGCCCGGCGGTCTCCGCGGCCAGCGTGGCCAGGGTCTCCTCCCAGGGCAGCCGCGTCTCGTGCAGGGTCATGACCCGCCGTACGGTACGGGCGAGCCTGCTGCTCGCCGGGATCACGCCGAGCGCCGTGTCGAGTGCGTCCCGCACGGTGGGGGCGGTGAAGGCGGCGGCGATCAGCGCGGCCGCCCACATGGCGCCGTACACGCCGTTCCCGGTGTGCGACAGCACCGCGTCCCGGCGGGCGAGGCCGGCGGCGACCGCGGGGTCGCCGGGGCGGGTCCAGCCGTAGACGTCGGCGCGGATCAGCGCGCCGATCCACTCCTGGTACGGGTTGTCGTACGTCGCTGTCAGCGGAGGCTTCAGTCCGTTGGCGAGATTGCGGTACGCCGCCCGTTCCGCGGTGAAGGTCTGCAGATACGGCAGCCGCAGCAGCCACAGGTCGCCGACCTGCTCGGTGCTGAAGCCGAAGCCGTACGTCTCCAGCAGGTGCAGGCCGAGGATCGCGTAGTCGACGTCGTCGTCGCGCACACTGCCGCGGATCCGGCCGCGCACGCACTCGCGCCACTCCGGGCGCAGTACGGCGCCGTCGGCCGCGTCGGCGGGCTCGGGCAGGTAGTCAGTGAGCGGCAGCGCCTCGGCCTTGCGCAGATAGCGGTCGATGAGCTCGCGGGTCCACACCTCGCCCTGCTCCACCGGCTTGCCGAGCATGTTGCCCGCGATCCGGCCCAGCCAGCCGCCGTGGATGCGGTCGGCGAGGGCGGGGGATTGCGGGCGCTGGCTGGTCATGGCTGGGATCTACCCGTTTTCCCCATGCTCCTCCCAGCCGCTTTCCCAGCCCTCGGTCGGGGCATGACGCCGGGGGTGTCATCCGGTTAAGGTCGCAGCGGCGCGACTGGCCCTGACGTGTGCGGGGCCCGGAGAGCAAGGGGAAAGCAAGGTGGCGGACGCTGCAGTGAACGAGACCCGTCGGGTGCTCATCGCCGCGGACAAGTTCAAGGGCTCGCTGACGGCCGTGCAGGTCGCCGAGCGGGTGACGGCCGGGCTGCGCCGGGTCGTGCCGGACCTCTCGGTCGAGGCGCTGCCCGTGGCCGACGGCGGCGACGGGACCGTGGACGCGGCGGTCGCGGCCGGTTTCGAGCGCCGCGAGGTACGGGTCGCCGGGCCGCTGGGCGAGGAGGTGACCGCCGCGTTCGCGCTGCGCGGCCGGACCGCGGTCGTGGAGATGGCCGAGGCGAGCGGCCTCCAGCGCCTGCCCGCCGGGGTCTTCGCGCCCCTGACGGCCTCCACGTACGGCTCCGGCGAACTGCTGCGGGCCGCGCTCGACGCCGGCGCCCGGACGATCGTTTTCGGCGTCGGCGGCAGCGCCACGACCGACGGCGGCGCGGGGATGCTGTCCGCGCTGGGCGCGCGCTTCCTGACCGAGAGCGGCGAGCCGGCGTCGCCGGGCGGCGGCGGGCTGGCGGAACTCGCCCGCGCCGACCTGTCCGGCCTGGACCCGCGCCTGTCCTCGGTGGAGCTCGTGCTGGCGAGCGACGTCGACAATCCGCTGACCGGGCCGAAGGGCGCGCCGGCGGTGTACGGCCCGCAGAAGGGCGCCTCGCCGGACGACGTGGAGACCCTGGACGCGGCCCTCGCCCACTTCGCCAAGGTCCTGGAGGCCGAGGCCGAGGCCGGGCCGCGGGCGGCGGAGTACGCGGCGTCGCCGGGCGCGGGGGCGGCTGGCGGCATCGGCTACGGCGCGCTGCTCCTCGGCGCCCGTTTCCGGCCCGGCATCGAGGTCATGCTGGACGTCCTGGGCTTCGCGCCCGCGCTGGAGCGGGCCTCGCTGGTGATCACCGGTGAGGGCTCGCTGGACGAGCAGACGCTGCACGGGAAGGCGCCGGCGGGGGTCGCCGCCGCCGCGCGGGCCGCGGGCAAGGAGGTCGTCGCGGTGTGCGGCCGGCTCGCCCTGCCCACGGAGGCGCTGCAGCGGGCCGGGATCCGGCAGGCGTACCCACTCACCTCGGTCGAGCCGGACGTGGCGCGGTGCATCGCGGAGGCCGGGCCGATCCTGGAGGACGTGGCGGAACGGATCGCCCGGGACCGGCTGGTCTGAGCGGGCGAGACGCCTGACGGGTCGGGCGGCCCGCCCGTCGGGCATCCTCGCGTGGCGTGCGCGTCTACTCCAGAGGTGTGATGTCGCCGTCCACGTCGCGGAAGTAGCTACCTGTCGTGAGCCCGTGCACCTTGCCGTCGTCGAGCCACTGACTCGACAGGTCGTGCAGGGCCTGGGCCCGCCGTTCCCAGACCATGGAGTGTCCGGCCGCCGCGAAGCGGAACATGAGCTTCTCGTTGCCCTGGATGGCCTGGTAGAGCGCCGGGACCGAGAAGTACAGGACGTCAGGCAACGAGGACGAGGTGTTGGCCTGCTTGTCCTGCTCTCCGTAGATGATGAGCACGGGCACCCGGTCGCCGAGTATGAGCCTGCCCGCAGCGTCCTTGAGCGGTACGGTCTGTTTGTTCCACCCCCACCAGTACGAGTTCCGGTAGCGCAACACGCCCTCGGGCGTGCCGTCCGGCAACCAACGTCCCCACTTGGCGCCCTCGGGGTCCTCGGCCATGAGGGCGTCCCACACCGCGTCGACCATGCCGGGCTCCCGCTGCTCGGGGCCGGACTGCTCGCCGTCCCACCCGGTCGTGAAGCCGGTCTTGCTGCCGACGTTCATCGGGAAGCCGAAGGTGACGGCCGGCGTGGACACCGGCAGCGTCTGGGCTTCGGGCGGGCGTCCGAAGGGGTCCGAGGGGACGGTGGACCAGCGGCCCTTCGGCGGGAAGATCGGGGCCAGCAGGGTCAGTGTCCTGACGTTGCCGGGGTGCTTCAGGGTGTACGGGCCCAGGACGAACGCGCCCGCGGACCAGCCGATGAAGTCGATCGGCTTGTTCCTTTCGGGCAGACCCCGGATGAAGTTGACCACGGTGTCGAGCTCCGCCCACTCACTCTCGGAATTGCCCAGTTGGTGCGGGTAGGGCGGCGACGGTGGGCACGGTTGGGCCAGCGGGTTGGGCACCAGGACCGGTTGCTGCTGGGCCGGGTTGGCGTTGCAGGGGTCGTCCATCCTGGGCCGGGGGGACCGACCGTTGCCCTGCAGGTCCATGAGGAAGACGTCGTAGCCGTGGTGCGCCAGCTCCTGCGCCCAGCTGTACCGGATGTCGGAACCGCCGGCGCTGGGCGGGAGCACGAGGTCGAAGCCGGTGACCACCGGGGAGCTTCTGCCGTGGAGCATCAGCACCGGTTTCGGCTCCTGGTGTCCGCGGGTGCCGTTGTACTCGCGGACGAACAGTTCTACCTGTTCGTTGCGGTTCGCCGGGATTGTAGAGGTGTGGCGGACGCGGTAGTCCGCGCTGGAGTACGAGGACATGGCCGTCCTCCGATGCGAGAGGTGTGATGAATCCCCCTGAGGCAGGCAAATGCCATAGGCAAACCCTGCGTATTCCACCGTCCTCCGTCCTGTGCGCCGTCGCAACTCGGCTGGAACGGCGGGTAGTTGACACCTCAACGGGGAATCCGGGCAGACCTTGAACGCGAAACGGGTGTGGCCCGAGCCGCGAAGGCTCGGGCCACACCCGTCAGTGCCGAGATGAGGGTCAGGGCAGCTGTGCCGCCCGTGCCTCCCGCCGGTTGTCGCGGAAGTTGTTCACCCGCCGAGCCGTGGCGAACAACGGAATCACCGCGCCCATGACCAGCTGGAGCGCGCAGCCCGTCTGGAGCAGCAGCTGCCCGCTGGGCGCGTCGAAGGCCCAGGCCGCCAGCAGGCCCATCGACAGCACGATCCAGGACAGCATGGCCCCGGCCAGGCGGCCCCTGGGCTTCGGGTACTCCACCCGGCTCACCATCAGCCACGCCGTACCCAGAATCGCCAGCAGCGTCGCCACGAAGGGCAGCTCCAGCAGCACGATGGAGACCACCGTCAGCGCCCCGAAGGGGCTGGGCATGCCCTGGAACATGCCGTCCTTCATGGTCACGCACGAGAAGCGGGCCAGGCGCAGGACGACGGCCAGGAGCACCACGATTGCCCCGAGCGCCGCCATTCTCTGGTGCGCGTCGTCCGCGACCATGCCGTAGACGAGGACGAAGTACGCGGGCGCGAGCCCGAAGCTGATCAGGTCGGAGAGGTTGTCCAGCTCCGCGCCCATCGGCGACGAGCGCAGCTTGCGGGCCACCAGTCCGTCGAACAGGTCGAAGACGGCCGCGCAGAGCATCAGGATGACGGCCGTGGCGGCGCTGTGCCGCGCCATGCCGGCGGACTCGTCGTTCCCGGTCAGGTGCGGGATCAGGATGCCGGTGGTGGTGAAGTACACCGCCATGAACCCGCACGTGGCGTTGCCCAGGGTGAGGGTGTCCGCTATCGACAGGCGGAGAGAGAGGGGCATCTCCTCCTCTTCGTCCACTTCGTCGGCCTCGGGCACCCAGCCGGCCTGGGTCTCCGGATCAATCACGGTCAATGCGAGTCACCCCAGCCACGGTCTTCTGGCCGACCTCGACCGCGACCTCCACGCCCTCGGGCAGGTAGAGGTCGACACGCGAGCCGAAGCGGATCAGACCGATACGGTCACCCTGCTCGACCTTCGTGCCCTCAGGGATGTAGGGCACGATGCGGCGGGCCACCGCGCCGGCGATCTGGATCATCTCGATGTCGCCGAGTTCGGTGTCGAAATGCCAGACTACGCGCTCGTTGTTCTCGCTCTCCTTGTTGAAAGCCGGAACAAAGCCGCCGGGGATGTGCTCGACGGACGTCACCGTGCCCGCGAGGGGCGCGCGGTTGACGTGGACGTTCAGCGGGCTCATGAAGATCGCGACGCGGGTGCGCCCGTCCTTCCACGGCATGATGCTCTGCACCACACCGTCGGCGGGCGAGATCACCCGGCCGGAGCCGATCTCGCGCTCGGGGTCGCGGAAGAACCACAGCATGCCCGCGGCGAGCGCGGTGGCGGGCACGGCCACGGCCTTGGCCGCGCCGGAGCGACGGGCGCGGGCCAGGCTGAGGGCTGCGGTGGCGACGGTCGGGAGAAGCCACGGCGATGCTCCGCGCGCGAGGCGTACGCCAGCTCGGCTGTCGCGAGGTGCAGAGGTTTGGCTGTGGGGCATGGATGACCTTCGTAGCGGATGATGCCGCGCAAGACGGGGGACGGCGGCTTTCCCGGGATCGTACCGGTCGCGGGCTGCAACTGGGCAAGCCAGGCTGCCGAGTCGACGGCCGAAGTGCGCATACGGGGTGTGATCTTCTTCTCGAAGAAAACACCCCGCATCCGGACAATCAGCCCTGGAATCGATACTCTTCGAGCAGTCTGCGGCCGATGATCATTTTCTGGATCTCGGCGGTGCCTTCACCGATGAGCAGCATCGGGGCCTCCCGGTAGAGGCGCTCGATCTCGTACTCCTTGGAGAAGCCGTAGCCGCCGTGGATCCGGAAGGCGTCCTCCACGACCTCCTTGCAGTACTCGGAGGCCAGGTACTTCGCCATCCCGGCTTCAAGGTCGTTACGCTGGCCGGAGTCCTTTTTGCGGGCCGCGTTGACCATCATCGCATGGGCGGCCTCGACCTTGGTGGCCATCTCCGCCAGCTTGAACTGGATGGCCTGGTGCTGGGCGATCGGCTTGCCGAAGGTGTGCCGCTGCTGGGCGTACTGGACGCCGAGCTCGAAGGCACGCTGGGCGACGCCGCAGCCACGCGCCGCCACGTTGACCCGGCCGACCTCGACGCCGTCCATCATTTGGTAAAAACCTCGGCCGGTGACGCCGCCGAGCACCCGATCGGCGGGTACCCGCAGGCCGTCCATGATCAGCTCGGTGGTGTCGACGCCCTTGTAGCCCATCTTCTCGATCTTGCCGGGGATGGTCAGCCCCGGGCGGACCTCGCCGAAGCCCGGCTCCTTCTCGATCAGGAAGGTCGTCATGGACTTGTGGGGCGCCGTGCCCTCGGGGTGTCCTTCGTCACTCCGGACGAGGACGGCCACGAGGGAGGACGTCCCGCCGTTCGTCAGCCACATCTTCTGGCCGTTCAGGACGTACTCGTCGCCGTCCTTGACCGCCTTCGACGTGATCGCCGACACATCGGAGCCCAGGCCCGGCTCCGACATCGAGAAGGCGCCCCGGATGTCGCCGGCCGCCATCCTCGGCAGGAAGTGGTCCTTCTGCTCCTGCGTGCCGTGCTGCTTGAGCATGTACGCGACGATGAAGTGGGTGTTGATGATGCCGGACACCGACATCCAGCCGCGGGCGATCTCCTCCACGCACAGCGCGTAGGTCAGGAGCGACTCGCCCAGACCCCCGTACTCCTCGGGGATCATCAGACCGAACAGGCCGAGTTCCTTCAGGCCGTCCACGATCTGCTGCGGGTACTCGTCGCGGTGCTCCAGCTCGGTCGCGACAGGAATGATCTCCTTGTCGACAAAGTCCCGGACGGTGGAGAGGATCTCCTGCTGGACGTCGGTCAGACCGGCGGTCTGGGCGAGACGGGCCATGGCTCTACTTCTCCGTGTTCTTTTCCGCAGGTGCGGTCGGCTCGGGGCGGCCGGGCTGCTCGCCGCCGCGCTCCTTGATGTACGTCTCGGTGGGCACCATCACCTTGCGGCGGAAGACACAGACGAGCGTGCCGTCCTGCTTGTAGCCCTTGGTCTCGACGTAGACGATCCCGCGGTCGTTCTTCGACTTCGACGGCCACTTGTCGAGCACGGTCGTCTCGCCGTAGATCGTGTCGCCGTGGAAGGTCGGCGCCACGTGCTTGAGCGACTCGATCTCCAGGTTGGCGATCGCCTTGCCGGAGATGTCCGGCACGGACATGCCGAGCAGCAGGGAGTAGATGTAGTTCCCGACGACGACGTTCTTGCCGAAGTCCGTCGTCTTCTCCGCATAGTTCGTGTCCATGTGGAGCGGGTGGTGGTTCATGGTGAGGAGACAGAACAGGTGGTCGTCGTACTCCGTGACCGTCTTGCCCGGCCAGTGCTTGTACGTCGCCCCGACCTCGAACTCCTCGTAGGTGCGTCCGAACTGCATCGCGCTCAGGGCTCCTTAGCTGACGGGGGTCTCGAACTTCGACGTGCGCTGCATGCCGGCGGCCCGGCCCTTGCCGGAGATGACCAGGGCCATCTTGCGGCTGGCCTCGTCGATCATCTCGTCGCCGAGCATCGCGGAGCCCTTCTTGCCGCCCGCCTCGGACGTGTAGTAGTCGTACGCGTCCAGGATCAGCTCGGCGTGGTCGTAGTCCTCCTGGGAGGGCGAGAAGATCTCGTTGGAGGCCTCGACCTGGCCCGGGTGCAGCACCCACTTGCCGTCGAAGCCGAGCGCGGCGGCGCGCTGGGCGACCTCGCGGTAGCCCTCGACGTTGCGGATCTGCAGGTAGGGGCCGTCGATCGCCTGGAGGTCGTTGGCGCGGGCGGCCATCAGGATCTTCATCAGGATGTAGTGGTAGGCGTCCGCCGGGTAGCCGGGCGGCTGCTCGCCCACGACGAGGGACTTCATGTTGATGGAGGCCATGAAGTCGGCCGGGCCGAAGATGATCGTCTCGATGCGCGGGGAGGCCTGCGCGATCGCGTTGACGTTGTTCAGGCCCTGCGCGTTCTCGATCTGCGCCTCGATGCCGATCTTGCCGACCTCGAAGCCCATGGTCTTCTCGATCTGGGTGAGCAGGAGGTCCAGCGCGACGATCTGCTCGGCCGTCTGCACCTTCGGAAGCATGATGCAGTCGAGGTTCTGCCCGGCGCCCTCGACCACGGTCACGACGTCACGGTACGTCCACTCGGTCGTCCAGTCGTTGACCCGCACCACGCGCGTCTTGCCGGTCCAGTCGCCCTCGTTGAGGAACTTGACGATGGTGTGCCGCGCCTCGGGCTTGGCGAGCGGCGCGCACGCGTCCTCCAGGTCGAGGAAGACCTGGTCCGCCGGGAGACCCTGCGCCTTCTCCAGGAAGCGGGGGTTCGAACCGGGTACTGCCAGGCACGAGCGCCGCGGGCGGAGACGGTTGACGGTCGTCATGCGGGGACCTCCAGAGGGTCGAGCTTGTTCGCTTTCCGGATCTCGTCGACGATTCGGCCGATGATTCCGGTGATGTCGAAGTCCTTCGGGGTGAAGACGGCGGCCACTCCGGCGGCCCTGAGCTGCTCGGCGTCACCGTTCGGGATGATGCCACCTGCGATCACAGGTATATCTGTGGCACCGGCCACACGCAGCCGCTGGAGTACGTCCGGCACCAGTTGGGCGTGCGAGCCGGACAGGATCGACAGGCCCACGGCATGGACGTCCTCGGCGAGGGCGGCGTCCACGATCTGTTCGGGCGTCAGCCGGATGCCCTGGTAGACCACTTCGAAGCCGGCGTCACGCGCGCGTACGGCGATCTGCTCGGCGCCGTTGGAGTGCCCGTCCAGGCCCGGCTTGCCGACCAGGAAGCGCAGCTTGCCGACGCCCAGCTCGCGGGCGGTGGCGTCCACCTTGGCGCGGACCTCGGCGAGCGCGGAGCCCGGCTCCGCGGCGACCGCCATCGGCGCGGAGGAGACCCCGGTGGGCGCCCGGTACTCGCCGAACACCTCGCGCAGGGCCGCCGCCCACTCACCGGTGGTGACCCCGGCGCGGGCGCACTCCAGCGTGGCCTCCATGAGGTTGTCGGTGCCCTTGGCGGCCTCCTTCAGCCGCTCCAGCGCCTTGCAGGGGCGCGGGTGGTTGAACGGCGGCTGGTAGCGCGTGTCGCGCCAGTTCTGGAGCCCGGCGACGACCCGGGCCTCGACCGCCGGGTCGACCGTCATGATCGCGGTGTCCAGATCGGCCGTCAGGGGGTTCGGCTCGGTGCCCTCGAAGGCGTTGACGCCGACGATCTTCTCCTGGCCGGACTCGATCCGGGCCCGGCGCTCGGCGTGCGAGGAGACCAGCTGCGACTTCAGGTAGCCGGACTCCACGGCGGCCATGGCGCCGCCCATCTCCTGGATGCGGTCGATCTCGGCGAGGGCGTCCCCGACCAGCTGGTCCACTTTCGCCTCGATCACCTTCGAGCCCTCGAAGATGTCCTCGTACTCCAGCAGATCGCTCTCGTACGCCAGCACCTGCTGGATGCGCAGCGACCACTGCTGGTCCCACGGGCGGGGCAGGCCCAGCGCCTCGTTCCAGGCGGGCAGCTGCACGGCACGCGCGCGTGCGTCCTTGGAGAGGGTCACGGCCAGCATCTCCAGCACGATCCGCTGGACGTTGTTCTCCGGCTGCGCCTCCGTCAGGCCGAGGGAGTTGACCTGGACGCCGTAGCGGAACCGGCGCTGCTTGGGGTCCTCGATGCCGTACCGCTCACGGGTGACCTTGTCCCAGATGCGGCCGAACGCCCGCATCTTGCACATCTCCTCGATGAAGCGGACGCCCGCGTTCACGAAGAAGGAGATACGGGCGACCACGTCACCCATGCGCTCCTGCGGCACCTGGCCGGAGTCGCGGACGGCGTCGAGGACGGCGATGGCGGTGGACATCGCGTACGCGATCTCCTGCACCGGCGTGGCCCCGGCCTCCTGCAGGTGGTAGCTGCAGATGTTGATCGGGTTCCACTTCGGGATGTGGGAGACCGTGTACGCGATCATGTCCGTCGTCAGGCGGAGCGACGGCCCCGGCGGGAAGACGTGCGTCCCGCGGGACAGGTACTCCTTGACGATGTCGTTCTGGGTCGTGCCCTGGAGCTTGGTGATGTCCGCGCCCTGCTCCTCCGCGACGACCTGGTAGAGCGCCAGCAGCCACATGGCGGTGGCGTTGATCGTCATCGAGGTGTTCATCTGCTCCAGGGGGATGCCCTGGAACAGCCGGCGCATGTCACCGAGGTGCGCGACGGGCACGCCCACCCGGCCGACCTCGCCGCGGGCGAGGATGTGGTCGGGGTCGTAGCCGGTCTGCGTCGGCAGGTCGAACGCCACCGACAGACCGGTCTGGCCCTTGGCGAGGTTGCGTCGGTACAGCTCGTTGGACGCCTCGGCCGTGGAGTGGCCGGCGTACGTCCGCATGAGCCACGGACGGTCCTTCTGACGCTCTGTCATCTGCGGCTCTCAGACGTTCCGGAAGCGGTTGATGGCGTCGACGTGCTTGGCGCGCATCTCCTCGTCGCGCACGCCCAGGCCCTCCTCGGGAGCCAGGCACAGCACGCCGACCTTGCCCTGGTGCAGGTTGCGGTGCACGTCGTACGCCGCCTGGCCGGTGTCCTCCAAGGAGTAGACCTTCGACAGGGTCGGGTGGATCTTGCCCTTGGAGATCAGGCGGTTGGCCTCCCAGGCCTCGCGGTAGTTGGCGAAGTGGGAGCCGATGATCCGCTTCAGGGACATCCACAGGTAGCGGTTGTCGTACTCGTGGTTGTACCCGGAGGTCGAGGCACAGGTGACGATCGTGCCGCCCTTGCGGGTGACGTAGACCGAGGCGCCGAAGGTCTCGCGGCCGGGGTGCTCGAAGACGATGTCGACGTCCTCGCCACCGGTGAGCTCACGGATGCGCTTGCCGAAGCGCTTCCACTCCTTCGGGTCCTGGGTGTGCTCGTCCTTCCAGAACTTGTAGTCCTCGGCGCTGCGGTCGATGATCAGCTCGGCGCCCATCTTCCGGCAGATCTCGGCCTTCTGCTCGCTGGAGACCACGCAGATCGGGGTGGCGCCGCCGGCCAGCGCGAACTGGGTGGCGTAACTGCCGAGGCCGCCGCTCGCGCCCCAGATCAGGACGTTGTCGCCCTGCTTCATCCGGGCGCCGTTGCCGGAGACCAGCTGGCGGTAGGCGGTGGAGTTGACCAGGCCCGGGGCCGCGGCCTCCTCCCAGCTCAGGTGAGCCGGCTTCGGCATCAGCTGGTTGGACTTGACCAGCGCGACCTCGGCGAGGCCGCCGAAGTTGGTCTCGAAGCCCCAGATGCGCTGCTCGGGGTCGAGCATGGTGTCGTTGTGGCCGTCGGAGGACTCCAGCTCGACGGACAGACAGTGCGCGACGACCTCGTCACCGGGCTTCCAGGCGTTGACGCCGGGGCCGGTGCGCAGGACCACGCCCGCGAGGTCGGAGCCGATGATGTGGTACGGCAGGTCGTGGCGCTTGGTCAGCTCGCTGAGCTTGCCGTAGCGCTCCAGGAAGCCGAACGTCGGCAGGGGCTCGAAGATCGAGGTCCACACCGAGTTGTAGTTGACCGAGGAGGCCATGACGGCCACCAGGGCCTCGCCCGGGCCCAGCTCGGGCACGGGAACGTCGTCCAGGTGGATCGACTTGCGCGGGTCCTTGTCGCGGGTCTCCAGGCCCGCGAACATCTCCGTCTCGTCCTTGTGCACGGTGATCGCGCGGTACGACTCGGGCAGCGGCAGGGCGGCGAAGTCGGCGGACGTGGCGTCCTTCGACTGGATCGCGTCCAGGATGTCCTTCACGGTCACGGTGTTGCCTCCGGCGGTGAGCGCCCTGAGGGAGGGGCGCTGAGGGTTCGTCGGTGCTGTTGCTGGGAGTGCTGCTGAGGGTTTTGGAAAGGTGCCGTCGGTTCGGCTCGGTGGTGCTTCGGCAGCGCTTTGTGGCGCGGGAGGTTGCCTGTGACGCAGGCGTCCGGGCGCGCGGGCCGTTGGCCCTTGGGGACAGCCGGCGAGCGAACGGTCTCTGCTCGCCGGCCGCCCGGACACCTTCAACGTATGACACCGCGTGTCAGGCCGCAAGGCACTGAGTGCCAGAAATGGGGCTCAGGTGAAATCTTTACGTAACAAATGAGCGATGATCGATCGAACGGTCTCTGAAATCTCCTCGAAAACGGGCCCTGACATGGCAAAACGGCCACCCGGTCGGGTGGCCGTCGTCACAGCGGGGCAGAAGCGGGCTCAGCGCTCCTTGAGTGCTTCCTCGATGGTCCGCATGACCTCGTCCAGCGGGGCGTCGGTGCGGGCGACCGTGACGAGCACCTCGCCGTGCGCGGAGGCCGTCGCGGTGGCGGTGGCGGCCGGCTTGGGGGCCGAGCCGCGTCCGGCGCCGATCCCGGTGCCGAACGTCTTCCGCACGATCGCGAAGGCGTGGTCGAGCTGCGCTTCGACGTCGCCCTGGCCGCCCGCCCGCAGCCAGCGTCTGAGGACGTGGTTGTGGGCGGTGACGACGGCGGAGGCGGCCACCTCGGCCAGCAACGGGTCGTCGTTGGCGTCGTCGGCGTGCGCGTGCTCGTCGAAGTGGCCCAGGAGATAGCGGGTGAAGAGGCGTTCGTAGCGGGCCACCGAGGCGATCTCGGCCTCCCTGAGGGTCGGCACCTCACGGGTCAGCTTGTAGCGGGCGACCGAGATCTCGGGGGCGGCCGCGTACATCCTCATGACTTCCTTGATGCCGCGGCACACGGTGTCGAGCGGGTGCTCGTGCGCGGGGGCGGCGTTGAGCACCGCCTCGGCGCGGATCAGCGTGTCGTCGTGGTCCGGGAAGATCGCCTCTTCCTTGGAGCGGAAGTGGCGGAAGAAGGTGCGGCGGGCGACTCCGGCGGCGGCCGCGATCTCGTCGACGGTGGTCGCCTCGTACCCCTTGGTCGCGAACAGCTCCATCGCTGCGGCCGCCAGTTCTCGGCGCATCTTGAGCCGCTGGGCGGCGGCGCGACTGCCTGCGGCACTTTCCGGCGCGTCGGGCGTAGCTGGTGTACGTGAGGACTTGGCGGGCTGGGACATGACCCGAACGTACTGCATGTGCGCAGTTCGGTGCGCGGGTGAGGGGTTTCCCCCGTCCCCGGGGCTTCCCCCGCCCCAGGAGGGCGGGGGTGCGTCCACCGGGTCGAGCAGCCCGCCCCAGTCCGTCTCCGTGTGGGACCAGTCGCCGGCGCCGTCAGCGGCGGGCATACTCGCGGAAGCCGCGGCCGGTCTTGCGGCCGAGGCAGCCCGCGGCCACCAGGTGCTCCAGCAGCGGGGCCGGGGCGAGACCGGGGTCGCGGAACTCGCGGTGCAGGACCTTCTCGATGGCCAGCGAGACGTCCAGGCCGACCACGTCCAGCAGCTCGAACGGCCCCATCGGGTAGCCGCCGCCGAGCTTCATCGCCGCGTCGACGTCGTCCAGGGACGCGTAGTGCTCCTCGACCATCTTGATCGCGTTGTTCAGGTACGGGAACAGCAGCGCGTTCACGATGAAGCCGGCCCGGTCGCCGCAGTCCACCGGGTGCTTCTTGATCTTCGCGCAGACCTCGCGGACGGTGGCGTGGACGTCGTCGGCGGTCAGCACGGTCCGCACGACCTCGACCAGCTTCATCGCCGGCGCCGGGTTGAAGAAGTGCATGCCGATCACGTCCTGCGGGCGCGAGGTGGCGCGGGCGCAGGCCACGACGGGCAGCGAGGAGGTGGTGGTGGCGAGGACCGCGCCGGGCTTGCAGACCTTGTCCAGCGTGGCGAACAGCTGCCGCTTGATCTCCAGGTCCTCGGCGATCGCCTCGACGGCCAGGCCGACCTCGGCGAAGGACTCGTAGGACCCGGCCGGGGTGATCCGGTCCAGGATCTGCGCGGCCGCCTCGGCGGTCAGCCGGCCCTTGTCGACAGAGCGCGAAAGCGACTTTCCGATCCTGGCCTTGGCAGCCTGGGCCTTCTCCTCGCTGCGGGCGGCCAGCACGACGTCGTAGCCCGCCTTGGCGAACACCTCGGCGATGCCGGAGGCCATGGTGCCGGAGCCGGCGACGCCGACGGAGCGGACTTCCCGCCCCTGAGCCGTCGCACCGTCCGCCGCCGGGGTCAGCGCGTCCGGCACGACCGTGGCGCTGCCCGGCGCCTCGTAGGTGTAGAAGCCGCGCCCGGACTTGCGGCCGGTCAGGCCCGCCTCGCTGAGCTGCTTCAGGATCGGGGCGGGGGCGTGCAGCCGGTCGCGGGACTCGGCGTACATGGCCTCCAGGACCGTACGCGCGGTGTCGATGCCGATGAGGTCCAGCAGCGCGAGCGGGCCCATCGGCAGGCCGCAGCCGAGCCGCATCGCCGCGTCGACGTCCTCGCGGGAGGCGTACCGGGCCTCGTACATCGCGGCGGCCTGGTTGAGGTAGCCGAAGAGCAGTCCGTCCGCGACGAAGCCGGGGCGGTCGCCGACCGCGACGGGCTCCTTGCCCAGCTCGATCGCGAGGTCGGTGACCGCGGCGACGGCGCCCGGAGCGGTCAGCACCGAGGAGACGATCTCGACCAGCTTCATGGCCGGCGCCGGGTTGAAGAAGTGCAGGCCGAGGACCCGCTCGGGGCGGGCCGAGTCGGCGGCGAGGCGGGTGACGGACAGGGCGTTGGTGCCGGTCGCGAGGATCGTCTCCGGGCGGACGACGCCGTCCAGCTCGCGGAAGATCTGTTGCTTGATCTCGTACGACTCCGGGACCACCTCGATGACGAGGTCGGCGTCGGCGGCCGCCGCGAGGTCGGTGGCGGTGCGGATACGGGCCAGGGCGTCGGTGCGCTCCTGCTCGGTGAGCCGGCCGCGCTCCACGCAGCCGGCGGTGCGGGCCTCCAGGGCGGCGACGCACCTCGCGGCCTGGGCCTCGCTGATGTCGATGCCGATCACCTCGCGGCCGGCCTTGGCGAGGACCTCGGTGATGCCGGTGCCCATGGTGCCGAGGCCGATGACGGCGATCGTCTTGAGCGGGGACAGGCTTGAGTCGGAAAGGGGAGTGGCCATCGCGGGACTCCAGAAATGAGGGTGACGACGAGGAGCGCGCCGGGTGCGCCGAGGGCGCACCGCGGAGCGGAAAGGGATGCGGGTGTTGCCGGGCTGCGAGCGCACACGCCCGGTGCTGCCGGGTGCCACGGGCGATGCACACGCCCGCCGACGGCCCTCGGCAGGGAATCCGACCGGCCCTGTCCCGGAGCCGGGTCGTACTGCGGTACGTCGTACCGAACCGACCAGCGCTTGCGATGGCTGCGTCACCAAACCATCGCCGGCGGAAGTGCGAGTGGGTAACTCGCTCGTCTGAGCTTAACCCGCGAGTAACGAGCACGCCAGACCTGAGTGCGGAACCGACTTTGTGATGTGGCTCCCTCGGGCCTCGCCACCCGCCTACGCTGGACTTCGTGGACGAAGAGTTGCGACCGCTCACGGAGCGCTTACGGCAGGAGTCGCACGGCTCGCCGGCGTTCGACCGGCTGCTGGCGACCGAGGACCACGACGAACTCGCGGAGGTGCTCACCGCGCCGGGACAGCCGCTGTGGGCGAGGGAACTGGCCGCGCTCCGGCTCGGCCTCGCCGGCGACCGGCGCGCCTTCGAGTCCCTGGTGCTCCTCCTCAACCACCGCGACCCCCCGCGCTGCGCCTCCGCCGCCCATGCCCTCGCCCGCCTGGGCGACCCCCGCACGGCCCGCGCCGCGGCGGCCCTCGCCACCAACGAACTCCGCGTCGCCTACGCCCTGCACCCGGTACGGCTCCTGACGGACCTGCGCGCCCCGGAGTCCGTGCCCGCTCTGATCACCACCCTGGAACGCCGCCTGCGCCCGCACGACCCCTACCGCCGCGTCGCCCTCGCCTGCGTGGAGGGCCTCGGCACTCTCGGCGATCCCCGCGCCCGCCGCGTCCTGAAGGAGGCCCTGGCCCATCCGGCACTCGCGGAGGCGGCGGTGCGGGCGCTGGCCCTCATCCCGCAGCAGAAAGAGGTCAGATGACACTCCGTCAGCCGGACGGTTCCCTGACGTACCGCACTTCGGGAACGGACACGCCGCCCGCCTCGAAGGGCTCCTCGGCACCGTCCGGCCGGAAACCGGCGCGCTCGTAGAAACGGCGGGCCGGGGCGTTGCCCCGGCGAGCCGGACACCGGTGAACGGGCCCGCCAGGGCTACCACCTGTGCAGCCCCTGCCCGCCTAGGAGCCCTGACCCGGCCCGCCCGGCTGGTCGCTCACCACCGCCAGCGCCTCGATCTCCATCAGGAACTCCGGAGCCACCAGCGCGGCCACCTGGACCGCGGAGGACGCCGGGAGGCGGTCGTCGGGTATGTGGGCGGCGCGGGCCGCGCGGATGGCCGGGAGGTGGGCCGTGTCCGTGACGAAGTAGGTCAGTTTCACCACATGTTCGAAGCCGGCGGCCGCCGCGGCCAGACAGCGCCTGAGGTTCTCGAAGACCTGGCGGGCCTGGGCCGCGGGGTCGCCCTTCCCGACCAGCTTGCCGTGCTCGTCCAGGGCGAGTTGGCCGGAGACGGCGACGAGGCGGCCGGTCGCCGAGACGACGTGGCTGTACTGGGTCGCGGGGGCCACGCCGTCGGGGGCGGGGATGCGGGTCGGTTCGGTCATGGCTCCATGGTGGCGCACGCCACTGACAACGCCCCGACCGGTCGCCGAGTTGCCCTGCCGGCGGACGCCGCCTAGCGGCGAAAGCCCAGCAGGCCGTGCAGGGCCGAGCCGCGCGACGACGTCGACGCCGCCTTCGTCGTCAGTGGTTTCGGGTCGGGTGACTTCGCACAGACCGCGTCGGCGACCCCCGCACCCCGCGGGACCTTGCCGTCCGTCAGGTACGCGGCCAGGTACTTGTCCAGGCAGGCGTTGCCGCTCAGCGTGATGCCGTGGTTGCCGCCGCCCTCCTCGACCACCAGGCTGGAGCGGGCGAGCAGCAGGTGGGCCGTGACACCGCCGGGGTACGGCGTGGCCGCGTCGTCCGTCGCCTGGAAGAGCAGCACCGGCGGCAACTCGGCGTTGGCGATGTTCACCGGCCTGCGCTTCGCGGTCGGCCAGAACGCACACGGTGCGTTGTACCAGGCGTTGTTCCAGGCCATGAAGGGCGCCTTGCCGTACACCTCCCAGGTCTCCGCGCGCCACCGGTTCCAGCTGCCGGGCCAGGAGGTGTCACGGCACTGCACCGCCGAGTAGACGCTGTAGCGGTTGTCCCCCGAGCCGTCCACCGCGCCGAAGTTCCGGTACGCCTCCACCAGCGGCCCGGTCTTCCTCTCGCGCACGTACGCCGCGAACGCCTCGGCGAGGTAGGGCCAGTAACCGTTGTAGTAGCTGCCGGGGATGAAGGTGTCCTCCAGCTCGGAGGCGCCCACCTTGCCGTCGGCCGGCTCCTTCGCCAGGGCCGTCCGCATCGCGTACCACTTGGCCTCGATCTTCTCGGGGTCCCTGCCCAGGTGGTACGTGGAGTCGTACCGGGCGATCCAGGCCATCAGCGCGCGATGGCGGTCGTTGAACGCGTAGTCCTGGCCGAGGTTGTCCGCGTACCAGACGCCGACCGGGTTGACGACCGAGTCCAGCACCAGGCGGCGGACCCGCATCGGGTACAGCTTCGCGTAGACCGCGCCGAGGTAGGTGCCGTAGGAGTAGCCGAAGTAGCTGATCCTCGGCGCGTCGAGCGCCTGGCGGATGGAGTCCATGTCGCGTACGGCGCTGACGGTGTCGATGTACGGCAGCACACCGGCGTACTCGCGGCGGCAGGCGGCGGCGAAGGACTTGGCGCGGGCGAGGTTGGTCCGCTCCAGCGCGGCCGTGGCGGGCAGGGTGTCCGGGCGCACCGACTTGAAGTGGCCCGGCGCGCAGTTCAGGGCCGGGCTGCTCCTGCCCACCCCGCGCGGGTCGAAGCCGACGATGTCGTACTGCGCGGCCACGTTCCGGGGCAGTGCCGAGGCGACGAATCCGGCGAGCGTCAGTCCGCTGACCCCGGGCCCGCCGGGGTTGACCAACAGCGGTCCCTGGGAGGTCTTCGCGGTGTGCGGGACGCGGGAGAGGGCGAGCGTGATCTGCCGGCCGGACGGCTTAGCGTGGTCCAACGGCACCTTCAGGGAGGCGCACTGGAGCATCGGATAGTCGCCGGTGCCGCACCTCTTCCAGGCGAGCCGCGCGGCGGGGGCGGCCGGGGCTCCGCGCGCGGGCAGAGCGGTGACCGAGCCCGCCAGCACGGCGGCGGCTGCGCACAGCACGGCTGCGCGTGTTCTCATGCGTCCTCCCGGGACGGCGGTGACGGCGGACAGCGAGGTCACATCTTCCGCCGCATCGTCCCGGAGCCGGCGCTCTGAAGAACGCGTTATAGGCATGGTTGACCCGATTGGGGCGACCGAAGCCCTCGAATGCCCTCACCCGAGGCCGGGCACCGCTCTCGGCCGGGCAACGTGCTCACATGAGGGTGAGCTGGGTCGGTTCGGCCACGGCCGGGGGCTCGGCGGGCCGTGCCGGGCGGATCCGGCGGTCCAGGCCCGGTCGGGTGGGCCCGATGCCGTACTCGTGTGCCAGCTCGTGCACCTGACGGGTGATCCGGCGCTGGTACCACTTGGGTGCGTAGGCGCCCTCCGCGTACAGCCGCTCGTAACGCCGCACCAGGTGCGGATGGCGCTGCCCCAGCCAGGCCATGAACCATTCCCGCGCGCCGGGCCGCAGATGCAGCACCAAGGGGGTGACGGAGGTGGCCCCGGCCGCCGCGATCGCCCGTACCGTGGCGCGCAGTTGAGCTGGATGGTCGCTCAGGAACGGGATGACCGGGGCCATCAGCACCCCGCAGCCGATGCCGTGTTCGCCCAGGGTGCGTACGACGTCCAGGCGGCGTTCCGGCGAGGGCGTGCCCGGCTCCACCGTGCGCCACAGCGCGGGGTCGAGGAAGCCGACGGAGACCGAGATGCCGATGTCCGTCACCTCGGCCGCCCGGACCAGCAGGTCCAGGTCGCGCAGGATCAGCGTGCCCTTGGTGAGGATCGAGAACGGGTTGGCGTGCTCGGTCAGGGCGGAGATGATGCCCGGCATCAGGTGGTAGCGGCCCTCGGCGCGCTGGTAGCAGTCGACGTTCGTGCCCATCGCCACGTGATCGCCCTGCCAGCGGCGGGAGGCGAGCTGGCGGCGCAGCACCTCGGGCGCGTTCACCTTGACGACGATCTGGCTGTCGAAGCCGATACCGGTGTCGAGGTCCAGATAGCTGTGCGTCTTCCTGGCGAAGCAGTACACGCACGCGTGCGTGCAGCCCCGGTACGGGTTGACGGTCCACTCGAACGGCATGCGGGAGGCTCCCGGCACCCGGTTGAGCACCGAGCGGGCCCGGACCTCGTGGAAGGTGATCCCTCTGAACTCGGGCGTGTCGAAGGTGCGGGTGGTGACGGCGTCGGCGCCGAACAGCGCGGTCTCGGCCCGGCCGTGTTCGCCCTCGCCCGTGAGGTTCTCCCAGCGCATGACGCCCTCCTCGCTAGCACTGCGCACACAATAGAACATGTGTTCCCATGATCGTGCGGTCCCAGGTGAGGACCCTTGACGGCGGCCCCCGATTTGGGCGGCCGGGCACCGGGGTGGTTGGCTTTCCCCAACCCCGAGAAACCAGGTGTGGAGGAACGCAATGGCGCAGGTCGAGGCCACTACGGAGCGGGTCGTCGCGGCGGACGCGGAGAAGGTGTTCGACGCCCTCGCCGACTACCGCGGCACGCGGCAGAAGCTGCTGCCCGAGCACTTCAGCGAGTACGAGGTCCGCGAGGGCGGCGACGGCGAGGGCACCCTCGTCCACTGGAAGCTCCAGGCCACCAGCAAGCGGGTGCGTGACTGCCTGCTGGAGGTCAGCGAGCCCACCGACGGCGAGCTGGTCGAGAAGGACCGCAACTCCTCCATGGTCACCACCTGGCGCGTGACCCCCGCCGGCGAGGGCAAGTCCCGGGTCGTCGTCACCACCACCTGGAAGGGCGCCGGCGGCATCGGCGGCTTCTTCGAGAAGACCTTCGCGCCCAAGGGTCTCGGCCGGATCTACGACGCCGTGCTCGCCAGGCTCGCCGCCGAGGTCGAGAAGTAGCTCCAAGGCTCCACCGGTGAAGGGGTTTTGTGCCCCTTCACTGGTTCGAGTGGATCTCCCTCTCGTCCGGAACGATGCCGTAACTCGTCGCAGTTGTTCACAGTTGACGCGTAACGCGGGATTTGTGACAGGTGTGACGAGGGGAGCGGTACGTGGGCGGCACGACACTCACGGAGCAGGAGCCGGTGGTGACACCGGCCGAGGAAGACACCGTCGCCGCGCCGCAGGCTCCCGCACCGGCCGCCGAACTCGGAGCGCCCCGCGTGCGGTTGGTGTTCTTCGGGCTGATGCTCGCCCTGCTCCTCGCGGCGCTCGACCAGATGATCGTCGCGACCGCGCTGCCCAAGATCGTCGGCGAACTGCACGGCCTGGACCGGATGTCCTGGGCGATCACCGCCTATCTGCTCACCTCCACCATCGGCCTGCCGCTCTACGGCAAGCTCGGTGACCTCTTCGGCCGCAAGGGCGTCTTCCAGTTCGCCATCGCCGTGTTCGTCGTCGGCTCCGCGCTCGCCGGCCGGGCGCAGTCCATGGACCAGCTGATCGCCTTCCGCGCGATCCAGGGCGTCGGCGCGGGCGGGCTCATGATCGGCGTGCAGGCGATCATCGCCGACGTCGTGCCGCCCCGGCAGCGCGGCCGCTACATGGGCCTGATCGGCGCGGCCTTCGGCCTCGCCTCCGTCGCCGGGCCCCTGCTCGGCGGCTACTTCACCGACCACCTCTCCTGGCGCTGGTGCTTCTACATCAACGTCCCCTTCGGACTGGTCACCCTCGTCGTCGTCACCCTCGTCCTGAAGCTCCCGAAGCCGCAGAGCCGAGGCCGCCTCGACGTCCTGGGCGCCCTGCTGCTCGCCGCCGCCTCCACCTGCCTGGTCCTGCTGACCAGTTGGGGCGGCACCGAGTACGCCTGGGACTCCCGGCAGATCACCGGCCTCGGCGCCGGCGCGTTCACGGCCGCCGTCCTCTTCCTCGTCGCCGAGCGGTTCGCCGCCGAACCCCTCATCCCGCTGCGGCTGTTCCGCGACTCCGTCTTCAACGTCAGCGGTCTGGTGGGCCTGGTGATCGGCGTCGCCCTGTTCGGCGCCGCCAGCTATCTGCCGACCTTCCTGCAGATGGTCGACGGGGCCAGCGCCACCGAGTCCGGGCTGCTGATGCTGCCCATGATGGCCGGGATCGTCGGGGCCTCCATCATCGGCGGGCAGCTCATCAGCCACACCGGCCGCTACAAGATCTTCCCCGTGCTGGGCGGAGCCGTCTCCGCCGTCGGCATGTGGCTGCTGTCCCGGCTCGAAGTGGACACCCCCCGGCCGCACTACAGCATCTGGATGGCCGTCCTCGGCGCCGGCATCGGCATGGTGATGCCCGTCCTCGTCCTCGCCGTGCAGAACTCCGTACGGCCCGCCGACCTCGGCACCGCCACCAGCGCCAACAACTACTTCCGGCAGATCGGCGGCAGCGTCGGCGCCGCGATCTTCGGCACCCTCTTCGCGAACCGGCTCACCTCCTCGCTGCACAAGGAGCTGCCCCCGCGCGCGGGCCCGGCGCTGCCCGATCCCGAGTCCATCACCCCGCAGCTCGTCCACGCGCTGCCCCCGGCGCTGCGGGACGCCTACATCCGCGCCTACGCCGACGCGATGCCCCGGATCTTCCTCTACCTCGTCCCGGTGCTCGTCCTCGGCCTGCTCATCGCCTTCTTCCTCAAGGAGAAACCCCTGGTGTCCCACCACACCGCCGAAACCGAGCCCGAGACCGTGAACACACCCATCCCGCAGGCCCGTTCCCCCTACGCCGCCGGAATTCCCGTATGCGGCACCGTCCAGCACCACGACGGCACCGTGGTGCCCCGCGCGGCGCTCACCCTCATCGACGTCGCCGGGCAGCAGATCGGGCGCGGCGCGAGCGGGGAGGACGGACGGTACGCGCTCAGCACGCCGGGCGCCGGGTCGTACGTGCTGATCGCCGCCGCCGGCGGGCACCAGCCGCAGGCTGTCTCCGTCACCGTCGGCGAACGGCCCGTCGAACTCGACGTCGTCCTCGGCGGCGCCGGTCGCCTCGCCGGCAGCGTGGTCACCGCCGACGGCACCCCCGTGCGCGACGCCACCGTCACCCTCACGAATGTGCACGGCGAGGTCGTCGCCGCCACCCGCAGCGGCCGCGAGGGCGGCTACGTCATCACCGAACTGGTCGCCGGCGAGTACACCCTCGCCGCCAGCGCTCCCGCCTTCCGCCCGGCCGCGCTCCCGGTCACCGTGCAGGCCGCCCGGGAGACCCGGCAGGACGTCGAACTCGCGGGCGGCGCCGTGCTGCGGGGCACGGTCCGGGCGAGCGGCGGCCGGCCCGTCGAGGACGCGCGCGTGACGCTCCTGGATGCCGCCGGCAACGTCGTCGACACCCTCACCACCGGAGCGGACGGAACGTTCCGGTTCGTCGACCTCTCCTCAGGCGAGTACACCGTCATCGCCGCCGGTTACCCGCCGGTCGCCACCGTGCTCCAGGTGGCCGGCGGCGGCCGTACCGAACGGGACCTGCAGCTGGGACACGAGGACTGACGAGGGCGCGCGGCGGCGGTGCTTGCAGGGCGCTGAGCTGCGCGCCGGTGCGATCCGGTGAAACCAATTCCAGGATTGCCACACATCGCGACCGGCCGCGGCCGTACCGTAGTGGCGGGCGGCACAGATCGTTTGCGTACAGCCGTGGGGAGAGAGGGCCTGGGCCATGGACCGTGGCAGCGAGCGGGACACACCTCCCGGGCGCGGCGTCGGCGACGCGGCGGCGGGCCGGATTCCGCTGGCCGTGGTCGTCGTCGACCGCGACGGCCTGGTGTCCCATTGGAGCAGCGGCGCACGGCGCCTGTTCGGCGTCGGCAGGGAGGAAGCCGTCGGGCGTGCCGCGGCCGACCTGCTGCCGGTCGCGGGTGCCCTCCCCGAGGTCATGCAGGGCGGCGCGATGCCGGACGCCTACGAGGAGTACGACGGTCTCGGCCCCGACCTGGAGGCCTCCCTCGGCGGGCACACCGCCTACGCCACCGCCGGCCGCGCCCGGCTCTTCCCGCACGAGCCGGGCGACGGCGGTGAGCGGCTCGACGTGCTGTGGTGGGCCTATCCGCTGGTCGGTCCGGGCCCGTCCCGGCTGCTCGTGCTCGCCGCCGACGCCACCCGGCTGCGCGACGAACTCGGCTACGACGACGAGACCGCCGAACGCATCTCGCCCGGCTTCGCCCGCCACACCGAGCTGCCCGCCTCCGACGAGCTCGAACGCCGGCTGCCCGAGATCCTGCCCAACATGGGCCCGGGCCACAGCGGCCGAATCGTCTCCCAGATGCTGGAACTGGGCTATCCGGTACTGGAGTTCAGCCAGTTCGACCGGGTGCCCGTCACCCCGTACTGGGGCGTGCCCCGCCGTCCCGGACGCAAGCGCACCGAGGCCGTCGTGCCCCCGCAGCGGACCACCCCGGCCGTCCTGGTCCCGGAAGGCGCCGAGCAGGACCTGGAGTACGCCGCCGTGCGCGAGCGGCTGGAGTTCCTCAACGAGGTCAGCTCCGCCATCGGCACCTCCCTCGACCTCGGCGAGACCATCCGCGAGGTCACCAGCGCCGCCGTACCCCGGTTCGCGGACTTCGCCGGCACCCATCTGCGCGCGGCCGTCCTCGCCGGCGAGGGCTTCCCGGACGGGCCGCCGGACGCGCAGACCGTGATGTTCCGGGTGTGGGTCGAGCACAACGACGAACCGGGCCGCTGGGACGACACCGTGCCCGTCGGCGAGGCCTTCGCCTTCCCCGAACACACCCCGTTCTACAAGTGCATGGTCACCGGCGAGCCGGTCCTCGTCCCCAGGGTCACCGAGGAACTGAGCGAGCGCATCGCCGGCGAGTTCGAGAAGCGGGACCTCAGGCCGCTCATCGGCGGGCGCTCACTGCTGATCGTGCCGCTCAAGGCCCGCAACGTCGTCCTGGGCTTCATGGTGCTGATGCGCCGCCCGGACCGCCCGGCCTTCGACGACATGGACCGCACCACCGGCGCCGAACTCGCCGCCCGCGCGGGCCTCGTGCTCGACAACGCCCGTATGTACACCTACCAGGAGAACGTCGCCGACACCCTGCAGGACAGCATGCTCCCGCAGGTGACCCCGCGGATGGCCGGCTGCGACATCGCCACCCGCTATCTGCCGGGCACCCGGCTCGGACGGATCGGCGGCGACTGGTTCGACACCATCAAGCTGCCCGGCTCGCGCACCGCCCTCGTGGTCGGCGACGTGATGGGCCACGGCCTCAACTCGGCCGCCATGATGGGCCAGTTGCGCACCGCCGTACAGACCATGGCGACCATGGAGACCCCGCCCGCCCAGCTCCTGCGCAACCTCGACGACCTCGCCCGCAGACTCGGCGACACCTACCTCGCCACCTGTCTGTACGCCGTCTACGACCCGATCCGCGGCGAACTGCACCTCGCCAACGCCGGACACATCCCGCCGGTGCTGGTGCGCGCCGAGGACGGCAGCAGCGAACTCCTCGACCTGCCCACCGGCGCCCCCATAGGCGTCGGCGGCGTGCCCTTCGAGGCCACCCGGGTCAAGGTCTCGCCCGGCGACCGGCTGGTGCTGTGCACCGACGGCCTGGTCGAGGTGCGCGGTTCCGACATCGGCGAGGGCCTCGCCGCGCTCTGCGAGTCCGCCGCACACCCCGCCGCCTCCATGGACGACGCCTGCGACACCATCATCCGCGCCCTGAACACGCGCGGCGGCCGCAAGGACGACGTCGCCCTGCTCATGGCCCGCCTCAACGGCGTCCCCGACGACCACGTCGCCGAATGGCGGCTGGACGCCGACCCGCGCGAGGTCGCCCGGTCCCGCCGCCTGGTCCGTGAACGGCTGCTGGAATGGGGTCTGCCGCAGGCCGTGGAGACCGCCGAGCTGCTGGTCAGCGAGGTCGTGACCAACGCCGTACGGCACGCCATGAGCGAGCCCGTCGGGCTGCGCGTGGTCCGCACCGACGCCCTGCTGTTCGAGGTCACCGACGACGAACCCGGGCTGCCCGAGATGCTGGCCGCGGAGCCGTACGACGAGTCGGGCCGCGGGCTGCGCGTGGTCAGCCGGCTGGCCCGGGAGTGGGGCGCCAGCGGCAGCGGGCACCGCAAGACCGTCTGGTTCGAACAGGCTCTCGCCGGACGGGGATGACCAGGGGGCGTGCGCTCTGCCGGCGTGCGCCCCCGCCGGTTGTCCGGGGCCCGTACATCCGGTGAAGGTGGCCTCCAGCCCCTTGCCCCGTTCCTGGCCCTCGCGATATCCCGATCACGGAACCGAACCGTGGGGAGAACGCATGAACGTCTCGGACAAGTACCGCAGCAATTGGGAGAGTTACTGGAGAGAGACCTCCGACGAGGCGGGCGAGGCGATCTGGGACTGCGATCCCGCCCTGTCCGCCGAACCGTACAGCGCCCTGCTCCTGCCCCATGCGGACCCGGCGCGCACCATCGTCGACCTCGGCTGCGGCAACGGCACCCAGACCCGCTACCTCGCGACCCGGTTCGCGCGTGCCCTCGGCGTCGACCTCTCGCACGCCGCCGTCGAGCACGCCCGCCGCGCCACGCAGGACGACGCCGTGGACTTCCAGCAGCTCGACCTCACCGACTCCGGGGCCGTACGCGCCCTGCACGAGCGCCTCGGCGACGTCAACGTCTTCATGCGAGCCGTCATCCACCAGAGTGAGCCCCAGGCGCGGCCCGCGGTCGCCGCCGCCGTCGCCGAGCTCATCGGCACCGAGGGCCGCGCGTTCGTCGTCGAACTCACCTCCGGTTCCCGGGACGTGCTGAAGCGCGCCGCGACCCAGGAGGGCGGCCCGGGGCCCAAGCTGCAGCGCGTCTTCCACCACGGGCTCAAGCCGGCCGACGCCGACGACACGGAGATCCCGCGCCTGCTCGGCGAGGCGGGTCTGAAGGTCCTCGCCGAGGGCGAGACCACCCTGCCGCAGACCGAGCACCTGACCGACGGCACCCGCATCGACCTGCCGGCCCACTGGTTCGTCCTCGCCGGTGCGTAGGCCCCACGACTGTGGAAACGGGCGGGCCCCCGGCCGCTCCTTCGGGGAGCGGCCGGGGGCCCGCGGCGGTTGTCGTACGGGTCAGTGCAGGGCGCCGACCTCGGTCGCCGAGAGGGTCCGCGGGTAGACGTGGACGTCGGCGACGGAACCGGGGAACGCCAGGTACGGGGTCGGGGCGGAGGCGCTGTTGACGCAGCCGCCGATGGTCAGGGGCAGGGACGAGTCGTACTGGGGGCTGAGGTTCTTCGCCGTTCCCATCAGGGTGCCGTCCTGGTAGAGGGACATCGTGCCGGTGCTGGAGTCCCCGGCTACCGGTGCCTGATAGGTGGCGACCAGGTGGGTCCAGACACCGACGACGCCGGTATTGGCGTCTCCTTCCGCCGTGGGGAAGTCGGAGCTCGGATCGTTGCTGGTGGTGGTCTGGAACATCCAGCCCTGGTTGCTCTTGTCGTAGGCGAGATAGAACGCCTGGTGCGTGGTGGTTCCCTGACAGATCGCGGCGGTTCCCAGCGCCGAGTTGATCTTCACCCAGGCGGAGACGGTGTAGTCACCGAGGGTGTTCACCGCGCTCTGCTTGCTCTTGAGGAAGCCGGTGCTGCCGTCGAAGGCAACACTGCCGGACAGCCCGCTCGGCGCGTCCGTGCCGAAGGCGGCGCTGCCGGAGGCGGTCAGCGGGTTCAAGGAGGCCGTGTCGGTGCCGTTCGGGGACAGCTTCCATTCGTCCTCGGGCATGCCCTTGTCCCAGCCGGTCGGCACGATCACGCTGTTCGTGCCGGCCTCGCTCGCGGTCATGGCGTACGGGTAGACCTGCACGTCGGAGACGGAACCAGGGAAGGCGTTGTACGGCGAGGTCGCGTCGGGGCTGTTGACGCAGCCGCCGATGGTCAGGGGCATGGAGGAGTCGTACTGCGGCGTGGGGTTGATCGCGGTGCCCATCAGGGTGCCGTTCTGGTAGATCGACATCACCCCGGTGCTGTCGTCTCCGTCGACGGGCGCGGTGTAGGTGACCAGGAGGTGGGTCCAGGTGCCGAGGGCGCCGGTGCCCGCGTCTCCTTCCGCGGTGGGGAAGTCGGCGTTGTCGTCGTTGGTGGTCGTGGTCTGGAACATCCAGCCCTGGTTGCCCCGGTCGTATCCGATGTAGAACGCCTGGTGCTGACTGGTGCCCTCGCAGATGGCCGTGGCGGGATTGTCCGCCGAGTCGAGCTTCACCCAGGCGGAGACGGTGTAGTCGGCGAGTGTGTTGACCGCCGTGTGGTCGCTCTCCAGGAACCCGGTGCTGCCGTCGAAGTGCGTGGCCGTGGTCGGGGCGTTGATCGCGTCGGGTCCGGCCGAGTTGAAGGTCGCCCCGCCGACCGCGGTGAACGGGTTGTCCCCGCGTGCGTCGGTGCCGTCGGTGGCCAGGTCCCATTCGTTGTCGGGGGTGTCGCCGGCGGTGGCCTCTGGGACGATCAGGTTCGGCGCGATGCTGACGACCTGGGTGTTGGTGTCGTTGAGGTACCGGGCGCCGAGGTCGGCGTAGTACGCGTCGGACGGGTTGCCGCCCGAGAGGTCCGCCGCCTTCACCGTTGAAGAGGTGGCCGTGCCGTCCGTGGAGACCGCCGCGGCGAAGTCGATGACCTGCGTCGGGAAGTTGTCGAGCAGGTAGCCGTTCACCTGCTCACGTGCGGACTCCTGGGTCGCCGTGCCCGGGTGGGCGGCAGTGAACGGCGGGATGGTGGTGAGGTAGACGGTGATGTTGGAGTTCTGCGTGACCGGCTGCCCGTTGGCGTAAGTCTGTCCGTCGTCGGTCGCGTACGAGCTCAGCTCACTGTTGAGCGCGGCCAGTCCGTTCTCGACCTTGGCCGCACAGGTGTTGGCGTCGCTGGCGCAGTTGAGCAGGTCGGCGGAGCCGGTGGAGACGAGAACGGTACGTACGTTCCCCTGGGCCAGTGCATTGCGGTCGACCGGGTTGAGCGCGTTGGTCGGGGTGTCGCTGCTGGTCTGCGGCAGCAGGTTGTCGTTCAGGCTGTTGCTGTTGGTGCCGGCGTTGAGCACGCCGTAGTCCACGGTGCCGTCCCCGTTCGGGTCGCCCACGATGGCGTCGGTGACGGCGTCGCTGAGGTGGTGCCGGCCGTCGCCGCTCGCGGTGTCCCCATTGACGCTCTGGTCGCCGTAGAGGACCAGTGAGCCGGTGGGGGCGGAGGTGGGCGTGGTGACGTCGATGCCGGCCAGGTACGGCAGACCGGTGTACGTCGTCTGGGTGAACTTCGTGGCCGCGGTGTCACCGGTGCGGTTGGCCGCGTCGCTGACCCACACAGGTGTCCGGGCCGTGGCATGACCGGGCATGGCGGACACCGAACCGTGCACCTGCAGGCTGACCAGCACGGTCGCCTGCTGGTCGACGTGCAGCGTCACCGGGTCGCTGGTGACGTCCCCGCCCGCCGGGATGCTGACGAAGGCGGCGCCGCCGAAGGCCAGCGGCACCGGTGCCGCGGCCGCCGTGGCGCCGCCCGCGGTGCCGTCCTGCAGGGCGACGGAGGCCGCGTCGAAGGTCACCGGGCCGGTGCCCGTGGCGTTGGACAGGTGGATGCGCACGCCGTCCCCGGCGTCGGTGCCGATGCTGACATGGGCCGGGATACGCAGCGTCTGCCCGTTGACGGAGGCGGTGGTGCCGCCGGACTGCTGCACCTTGGCGGTGTCCGGTACGGAGGACCAGGTGCCGACCCAGTGCTTGGCGCCGGCGACGGTCAGCGGTCGCACGCCCATCCCGAGGATGTGCAGGCTGGGCTGTCCGGACTGGACGCCGTTGGTGAACAGGGGCAGGGAGATGCTGCTGACGACCGAGCCGGGGCAGGCCAGCGGAACGCTGATCGCGTAGATCTTCGGGCCGCTGCTGGGGCTGGTCTGGGTGTTGTCCTTGTGGTTCTCGTGGGCGAGGGTCAGTGTGGCCGCGGAGGCGGGCCCGCTGATCCAGTCGGGCACGGTGTCCAGCTGGTAGGACTGGTCGGCGGGGTTGCCGTCGGGATCCAGGCAGTTGTTCCTGCCGTAGGTGATGGTGCCCGTGGCGCCCTTGGCGGCGCCGCCGGTGGCGAAGACGAGGAAGACCACGGCGTCACCGGTGTTCACCACGCCGCTGCCCGGCACGGTGATCGTCTGTCCGGAGGCGAGCATGTTGTCGTAGGTGCCGGTGCCGAACTTCGGCAGCGTGACGGTGGCGCCGTCGACGGTGACGGTCTTCCCGCTCTGCCAGCCCGACGTACCCGTCAGATCGGCGGAGTTGATGCTGTTGCCGTTACCGTCCGCGTCGGCCGGGCCGGTCGTGGTGGTGAAGGTGCTGGTGGCGGTGTTGTTCTGGCAGCTGCCGGTCGAGTTGACCGCGCAGGACAGCGCCGGTGCGAGCCGAAGTACGTCGATACCCGCCTGGTAGCCGGTGGACGCGGTGTTCTTGCCGCTCAGGCTGAGGGTCAGGGTGTGCACCCCCTGCTTGAGGCTGAGCAGCTGACCGCTCGAGTCCCTGGGGATGCCCAGGTCCATGTACCGCGTGGTGACGTAGGAGTTGTAGGCGTCGAAGTCGCTGATCAGGGTGGCCTGGGTGGACTTGCCCGCGTCCAGGACCAGACTGTAGGTGCCGTAGTCCTTGGCCTTGGTCAGGTTGGCCCCGAAGCTCCAGGGGCCGTCCTTGGGGATGTCGAAGCTGAAGGTGGCGCTGTCACCGCTGATCACCTTCGAGGTGCTGCTCTTGTTGGCGAGCATGGCCTGGTAGCCGTCGGCGAACTCGTAGCCACTGCCGGCGGCCTGGGTGATCAGCTGACCGCCCTTGGTGGTGGTGGTCGCCTTGGGCACGACGGTGGTCGTGCCGTCGCTGTTGGTCGCCGTCCAGCCGTTGACCATCTTGTCGCCGTAGGCGTACGTCGGTGTGCTGGTGCCGGCGTAGAAGGCGTAGGCGGCCTGGGTGACGGACGTCGAGCCGGCCTGGTCGACGGCCTTGGCGTACAGGGTGTGCGGTCCCGCCGTGCCCGGGACGAACTTGGGGGAGGCACTGCCGTTGACGACCGAGGTGCCGGTACCGGCGCCGTTGTCGGAGGTCACGTAGTACACATGGCCCGCTGTGATCTTCGTGCTCGACGTCACGTGCGTGACATTGGTGCTGGTGTACACCGTGTTGCCGAGCGTCGCGTCCAGCGAGAACAGGTAACCGGTGATGTTGTTCGTGTGGTTGTTGCTGAGCGTGAAGGTGCCCGTGTCGCCGAACGCGGCGCCGATCTGCTTGGCCGGGAACTGACTGGAGGTCACCGTCGGTGCGGGCGGCGCGCTGGTGTCCACGGTGAAGGTCTGGGTCTTGGTCCAGATGCCGGAGCCGCTGTTCGTCCAGTAGCCGGCCGCGTTCTGCGCGGTGGCCTTCCACGTGTAGGTGCCGTCCGGCAGGCTGGGGGTGGTCCAGTCGCTGCCGTTGGTGTTGTACCGGGGGCGCTTCTTCGAGTCCGTGCTGGGACCGTAGCCCGTACCCACCAGGGTGCCGGAGGAGTTGTAGACGTCGTACAGGATCCGCACCAGCTCACTGCCGCCGGCCAGGTCGGGGTCGACCGCACGGGCGGACAGTGTCGGGGTGTGGGTGGTGGTCATCGTCTTGCCCATGCTCACCGTGGACGGCTTGATGGCCGGGGTGCCGGTACCGTTCTTGAGCTTGGGCCGGTAGCTGTAGGTGACCGACATGGTCGCGCCGCCGCCGTAGGCGAGCTGTTTCCACTGGTGCGGGTCGTCCATGTCGGGTGACTGGACCATCAGCGTCATGCTCTTCCAGCCGCCGGCCGTCGCACTCCGCGCCCGGGACGTCACGTCGAACTCGAGCGACGGCGGGCTGACCCAGGAGTTGGAACCTTCGGTGACCGGGCAGGTGCCGGCCTCGTGGCTCTTGGGATCGGTGCCGAGCGAGCCGGTACGGCCTCCGGGCTCGTGGCCCCAGTACAGCGACGAGGAGCTCCACCCGGCCGGGCGGTCGGTGCCGTAGACGGCGGCCGGGGTGTCGTCACAGGAGGCTGCGGAGAGCTGCTTCACGTACAGCGAGGCATGGGTGACAACGGCGCCCTTGATGCCGCTGGTGTTCAACTGGTAGTAGGTGCGGGCCCGTTCGCCGTTGCCGGGATAGGAGTTGTCCCATCCTTCGCGGGCGTTGGTGGAACCCGAAGTGGACGTCGAGTTGTAGACGTTCCAGCCGTTGTCGGAGATCCGTGCCCAGTCCAGCTGGGACGGCCTGCCGCTCCACTCCGGGTCCACGTACACGGGGTAGGCGGTGCTCTTGGCCGTGAGCAACTCCCTGTCCAGCCCCAGAAGTTGTTTGCCGTGCCGTAGGGTCACGCGGACCTGGGAGCGGTGCTTGCCGACCTTGGCCGCCGCCTTGTGCTCGGCCCGGGCGGCGGAGGCGTTCGCGGTGTGGGCCAAGGGCTCGCCTGCGGCCTCGTGGCCGGCGCTGTCCCACATGAGCGCGGTGTCGCTGTGGAAGACCGTCTTGCCCGTGCGCTTGTCCGTGGCCTGGGCACCGCCGTCGCGGGTGCCGGTCAGCGTGAGGTTGGCCGAGGTGGTGTCGAGCGCGAAGCTCCGCAGGCGTGGATCGGCCGCCGCCTTCGGCGACTTGATCACGAGGATCGAGGAGTATCCGGAGGCGTCCGCCGTCAGCTGCAGGTCGACCTGGGGCAGCACGTCCGGGTAGGTGGCGGTGTCACCGGAGACCACCGGTTTCGGTAGTGCGCCCGGCCAGGAGAAGCCCAGTTTGTCCGTGCCGCTGCGCATCGTGACCAGCGCACCGGAGCCGCCGCCGGAGAAGGCCACGTCGGTCACGGCGGCCCTGGGCGCCCAGCTTCCGTCCGCCTGCCGCACCAGCGTGGTGTCGATAGGCACCCACTTCCCGTGCTGTCGCGTGCGCTCGGGCATCGAGGAGTCGGTCAGCGTGAAGGTGCCGTCGGGGTTGGCCACCACCAGCGTCCCGACATCGGTGAGTTGATCGACCGTCACCGGCTTGCCGGTCGCCTTCGCCCGGGCGGACGCCGTCTCCGTGGGGTTGAGACGCCGGGCCGCGGACTGCGAACTCGGCCGGTGCGACGCCGGCTTCGGGTGGGACGAGCGGGTGGGGGCGGCGGGTGCCGCGTGAGCCGTCACCGTGGCGGTCAGCGAGCCCGTGGCCAGGGCCGCGACAACGGCGACGGCGACGGGTCTGGACGCGGGCCGTCTGGACGCGCGCATGAGTGTGCGAAAGGCGGACATCGACGTTGGGATCCTTCGCAGGTGTCAGGCGGTCCCCCCGTGGGTCCGCGCCGCTGTGCATTCTCAGCGCCGACCGTCGCGGGGGTCCATCGCGGATTGATCGCTCGCTGTTCGCGCACAGTCCGTTTTTGACGGGTGCGGGTCAACTTGACGTCCCGGCTGGGTAATTCCTTTGCTCTTCGTGTGGAGATCCTTTGCGTCTTGTGTCGATCGCAGGCCCTAGCGTGAGGGTTCCGCGGGGGGTTCGATCTACTGTGCCCTCCTCTTGACATGCCCTCAATCGCAGTTCGTTCAGGGCGAGTTGGGTGTCCATGGTTCGGGGAGGGGAACGCACACCATGGTGCGAAGAACGGGGTTTCGTCGTACGACACTGGCCGCGGCCGGCGCTCTGATCGCGGGGTTGCTGCCCACGGGCGTGGCCACGGCGGCCACCACGACGCAGCACCACGTGTCGGCTCCCGCCGTGCCCCACGACAAGCGGATCCCCTTCACCCGTGAGACGCCCGAGCGGGTCCCCCTGCACAAGGGCTTCAAGCACTTCGACCCCACCGCGCACGCCAAGTCGCCCGCACCGGGCAGCGCAGTGGTCACCCTGCCCGTCGCGGCCGCCACCACGCGGCTGACCGCCAAGGCGACCCAGGTACGGGCCGGACGGACGCCCGTCCTGCTGGGTGCCGGCGCGGGCGTGCGGCCGCAGGCGACCGCCGTCACCGGATCACAGCGCGTGCGGGTGACCGTGCTGGACCAGAAGACCGCGCGCGCCGCCGGCGTCCACGGCCTGCTCTTCACCCTGCGGCGCACCGGCCCTGGCAGCGGGAAGGTCTCGCTGCGGGTGGACGACTCCTCGTTCCGCTACGCCTTCGGCGGTGACTTCGCCGCGCGCCTGCACCTGGTCCAGCTGCCCGCGTGCGCGCTGACCACGCCGAAGCTGACCGAGTGCCAGGCCCAGACCGCGGTGCATACCGCACCCGGAACGCCGCTGTCCGCCCAGGTGTCCGTGCCCGCGGCAGCACCCGCCGGTCCGGGAGCCGGCGTCCCCGCCCGCTCGGCGACGGCGTCGTCCACCTCCATGGTGGTCATGGCGGCGACCTCCGGCACGTCGGGCTCCTCCGGCGACTACTCGGCGACCAGCCTGTCGCCGGGTGGCTCCTGGTCGGTCTCGGGGAACACCGGCGCTTTCACCTACAGCTACCCCATTTCGGTGCCCCCGGCGATCGGCGGCGCGGCACCGAACGTCGGTCTGTCCTACAGCTCCTCCACCCAGGACGCGCGCACCGAGGGCACCAACAACCAGTCCTCCTGGCTGGGAGACGGCTGGAACACCACCGAGGACTACATCGAGCGCACCTACAAGTCCTGCAAGGACGACTCCTCCTCCGGAGCCCCGGACAACGACGGCGACCAGTGCTGGGCGGGACAGATCCTCACCCTCTCGCTCAACGGCAAGTCCACCGACATCGTCTACGACGACGCCACCAAGACCTTCCGCCCCGCCGCCGACGACTCCACCACCAAGATCGAGGACCTGACCGGTGCCACGAACGGCACCGACAACAAGGAGTACTTCAAGGTCACCGAGGCCGGGGTGCAGTACTTCTTCGGCCTGAACCGGCTGCCGGGCTGGTCCAGCGGCAAGGACGAGACCAAGTCCGCGTGGACCCAGCCCGTTTACCACGCGCACAGCGGGGTGTCGGCGTGTCCGGACAGCACGACCTTCGCCGACACGGCCTGCACGCTGGGCTACCGGTTCAACCTGGACTACGTGGTGGACTCGCACGGCAACGCCACCGCCTGGTACTACAGCCCGGAGACCGGCTACTACGGCGCGGACACGAAGGACACCGCCGTCGCCTACACGCGCGGCGGCACCCTGTCCCGGATCGACTACGGCATGACGTCCTCGACGGTCTACTCCGGCACCGCACCGGAGCAGATCCTCTTCGACACCGCCGAGCGCTGCATCCCGGGCACCCCGTCGGGCAACACGTGCGCGGACAGCCAGTTCAACGCGGCCGACGCCGCCTACTGGCCGGACGTGCCGATCGATCTGAACTGCACCTCGGGCTCCAGCTGCACCAACCACAGTCCCAGCTTCTGGTCCCGTAAGCGCCTGACCGCCATCACCACGCAGGTCCAGACCGGCGGGACCACCAAGCAGGTCGACAAGTACACCTTCACCCAGTCCTTCCCCGACGGCGGCGACCACGCCCCCACACTCTGGCTGGACTCGGTCCAGCACACCGGCCTGGACACCCTGGGCGGCGCGTCGGGCAGCGCTTCGACACCGGCGGTGAGTTTCGACCCGCCGCTGCAGCTGCCCAACCGGGTCGGCACGATCCCGCAAATGCCGCTGATGTACCACGACCGGATCCAGACGGTCACCACCGAGACGGGCGCCGAGACGACGGTCACCTACGACCGGCCCGACTGCTCCAGCGCCCCGGCCAGCGACCCGAACGACCCCACCGACGCGGCGGCCCGGACCTTCGCCTCCACCAACACCCTGTCCTGCTTCCCGGTGTACTGGACCCCCGACGGGCAGCCCGCGCCGTGGATGGACTGGTTCTACAAGTACAAGGTCACCTCGGTCGTCACCACCGACCCGCACAACTCCTACCAGGACGGGACCCAGCCGGAGCTGGAGACCGACTACGCCTACAAGGGCAACCCCGGCTGGCACTACGACGACAACGAGCTCGTCAAGGCCAAGAACCGCACCTGGGGCCAGTTCCGCGGCTACCCGGAGGTGGACGTCACCACCGGAGACCCGAACGTCTTCCACTACACCGACGGCGCCAAGGTCCACGACCAGAAGACGCTCGCGAAGACGTACTACTTCCTGGGCATGAACGGCGACACGCTGCCCGGCGGCAAGACCCGTGCGGTGCCGGATCTGACCAGCCAGGACGGTGCGACCTCGGTCGCGGACGACGACGCGCTGGCCGGCCAGACCTTCGAGACCGACACCTACTCCGCCTCCGGCGGCAGCCTGAGCAAGGCCGTCGTGAACGTGCCCACCATCATCGGTCCCACGGCCAGCCGCAACCGCAGCGGTCTGCCGGACCTGACGGCCCAGATGGTGCGCCCCGCCAAGACGCTGACCCGCCAGGCCGTGTCGTACGGCTGGCGCAAGACCGAGACCGACACCTTCTACAACCGGACGCTGGGCAAGTCGACCACCGGCATGCCGGTGCAGGTCGACGACCGGGGCGAGACCACCGACAGCGCCAACGTCTCCAAGTGCACCTACACCCGCTACCTCACCGGCAGCCCGAGCACCCTGGTGCTGCCCGCAGAGGTCATCTCCACGTCCCAGGACTGCTCCAGCGCCGGCGCCACCCCGAGCGGTGCCCTGCTCTCCGACGTCCGTACCTCCTACGACCACAACGCCTTCGCCTACGACGGCGACGGCCAGCAGAATCCGGCACTCCCCGAGGTCGGCGACGCCACGCTGGACCAGCAGGCCTCAGCCGCCAGCGGCGCCACCGCCACCGCGTTCGTGGACCAGGCCGCCACCACCTACGACTCGTACGGCCGCACCATCAAGGCCGTCCGTACTCCCCACTCGGTCTCCCCCGACGGCAAGAGCCTCGCCCAGACCGTCTTCACCTCCTACAACCCCACCACCGGCGCGCTCCCCACGAGCAGCACGACCATCACCCAGGTCGCACCCGGTGTGGACTGCTCCACGGTGACCGTGTCGTCCAAGGACTGCCAGCTCGCGAGCAGCGCCCTGGACCCGGCACGGGGCCTGCCCACGGCCAAGACGGACGCAGCCGGCCTGCTCACCTCGCTCACCTACGACGCGCTCGGCCGCATGACCGGTGTATGGCTGCCCAACGAGATCAAGGCCAACGGCGCCCCGGCGAACACGACCTACACCTACGCCCTGTCACAGTCGGCCCCCTCGGTCGTCTCCTCCAACACGTTGCTGGACAGCGGTGGTTACGGCAGCAGCGAAACGCTGTACGACGCGATGCTGCGTCCGTTGCAGGTACAGGCGACCGCGGAGAACTCCACCACCACGGTCTCCGACACCGAATACGACTCGCACGGCTGGACGGTTGTCACCAACAACGCCTACAACGTGGCCGGCAGTCCCGGCAACAGCCTGATATCGGTCTCACAGGTCTCCATCCCCGACACCACCGTCACGGACTACGACGGACAGGGCCGGGCCGACCTGGTCACCGAGGAACACGACGGGGCCAAGACCTGGACGACGACCACCGCCTACACCGGGGACAAGACCACCGTCCTGCCGCCCAAGGGCGGGGTCGCCACCACCACGGTCGTCAACGCACGCGGTCAGACCACCGAGCTCGACCAGTACACCGCCGCGCCCACACTGAGCGGGTCCGCCGCGGCAGGCTTCACCGCCACCGGCGGCAGCCCCTCACCCACCACCTACGGCTACAACGGCGCCGGACAGCAAACCCGGGTCACCGGGCCCGACAAGGCCGTGTGGACCTTCGGCTACGACCTGCTGGGACACAAGAAGTCCCAGACCGACCCGGACGCGGGCGGCAGCAGCTACGGCTACGACGACGCGGGCAACCTGACGTCCACCACGGATGCCAAGCAGGTCGAGCTCGACTACACCTACGACCTGCTGGGCCGCAAGCTCACGGCCACCGACAAGTCCAAGTCGAACTTCGAGTTCGCCTCCTGGACCTACGACACCCTCCGGACCGGCCTGCCGACCTCGTCGACCCGCTACGTCCAGGGCACGACCGGCGGGTACACGGTGGCCACCACCGGCTACACCACCCTCGGCAAACCGACCGGCACCAGGATCACGCTGCCGGCCTCCGAGGCCCCGCTGCCGTCGACGTACACCACGACCTATACGTACACCACCAACGACCAACTGCCGAAGACACAGACCGACCCGCGCACCCAGGGCCTGAACAGCGAGACCATCACCTACGGCCGGGACGCACTGGGCAACCCGACGACCACGGCCAGCAGCATCAGCACCTACGTCGGCGCGACCGTCTACAGCAACTACGGTGAGCTCTCCCGGGTCACGTTCGGCCCGTCGACGAACCCCGCCTGGGCGACCTACAGCTACGACGACCAGACCCGACGACCGACCGACCGTCTCGTGGAGCGGACCCAGGCCCCCGGTCCGACGGTGGACGACACCAAGTACACCTACGACGCCTCCGGCAACCCGACCTCCACCACCGACCAGCAGTCGGAGACCGGCAACACCGTCACCGACCAGCAGTGCTACAGCTACGACACGCTCGACCGGCTGACCGACGCCTGGACCGCCAAGGACAACTGCGCGGCCAATCCGCCCACGAGCAGCACCCTGTCCACCACGGCCGGCTCGTACTGGCAGTCCTTCAGCTACGACGCGGTCGGCGACCGCAAGCAGAGCGTCGACCACGCCGTCGGCGGATCGGGCACCACCAGCACCACGACCTACACCGACGGCTGCACCACCGGCTGCAACAGCACCGGCGCCCAGCCGCACACCCTCACCGCCACCACGGGAGGCACCGACCCGACGAGGTTCGGCTACGACGAGATCGGCAACCTCCACACCCGCACCCCCACCAGCGGCCCCGGCCAGACGTTGACCTGGGACGACGAGAACCACCTCGCCCAGGTGGACACGGGAGGCGCCAGCCCCACCACCACCAAGTACCTCTACGACGCCGACGGCAACCAGCTGATCCGCCGCGACCCCGGCCAGACCACCCTGTTCGCCGGCGACACCGAGATCATCGTCAACACCGGCGTCACCCCCAACGTGCTGCTCGGCGCCGTCCGCACCTACAGCCACGGCGGCTCGGGTGCCCCTGTAGCAGTCCGCTCCAGCCTCGCGGGCGGGGGCACGAAGTATCTCTTCAACGACCCGCACGGCACCGCTTCCCTGGCGATGGACACCACCACCCAGCAGGTCGCCCGTCAGCAGTACACCCCCTACGGCCAGCCCCGCGCCAGCACCAACACCACCACCTGGCCCGACCCCACCCACTCCTACTTGGGCAAGCCCCAGGACGCTTCCACCGGCTACACCGACATCGGCGCCCGCAAGTACGACCCGACCCTCGGCAGCTTCATCAGTCTCGACCCCGTCTTCGAAGCCGCCAGCCCCCAGGAACTCGGCGGATACACCTACGCCGCCGACAACCCCGTCACCGGCAGCGACCCCACCGGCCTCGAATCCTGCTATCCGTCCAACTACTGCTCCGGCAGCAACGGCACGTACGGCGACTACCACTCAGAGAACGACCCGGAATCCAGCAATTACAAGGGCTCCAGCCACTACTGCGACACGCACTCCTGCACCGGTAGCAGCACCGGCGACCATTACTGCGACGGATGCCATGGGGACGGTCCTGCCCCTGTTCCGGTGCCGCCCCTGAAAACCGTCCAGATGTTCCAGCAGAAATACCCGAGCGTGGCGCAGATGGCGGACCAGGGGGACTACAACCCGCTGTACACCTATGCGGTCAATGTCGAGCTCTACTTCCGCGGGAGGTGCAGCCAGGACATGACCCAGGGCGGATGCCTGGAACTCTCGCACTTCTACCACACCTGGGCGGATGTCGATGACATCCCCGAGAACCCCTGCGCGGCGGGCTCGCTCTGCGACATGCTGCCGTTCGTCCTGGCCGGGGCCGGCGCCGCGGAGGAGGAAGCGCCTCCGGCGAGGACCGCGCCGGAGCCGGGCCTGCTGTCGGGGAACGGCGGACTGGGCATGCTGGTCAACTCGACCAAGCAATTCGATCCGAACGCACAATTGTTGGCGAACAAACTCGGCGGTCGGGCCCAAGTCGAGTTCCTGAACCTCAAGGATGTCGAATTCGATGCGGTCAGTGACGAGTATGTCGCATCCGCGAAACCCGGGAATTTCAAGATCGGTAGCGGCTTCCGAAATTCGGCAAAACGAATGTACGAGGTGGCTGCGGCCTCGGGCAGAACGCCGTACTTTCAGTTCGACAGCGAGCCCTCCAGGGATGTACTGAATGCGATCAGGCGGTATGATTCGCGATACGGAATGCAGGCGGTCATCGACATCGGTCCGCTGGCCGGTCAGTGAGCCGGGGGCTCGTGGGTGTAAGGTCAGGGGCTGATCGTCGTGGGTGTCTTCGTTAGGATCAGGGGTTGGCTGGAGTGCGATGATCGGCAGCTCGCCCAGGTCAGAGAGATCGTTGAACCGGACGATCCTGACCGGACGTACAGCGGTGGCTGGGCCTTTCCCCCGAGGCAGTACAACTTCGTCAACTGGGTTTTCTTCGGGGCCGAGATGCGCGCTCAGTCCGTCGACTGGTTCCTGGATCGACTACGGCGCGTGGCGCGGATTCCGGCCTCCGATGACGACGATGACCTGATCACCGGTCTGTTCTTCGTCAGCCACGAGGTCGAAGGCATGAGTGAGTGGCAGGTCCGCGACGGCACCGTGGTGATCCAGGCCGCGAGCGAGGCGTATCAGTTCCTCGACGAGTAGGGCGTCGTCTCCAAACGGAGTGAGCCGCAATACGACGCGGCGACGGGGACCGTAGCCCGGTTCCCGTTCGGCGCGTACCGTGCGCACCATGAAGATCCTCATCAGTGCCGACATGGAGGGGGCCACGGGCGTCACCTGGCCGGCCGACGTGCTGCCCGGGACGCCGCAGTGGGAGCGGTGCCGGTCGATGTTCACCTCGGACGTGAACGCCGCCGTGGAGGGCTTCTTCGACGGTGGCGCCGACCAGGTGCTCGTCAACGAGGCCCACTGGACCATGCGCAACCTGCTGCTGGAGCGGCTTGACGAGCGGGTCGAGATGCTCACCGGGCGGCACAAGGCGCTGTCGATGGTGGAGGGCGTGCAAAGCGGAGACGTCGACGGCATCGCGTTCGTCGGCTACCACGCGGGCGCCGGCGCGGAGGGCGTCCTCGCCCACACCTACCTCGCCAACCAGATCACCGGGGTGTGGCTGAACGACGTCCGCGCCAGCGAGGGCCTGCTCAACGCGCACGTCGTCGCCGAGTACGGCGTCCCCGTCGTCCTCGTCACCGGGGACGACGTGGCCTGCGAGGACGCGCTCGGCTACGCGCCGGAGGCGTTGAAGGTCGCCGTGAAGGACCACGTGTCCCGGTATGCGGCGGTGTGCCGGACGCCTGCGCGTACGGCCGCCGACATCCGCGCCGCCGCCAAGGAGGCCGCACGGCTGGCGGTGCGCCACGAGCCCGTCGAGGCGGGGCCGTTCACGGTCGCCGTGGAGTTCGACGCCGAGCACCTGGCGACGGCCGCGACCGTCGTGCCCGGGGTCGCGCGCATCGGAGAGCGGAAGGTGGCGTACACCAGCGCCACGATGTACGAGGGGATCCGGACGTTCAAGGCGGTCACGACGATCGTCTCCGCCGCCGTGGAGGAGCAGTATGGCTGACCAGCAGGCCGACGAGCCGGCCCTCACCGAGGTCGTGGAGTTCACCTCGGAGCTGATCCGCATCGACACCACCAACCGGGGCGGCGGGGACTGCCGGGAGCGGCCCGCCGCGGAGTACGCGGCCGAGCGGCTGGCCGGGGCCGGACTGGAACCCGTGCTGCTGGAGCGGACGCCGGGCCGGACCAACGTCGTCGCCCGGATCGAGGGCACCGACCCCTCCGCCGACGCGCTGCTGGTGCACGGTCACCTCGACGTGGTGCCCGCGGAGGCCGCCGACTGGAGCGTGCACCCGTTCTCGGGCGAGATCCGCGACGGAGTGGTGTGGGGGCGGGGCGCCGTCGACATGAAGAACATGGACGCGATGATCCTCGCGGTCGTCCGGTCCTGGGCCCGGCAGGGCGTACGGCCGCGCCGGGACGTCGTCGTCGCGTTCACCGCCGACGAGGAGGCCAGCGCCGAGGACGGCTCCGGGTTCCTCGCCGACCGGCACCCCGAGCTGTTCGAGGGCTGCACCGAAGGCATCAGCGAGTCCGGCGCGTTCACCTTCCACGACGGCGCCGGCCGGCAGCTCTACCCCATCGCGGCGGGGGAGCGGGGCACCGGCTGGCTCAAGCTCACCGCGCGCGGCCGGGCCGGGCACGGCTCCAAGGTGAACAAGGAGAACGCGGTGACAAGGCTGGCCGCCGCCGTCACCCGCATCGGCGAGCACGAGTGGCGCCTGAGACTCACCCCGACCGTACGGGCCGCGCTCACCGAACTCGCCGCCCTGTACGGCGTCGAGCCCGACCTCACGGACGTGGACCAGCTGCTGGAGAAGCTCGGCCCGGCGGCGAAGCTGGTCGAGGCGACCCTGCGCAATAGCGCCAACCCGACCATGCTGAACGCCGGCTACAAGCTGAACGTGATCCCCGGCGAGGCGGTCGCCTACGTCGACGGGCGCTATCTGCCGGGCGGCGAGGAGGAGTTCACCGCCACCCTCGAACATCTGACGGGACCGGACGTGAGCTGGGAGTTCGCGCACCGGGAGGTAGCCCTGCAGGCGCCCGTGGACTCGCCGACCTACGCGAAGATGCGGGCCGCCGTCGAGGAGTTCGCGCCCGAAGGGCACGTGGTGCCGTACTGCATGTCGGGCGGCACGGACGCCAAGCAGTTCTCCCGGCTCGGCATCACCGGCTATGGTTTCGCCCCGCTGAAGCTGCCCGAGGGCCTCGACTACCAGGCGCTGTTCCACGGCGTGGACGAGCGGGTGCCGGTCGAGGCGCTGCACTTCGGCGTCCGGGTGCTCGACCGGTTCCTGCGGACGGCCTAGACGATGGGGGACGAGATGCTGAAGACACCGTACGGATCCTGGCCGTCGCCCGTCGACGCGGCCCTGGCCGCCGCGCACGACGGCCGGCCGGAGTGGCCGGGCTTCGTCGGGGACGAGACCTGGTGGACCGAACCCCGGCCGAACGAGGGCGGCCGCCGCGCCCTGGTACGCCGCCGCGCCGACGGAACCGAGGAGTCGGTGCTGCCCGCGCCGTGGAACGTGCGCAGCCGGGTCATCGAGTACGGCGGCCGGCCCTGGGCCGGGGTGGTACGCGACGGGGAACCCCTCGTCGTCTTCGTGAACTTCGCCGACCAGCGGCTCTACCGGTACGAACCCGGCGGCGAGCCGCGCCCGCTGACCCCGGTGTCGCCCGTGGGCGGCGGGCTGCGGTGGGCCGAACCGCGCGTGGACGTAGCGCGCGGTGAAGTGTGGTGCGTGCTGGAGGAGTTCACCGGGGAGGGTCCCGGTGACGTGCGGCGCGTCCTCGCCGCCGTACCACTGGACGGCTCGGCCGCCGAGGACCGCGGCGCCGTCCGGGAACTCTCCGACGGCCGGCACCGGTTCGTCACCGGGGCGCGCCTCGCCCCCGACGGCCGCCGCGCCGCCTGGCTCGCCTGGGACCATCCGCGCATGCCGTGGGACGGCACGGAGCTGCTCGTGGCCGACGTAGGCGACGACGGCACGCTGCGGGACGCGCGTAGCGTCGCCGGCGGACCGGACGAGGCCGTCGCCCAGGTGGAGTGGGCCGCCGACGGCAGGCTGCTCTACAGCAGCGACCGCAGCGGCTGGTGGAACCTCTACCGCGACGGCACCCCGCTGTGCCCGCGCCACGAGGAGTTCGGCGGCCCCCTGTGGCAGCTCGGCCTGCGCTGGTTCGCGCCGCTGGGCAACGGGCTGATCGCGGTCGTCCACGGCAAGGGGTCGACCGTACTCGGCATCCTGGATCCGGAATCCGGAGAGATCGTCGACGCCGCCGGCCCGTGGACCGAGTTCTCGGCCCATCTCGCGGCCCACGGCGCACGGGTGGTCGCGATCGGGGCCAGCCCGCGCACCGCCGTCGAGGTGGTCGAGCTGGACACCGTCACCGGCCGGGCCCGCGCCATCGGCGCCCGGCACCGGGACGCCGTCGACCCCGCGTACTACCCGGAGCCGCAGCTCCGCGTCTTCACCGGCCCCGACGGCCGCGAGGTGCACGCCCACGTCTACCCGCCGCACCACCCCCAACACACCGCGCCCGACGGCGAGTTGCCGCCCTACGTCATCTGGGCGCACGGCGGCCCCACCAGCCGGGTGCCGCTCGTGCTGGACCTGGAGATCGCCTACTTCACCTCGCGCGGCATCGGCGTCGCCGAGGTGAACTACGGCGGCTCCACCGGTTACGGCCGGGCCTACCGCGAGCGGCTGCGTGAGCAGTGGGGCGTGGTCGACGTCGAGGACTGCGCGGCCGTCGCCCGCGCCCTCGCCGACGAGGGCACCGCCGATCCCGCCCGGATCGCGATCCGGGGCGGCAGCGCGGGCGGCTGGACCACCGCCGCCTCCCTGACCACCACCGACGTCTACGCCTGCGGCACCATCATCTACCCCGTGCTGGACCTGGCCACCTGGGGCCCGGGGGAGACCCACGACTTCGAGTCCCGCTACCTGGAGTCGCTGATCGGCCCTCTCGCCGAGGTGCCCGCCCGGTACACCGACCGCTCGCCGACCACCCACGCCGACCGGCTCACCGCGCCGTTCCTGCTCCTCCAGGGCCTGGACGACGTGATCTGCCCGCCCGCCCAGTGCGAACGCTTCCTCGCCCGGATCGCCGACCGGGACGTGCCGCACGCCTACCTCACCTTCGAGGGAGAGGGGCACGGGTTCCGGCGTGCGGAGACCATGGTGCGCGCCCTGGAGGCGGAAATGTCCCTGTACGCCCAGGTGTTCAAGCTGGACGTGCCCGATGTGCCGAGACTGGGGTTGCACACGTGAAGGAACTGACGCGCCCGGAGCGGCTGGCCCCGGGCGTCCGGGTGGCCGTCGTCGCCCCCAGCGGGCCGGTGCCCGAGGAACGGCTCCAGGCGGGGCTCGACGTGCTGCGCGGCTGGGACCTGGATCCGGTCGTGGCACCCCATGTGCTCGACCGGCACGGGGAGTTCGACTACCTGGCCGGCCGGGACGCCGACCGTGCGGCCGACCTCCAGAACGCCTGGTGCGACCCGTCCGTCGCCGCGGTGCTGTGCGCCCGCGGCGGGTACGGCGCCCAGCGCATGGTCGACCTGCTGGACTGGGACGCGATGCGGGCGGCCGGTCCCAAGGTGTTCGTGGGCTTCAGCGACGTCACCGTGCTGCACCAGGCGTTCGCCACCCGGCTGGGCCTGGTCAGCCTGTACGGACCGGCCGCCGCCGGGGTCGACTTCATCAAGAGCGCCCGCGCACAGGAGCATCTGCGCTCCACCCTGTTCGCTCCGGAGAGCGTGCGGACCCTGACCTCGGCCGGGGCAGGGCTGGCGCCCGGCCGGGCCCGGGGGATCACGCTCGGTGGCTGTCTGGCCCTGCTGGCCTCCGACCTCGGCACCCCGTACGCCCGGCCCGGTGCACGGGGCGGGCTGCTGCTCCTGGAGGACGTGGCCGAAGCGCCGTACCGCGTCGACCGGATGCTGACCCAGTTGGTGCGCTCCGGCTGGCTCGACGGGGTCACCGGGATCGGGCTCGGCTCCTGGCGCGACTGCGGCCGTTACGAGGAACTGCGCCCGGTCCTCGCCGACCGGCTCGGCGGACTCGGGGTGCCGGTGGTGGAGGAGCTGGGATTCGGGCACTGCGACGACGCGGTGACCGTTCCGTTCGGTGTGCCAGCCGAACTCGACGCGGACGCAGGCACGTTGACTCTGGACGAGCCCGCGTTGCGCTGACGACACGCACTGAATCTCCGTCAAGAAACCACGCACACACTGATCGACCGGGATCTGACACACCGGACTGGCCGGATGTCGGGGGCTGGTTCGGGTGGTTGGGCTGGGGTTGGGCCGGCCGGATGTCGGGGGCTGGTTCGGGTGGTTGGGCTGGGGTTGGGCCGGCCGGATGTCGGGGGCTGGTTCGGGTGGTTGGGCTGGGGTTGGGCCG